>CAZPLW010000011.1:0-41622 GCA_964587315.1 uncultured Lysobacter sp.
CCCCGAGGTAGCGTGTCAGGCCGTGGTGGGCGAACGCCACCCGGCCGTCGGCCGGGGGCGCGGGGGTGCCGAGGGCGCGACCGGCCACGCGCGCTTGGGCCGGGCGGTCCCTCGAGGAGGCGAGGGCGGACGGCACCGGGGGCGGCGCGCTGGAGGGCACGGGCTTCGCCGGCGCCGCGGCGAAGCGGCCCGCCGCGAGCCGGTAGCGGGATCTTTGGCTGTCCGGCGGGTTCGCCGCTATCATCCGCCGGCAGTACGTTTCCCCCATGAGAACGACAAACAGGAGGACCTCATGAGCGTGAATGCCCGTTCCACCCGGATCGCCGCCCTGGCTGCCTTGGGCGCGATGATGGCGTTGCCGGCCCTGGCCCAGAACCTGAAGGTGACACCGCTGGGCGGCCACGACGGCGAGTTGTGCCCGCAGGACCGCGCGATGATTTTCGAAGACCCCAACGGCACACGCATCCTCTACGACGTGGGCCGCACGGTGGCCGGCGCCACCGACCCGCGCCTGGGCAAGATCGACATCATCCTGGTCAGCCACATGCACGGCGACCACGTGGGCAATGCGCACAACAAGGCGCCCAACTCGGGCAGCTGCGACAAGCCGGACGTGTCGGTCTCCGCGCTGCCCAACACCAACGCGGTGAACATCGCGCTCGCCAAGAAGGCGAAGATCGTCACCGGCAGCGAGATGCCGCCCTTCTTCGCGGCGAAGCTGCGCGCCAACGGCGGCAACCCGGCGGATTCGATGCTCGCCCGCTTCGGCGGCAGCGTGCTGGTGGGCGGCGTGCGCATCGCGACGGTGGCCGCGCTGCACAGCAACGGCGTCGATCCCGACTACATCGGTGGCGACCTGGGCAAGGCCATGAAGGACGTGGGCATCGCCGGCGACGTGGGCCTCGCCACGGGCTACGTGCTCAAGTTCAGCAACGGGCTGGTCGCCTACCTCTCGGGCGACACGGGCATCACGGCCGACCAGGACCTCGTCGTGCGCGGCCACTACGGCGCGAAGCTCGCCGTCATGAACATCGGCGACGGCTTCACCACCGGCCCCGTCGAGGCGGCCTACGTGATGAACGAGCTGGTGAAGCCCGCCGCCGTCATCGCCTCGCACGCCAACGAGGTCGGCACGGTCGGCGGGAAGGTGCGCCCGGGCAGCAAGACGGAAGCCTTCATGAAGGCCGTGAAGGCGCCGGTGCACATCCCGCTCTCCGGCAAGACGATGGAATTCGACGGCGCGGGCAAGTGCACGGCCGGTTGCTGAGCTGAATCCGCCGGCGCCCGTTGCGGCGTCGCAGCGATACCGGACCGCGCCCTGGTTCGTCCATCGGAAGGCACGAATTTGAACGCAGCCATCGATCGATCGCCGCAGGCCCTGGCACGAGCCGGCGGCGTCATCTACCTGGCCATCATCCTGCTGGGTCTCTTCGGCGAGGTGGCCGTCCGCGGGTCGCTCGTCGTCCCCGGCAATCCGGCGGCCACCCTGGACGGCATCGCGGCTTCGCAGGGCCTGTGGCGCGCCGGCATCGCGGGCGACCTGCTGATGCAGGTGCTCGACTTGCCGCTGATCGTGATCCTCTATGTGCTCCTCAGGCCGGTGAGCCGCGACCTCTCCCTCACGGCGGCCGGCATCAACCTCATCCAGACCGCCGTCCTCGTCGCCAACAAGATGACCCTGCTCGTTCCCCTGTTCCTGCTGCGCGGGGGCGCGCACCGGCTGGCGTTCTCGCCCGAGCAGGTGCAGGCGCTCTCCAGCCTCGCCATCACGGCGCACGGGTACGGCTTCGCCATCGGGCTCGTCTTCTTCGGCTTCACGTGCCTCATCCAGGGCTACCTGATCCATCGGTCCGGGTACCTGCCCAAGGCGATCGGCATCCTGATGGCGGTCGCGGGGGCGTGCTACCTCGCCAACAGCTTCGCGCTGCTGCTCGCGCCCTCGATCGCTTCCGTGATCTTCCCCGCCATCCTCGTGCCGGCGTTCGTCGGCGAGATGTCCCTGTGCCTGTGGATGATCTTCAAGGGCGTGGACCTGGCGCGGTGGCGGGAGCGGATGTCCTGAGACCGGGCGCCCGGCGATCTGCGGCAGGGCTGGCCGTGGCCCGTTCGCGAGGCGACAATGAGGGAGAGATTCCCTCCAGGAGAATGGCATGAAGCGCCTTGCCTGCCTTGCCGCGATCGCCCTGCTGTCCGGGACCGCGATCGCCCAGGAAGCCGCGCGGCCCGCGGCGCCCGCGTCCGACAGCGTCCGGCTGGAAATGCTCCGGCAGGCGCTCCAGCCCTCGGCCGGGGCCATGGCGCCGGCCACGGAGCAGGCGGCCGACGCCCTGATCGAATCGCAGCTCAAGGCGGCGGAGCGGCCCGAGACCGCGCGCCGCATCGCCGTCTTCAAGAAGAACCTCTACGACGCGCTGCAGGCCCAGGGCTTCACCAAGCCCGAGGCGATGGCCATCCTGCTGGCGACGCCGCTGCCTTCCGCCGCGGCCGGGGCGAGGTGATGGCCTTTCCGGGATTCCCGCGATGATCACCCTCGAGATGCTCAAGCAGATGTTCGCCGAGATGCGCAAGGACGCCCCGTTCGATCCCGACCACGAGTTGCTGTGGGGTTACTTCTTCACCCACGCCAGCAAGAAGGAATTGCGGCCCGTCGCGGACGAGCTGGTGGCCGAGGGCTACCGCGAGGTCGCGCTCTACCGCACCGACGACCGGAAGACCTACTTCCTGCACGTCGAGCGCGTGGAAAGGCACACGCCCGAATCCCTGCACGCGCGCAACCAGGAGTTCAACGCCCTGGCCGAGCGGCACGGCATCGATGCCTACGATGGCATGGATGTCGGACCGGTCGAAGTCGGCAATGCGTGAGGCCGTTTCGGAGAAAATCGCCGTGAAGGAGGCGTCATGACGACCGTCCCGCCGCTCGATGCCCTCGCCGCGCAGATCAAACAGATCCATTCGCTGGTCGCCTCGCTGCAAGGTGAAGCGTGCCTGCAGGGCGACGCCCGTGTCCTCGCCACGGTGACGCAGCTGCACGGCGCGCTCTGCCTCGCCTCGGAGCACCTGGTCGGCATCGCCTCCCAGGCCCGGCAGCAGGAGCGGCGCATCGACGAGCTCTCGTCGGTCGTCCTTACCCTGAACGCCCGCAACCTCTAGCGCGTTCGGGTGATCGAACCCTGAATGCAAACCCGCCCGTCACTGGAGAAACTCATGCGCAAGGTCCTTGCCCCGGTCATCCTCTTCCTCGCCAGCCCCTTCGTCGCGGCGCAGGATGCCACGCTCGTCACCAAGGCCAGCCGGTACCCGGTCGCAGAGACCGTGGCGCGGCTCGAGTCCGCCATCGAAACCAGCGGGGCGTACAAGCTGTTCTACAAGCTCGATCACGCGGCCAACGCGGAGAAAGAGGGCGCCGGCAAGCTGAGGCCAGCGCAACTGCTCCTGTTCGGCAATCCCAAGGGCGGCACGCCCTTGATCGCCGAGGCGCCGACGATCGCGATCGACCTGCCCAACCGCATCCTCGTCTGGGAGGACGCGTCGGGCAAGGCCTGGGTCACCTACAATGACCTCGCCGCCCTGTTCGCCCGCCACGGGCTCAAGCGGTCGCCCGAGCAGGTGAAGGCGATCGAGGCGCGCCAGTCTGCCGTCATCGACAAGGCGATCCAGTAGAACGAGGGAAACGTCTCACCGCGCCACGATCGGGAAAGCCATGCTCTTCGCCTACGACAAGGACAGCAGCGCCGTGCTGGCGCTCGCCTCGCCCCTGGAAGCCTCGACCCGCTGCAAGGCGGTCGACGTGCAGGACGGCTACTGGCTGTTCTACGACGACGATGGCTCGCCGCTCATGGCGCGCTTCGATCCTCTGGAGGAATCGGACCTGGGGCCCGGCGATTTCACGCTGGAGCGGGCGCTGTCGGGCCTGTGGCTGCAGGAGCGCCTCTCCAAGGTCACGAGCGTGAACGGCTGCGGCCTCGCGTCCGTGGCGGATCTCGACGAGATGCTCAAGATCAACCGCAGCAAGCGCCTGCCGCCCGCGTTGCCGCGCGCAGGCCGATAGCCCATCCGGGAGGAGGTGAACCATGCACAAGGGATCGTGCCTTTGCGGGGCGGTGACGTTCGAGGTGGAGGGCGACCTGCCGCCGCCCGACGCCTGCCACTGCAGCCAGTGCCGCAAGCAGTCCGGCCACTACTTCGCCTCGACGGACATCGCGCGCTCGGCGCTCACGATCCACGGCGCCGAGAAAGTCACGTGGTTCCGGTCCTCCGAGAAGGTGCGCCGCGGCTTCTGTTCCGTGTGCGGCTCGACGCTCTTCTGGGACCCCATCCGGCGCGACTCGACCGGCGTCGCGATGGGCGCCTTCGACACGCCGACCGGGACTCGGCTGGGCATCCACATCTTCGTGGCCGACAAGGGCGACTACTACGACATCGCCGACGGCCTGCCGCAGAACGCGCAGTAGCGATCGCCGCCCGCCAGCGGGTGGCACTCCTGCGAAGAAAGCCGCCATGAACGGGAAGATCGAATTCGGCCGGGCCGCTCCGGCGATCGTGGCCGCGCTGGCGGTCGCCCTTTGTGCCTGCACGTCGCTGCCGGAGCGCGCCGATCCCCGATCGGATGCGCCGGAGCACCGCGCCGTGTCCGCCACGGCAGTCTCCTTCCCCGCTTCCTACGGGCAGGCCCTGCGCTCCTGGCATGCGCCCGATGACGTGAACGCCTGGATCGGCTCGCGCTTCGTGTACGACACCGATCGCGCGATGCGCCTTTCGGAGACCCAGCGGGCGCGCGGGCCCTCGCCGGCGATCCTCGCGCCGGAGGATTTCTACGCGGCGCCCCACGGCATCTGCGTCGACCTGTCGCGATTCGCCGTCGAGACGCTTCGCGCGGTGGCGCCCGACCTGAAGCCCGCCTACGTCATGATCGAGTTCGATCCGGTGTCTCTCGGCGGCAACACCTTGCGAAGGCACTGGGTCGCCTCGTTCGAGCGCGGGGGGCAGCGCTACTTCTTCGCCGATTCCAAGCGCCCGGGGCACATCGCGGGGCCCTACGGGTCGACCCGCGAGTACCTCGAGGACTACGCCGCCTACCGCGGCCGGGCGATCGTCGCCTTTCGCGAGCTCGACACGTTCATGCGGCGCGCGAAGGCGCCGTCCGCGCAGTCGCCTCGCCCGTCGCCCTGATCGCGCAAAGCGGTTCCGCTAAGATGGGGGCAACGGCAAGGAGAGCGATCGTGACGGCACGGCAGATACCCGCAGTCCTGGACCTGGTGCGCGGCAACGTCTACCTGGGCACCATCGAGGTGAAGAAGGGCGAGGCGGACCTGCCCTGGTACAGCGGGGCCTTCCACGCCTCGGAGGAATTCGAAGCCGTCCGCGGCCTCTTCGAGCGCGAGCTGGAGATGCTGCAGGCCAACACGGACGACGACGACGCGCAGTGGGACGACTGGGAAGCCGTCCACGAGGAACTGCACGGGCCGGGGCTGGACCTGCGCTCGCCCGACAAGGCGTTCACGTTCGGCGAGCTCCTCATCCACATCAAGGGCGCCGAGGCGTGGTGGCGGGCGCCCGACGACGCGGGGCATTGATCGCATCGATCCGGCGGGCCGCGGCCCTCGTCGAGGCGCAGTACCGGGTGATGGCCGAGCGCGTGCGGCCCCGGCTGCGCTGAGTCGCGCGCGGCCTCGCTGGACGAACCGAAGGCGCGGGCGGCACAATCGGCCCGCCCTCGCCACCTGACCGAGTCCCCCATGCAAGCGCCCATCGATTACCTGAATCCCGACCTGCCCGCCGGCCTTCGCCGCGTCGCGATGCCCGTGGTGGACGCGACCGCGGCCACGCTCGAGGGCTACGGGTGCCTCGTCGACGATCACGAGAGGCACCCGGTCGAGATCGTGCGCTGGCCGGCGCAGGGCACCCGCCCCGTCGATGCCGACACCGGCGACCAGGGCGGCACGACGCAGGGCGTGTTCGTGAGCGAATGGAAGGGCGACATCCTCTACGGGCGCAACGCGGCCGTGGACGGGCACTACATCCTCGCCTACGCGAAGGATCCCGAAGCCGCCCGCGACGACCACGACGGCCGCGCCGACCGCATGCTGCTGTGGCACGCGAACTACCATCCCGACGGCGGCCAGCTCTTCTTCCCGCTGGACAAGCGGCCGTTCTACGTGCCGCTCGCGCTGCCCGGGGACGACATCGCGCCGGAGAAGTTCGTCTGCTTCCGCTTCACGGGCGAGAAGGGCCTCTACATCCACCCGAACATCTGGCACGAGGGCGTGTTCGCGCTGCGCGGCACGCAGCGGTTCTTCGACAAGCAGGGCGCCGTGCATGCGCGCGTGTCGGTGGATTTCGCGCGCGAGTTCGGGTGCCTGCTCGAGGCGCCGATCCCCGCCGGCGGCTGATGGCGGCCATCGGGCTTCCGCGCTCGCCCCTCGCCGGTCTCGCCGTCGTCGATCTCGCGACGGGCGCCGAAGCGCTCCTGCAGGCCTTCTTCGACGCGAACCCGCTGTACTTCGAGGCGGTGCACGGCGAGCCCGCGCAGCCCGGCGAGGCCCGCGAGGAGATCCACGGCGAACTGCCCGCCGGCTGGCCCTTCACGAGGAAGTGGGTGTTCGGCTATCTCGACGAAGGCGGCACTCTCGCGGCCATGGCCAACGTGGTCACGGACCTGCTCGCCGCGGGCGTGTGGCACGTGGGCACCTTCATCGTCGCGACGGACCGCCACGGGACGGGAGACGCGCAGTGCCTCTACGCCGGACTCGAAGCGTGGGCCGGGGAGGGCGGCGCGCGCTGGATGCGCCTGGGCGTCGTCGAAGGGCACCGCAAGGCCGAGCGCTTCTGGGAAGGACGCGGCTATGCGGAAGTGCGTCGCCGGGAAGGGATCGTCATGGGCAAGCGCACCCATACCATCCGCGTGATGGCGAAGCCCCTGCAGGGGCAATCGCTGGCGGAGTACTACGCGATCGTCCCGCGCGACCGGCCGGGGTTCGCAGGCGAGGGCATCCGATGAAGCAACCGCCGGACGAACGCGCCCTCATCACCGCGGGGACGCTCGCGCACTACAACGAGCGCGCCGAGGACTTCCGCGCGGGCACCTGGAACCACGACGTCCGGCAGAACATCGACGCGCTGCTGCGCCACATCCGGGGCGAGCTGCCGTTTCGCATCCTCGATTTCGGTTGCGGGCCGGGCCGCGACCTCGTCGCCTTGCGCGCGCTCGGCCACGAGCCCGTCGGCCTCGAGGGCTCGCCGGCCTTCGCGGCCATGGCGCGCGAGCAGGGATTCGAAGTCTGGGAGCAGGATTTCCTCGCGCTCGCGCTGCCGGCCGCGAGCTTCGACGGCATCTTCGCGAACGCCTCGCTTTTCCACGTGCCCCGAAGCGAGCTGCCGCGCGTGCTGCGCGAACTGCACGCGACGCTCAAACCCGGCGGCGTGCTCTTCTCGTCGAATCCGCGCGGCAACAACGAGGAAGGCTGGAGCGGCGGGCGGTACGGCGCCTGGCACGACCTCGCGGCGTGGCGCGCGTATCTCGAAGCGGCCGGCTTCGCGGAGCTGGAGCACTACTACCGGCCGCCGGGAATGCCGCTCGAGCAGCAGCCCTGGCTCGCGAGCGTATGGCGCCGCTCGCCGGACTGAAGACGGAGGGAATCCGATGCGCGTCCTCGTGAACGGCGTCCATCTCTACTTCGACGTGGAGGGCGCCGGGCTTCGCGCGCAGGGCGACGCGATGCGCGAGTACCCGACGCTCGTCCTGCTGCACGGCGGCCCCGGGGTGGACCACTCGCTCTACAAGCCGGACTTCTCCGCGCTCGCCGACGTCGCGCAGGTCGTCTATCTCGACCACCGCGGCAACGGCCGTAGCGAGAACGGGCCGAAGGAATCCTGGACGCTCGCGCAGTGGGCCGACGACGTGAAGAACTTCTGCGACGCCCTCGGGATCGTGCGCCCGGTCGTCTACGGCGCCTCGTTCGGCGGCATGGTCGCGATGGCCTACGCCACGCGCCATCCGTCGCACCCCGGCAAGCTGGTCCTCGCGAGCACGTCGGCGCGGGCCGCCTCCCACGCGCAGGCGAAGGTCGACATGTTCCGCCGGCTGGGCGGGGACGCGGCCGGGGACCTCGCCCATCGCCGGTTCATCGAGGGCGACACGGGTCCGGAGGTGTTGAAGGCCTGGCTCGAGATCGCCTTTCCGCTCTACACGCGCGCCCGGCTCGATCCCGCCGTCGAGAAGCGCTTCGTCCTGAATCGCGAGGCGACGGCGTGGTTCAACCGGCCGGGCGGGGAGGGCCGCACCTTCGACCTGCTCCCCGATCTCGGCCGCATCGCGTGCCCGACTCTCGTGATGGGCGGCCGGCTGGACCCGATGCTGCCCATCGAATGCCAGCGCGACATCGCCGCCGCCATCCGGGCCGACCTCCTCACCTACCGGGAGTTCGACGACTGCGGCCACGGCATCGTGCCGGACGTGCCGCACCTGGCGATGCCGCTGCTGAGGGCGTTCATCGGCGCCGGTAACCCGCCGTAACCGGCCGCGCGCCGGCGCTTCGCTTTCGGCGTTATCCTTCGACGCTCGAAAAGCGAGGATGCCCATGACCGAACCCCAGCGCCCCGTTGCCGTAGTCGCCCTCGACGCGCCCCCGCGCACGAGGAAGTCCGTCTACCCGGAGCCGTTCGCCTCCCTCATGGACGGGCGCGTGAAGCGCACCCTGGGCGATCTCTTCGGCCTCTCGAACTTCGGCGTGAACATCACCCGCATGGCGCCGGGCGCGATGTCGGCGCTGCGCCATGCCCACACGAAGCAGGACGAGTTCATCTTCGTGGTTGCGGGCCACCCGACGCTGGTCACCGACGAGGGGCCGACGCGCCTCGCGCCGGGCATGTGCGCGGGCTTCAAGGCCGGCACGGGCAACGGCCACCAGTTGCGCAACGAGACGGGCGAGGAGGTCGTCTACCTCGAGATCGGCGACCGCACGCCGGGCGACGAGGTCACGTACCCGGACGACGACCTGAAGGGCGCCTTCGTGTCCGGCCAGTGGCGCTTCACCCGCAAGGACGGCACGCCTTACTGAGGGCGCGACCGATGCCGACGGCCGAAACCCTGGAGCGCTTCATCGCGCGCGTGGAGTCCAACGCCCACGCCGAGGCGATCGATGAGTTCTACGCCGAACACGCCTCGATGCGCGAGAACCGCTCGCCGCCGCGGGTCGGGCGCGATCTCCTCGTGGCCAACGAAAGGCGCGTCCTCGCGCGCGCGAAGTCCGTCACCTCGCGTTGCGTGCGGCCCGTGTTCGCGAACGGCGACCGGGTGGTGATCCGCTGGGTGTTCGAGTTCGAATGGCCGGACGGCGGCGCGACACGCATCGAGGAACTCGCGTACCAGAGGTGGGAAGGCGAGCGCGTCGTGGAGGAGGAATTCTTCTACGATCCCGCGCAACTGAATCCGCGAAAGCCCGGCGAAGCCGGATGAGGAGGCGACCATGCTCGAGCTGCGACCCAACTGCGAATGCTGCGACCGCGACCTGCCGCCGGAATCGACGGAGGCGTTCATCTGCTCGTTCGAGTGCACCTTCTGCCACGCCTGCGTGACCGGGGTGCTCAAGGGCGTGTGCCCGAACTGCGGTGGCGAGTTCACGGCCCGTCCCCGGCGGCCGGCGGAGAAGCTCGCGAAGAACCCGCCCTCGACGAAGCGGATCTTCAAGCCCGGCGGTTGCGGCAAGGCGGCCTGAGCCGGACGCGCAATCGCGGTCGATGGGCACCGGCTCGATCGAGGACTTCCAGGCGCGCGACACGGACGAGCTCGTGCGGATGTGGCGCGCGAGCTTCGAGCATGGCGTCGGCATCCGGGATCCCCACTCCCTCGCCGAGCAGGCCGCCTACCTGCGCGACGAGGTGCTGCCGGGCAACCGGGTCCGCATCGTGCGCCAGGACGGCGCGATCACCGGCTTCCTCGCGGCGAACGACGAGACGATCGCCCAGCTCTACGTGCGCGTGGAGAACATCGGGCAGGGCATCGGCTCGCGCCTGCTTCGCCTGGCGAAGGACGAGTCCTCGGGCACGCTGTCGCTCTTCACCTTCGCACGGAACGTCCGTGCCTGCCGCTTCTACGAGCGGCAGGGATTCGTCGCCGTCGCGCGCGGCTTCGAACCCCTGTGGCAGCTCGAGGACGTGCAGTACCGCTGGATGAGGACGGGGCCTAGCGCCGCGCTTCCCCGATGACCGCGGGCGAGGGCGGCAGCGGCTCGGGCACGCGGTTTCGCACCGGCGGGATCGACTGCAGGTAGGCGAAGATCGCCTCGAGGTCCGCGTCGGTGAAGTGCTTGTACATCGGGATCGGCATCGGCGGCAGGATCTCGCGCCCGCGGCCCATGTGCCGGCCGGTGCGGATGGCCTCCTTGAAGTTGCGCAGCGTCCACTTGCCCAGGCCCGTCTCGGCATCGGGCGTGAGGTTCGCGGTGAAGCTCACGCCCCAGGGGCCGGCCCAGGCGGTGTTGGTGGCGGAGGCGGACATCACCCAGGGCGCGGGGGGCCTGGGCGCCGGCGACAGCTCGGATCCCTCCGGATGTCCCGACAGCATGCGGCTCATGTCGGGTTCCGGTCCCTTCTCGCCCATCTTCCAGGGCGTGTGGCAATCGTGGCAGCCGGACGTGGTCACGCGGTACTTGCCGAGGGCGATCCGGTCGGTGTCGGATACCGAGGCGGTCCGGACGGCATCATTGGCGCACGCGATGGCAGGGACGGCCGCGAGCGCGGCGGCGAGGGCGAGCCTCTTCAGGGCTGGGGACATGTCATGGCTCCTTGGGTCGGTCGAGGTTGCGGATCCAGCGTTCGATGAGCTGAACGGCCGGGGTGTCTTCGACCCGCACGCCCAGCGGCGGCATGCGGGCCATCGGATTCGGTGATTTCAGGCGTTGCACGATCACGCTCGACGGGGGGTCGCCCGGCACGACGCGCCGCGATGCCGTGCCGCCGTGATCGCGGAACCGGCCCTCGCGGCCGACAAGCGAGGCGCGTACCCGCGCGGCGCTCTGCGCGGGACGGTCCGCCTCGTGGGCCAGCGTGAATTCGACGCCCGCCAGCGCGCCGTCGTTGTGGCAGTGGCCGCAGTTGCCGTGCAGGTAGCCGAGCGCCGCGCGCTCCAACGCGTTCGCCGCCGCGATCCTCGGTGGCGTGTCGAGCAGGTGCCGGGGCAGGTTGGCCAGCCACCCGCGCTCGACGAGGCCGGGCAGGTCGAGGTGCTCGGGCCGGCGCGGATCGGCGTGCGGCGCGAGCGGATCGCGATCCGGCGAGAGCTGCAGCGCCGTGAAGCCGAGCACGGGCACGGCCGGCCCCTCGTGGCACGCGACGCAATCCAGGCGCGAGGGGATGGCGTAGCGGCCTTCCGGCGCGCCCTTCGCCGGCACGCGGCGCAGGCCGTCCTCCGGGACCAGCGTCGCCTCGGACCCGTCGGCGTTCCACGCGTAGGTCGCATAGCGCCACGCGCCGTCCGGCAGCCGCTCGATGAAGCGCGTCTCGACGGGCCGCTCGTAGCCGAACTCCTTCCACAGGCGCGTGCCGGGCGGGAATTCCCAGGCGTCGGGGTGCGACGCGTCGATCGCGGTGCCGGGCGGCAGGTGGATCCAGCGGCGCTTCGTCGTCCCGTCCGACCACAGCGGGTACTGCGGCGCGAACGGCGATTTCGCGAGCGTGTGGAAACCCGTCTCGCGCAGGGTGGGCGGCAGCGGCGGCGGGCCGGACGTGCTCGCCTGCATCGGCACGCACGCGAGGATCGCCAGCAGGGCGGCCGCGGCGCGCATCACTGCACCGGGATGCGCGACCCGTGCGTCGCGAGCCACGCGGCGAACGTCCGCAGCGCCGGGTTCAGCACGCGCGAGCACTCGAGGCTGCGGGAGGCGCAGTAGGTCTTCTCGAAGTCGCGCTTGAACTGGAACATGTTGGCGAGGTCCTCGGCGCCGGGGAACCCGAGCGCGGCGTATTCGTCGCGGGTGAGGTCGACGTGATCGACCGGCTCGCCCCGCGCGAGCGCGAGCTGCTCCGCCATCTGCGCGCCCGTCAGGTGCTCGCCCGCGATGCCGACCGAGCGGCCGGCGAGTTCCTCGCCGCGCGCGAAGATGCCGAAGGCGCACGGTCCGATGTCGGCGGCGGCGATGCCCGGCAGCTTCGCGTCGCCCATCGGCAGCACGAACGCGAGACGGCCGTCGCGGCTGCGCCGCGGCTGCATGCCGAAGTGGATGAGGTTGTCCCAGTAGAACGACGTGTAGAGCAGCGTCGTCGGCACGCCGCTGTCCGTGAAGAACCGGTTCGCCTCGCCCTTGGCGTCGAAGTGCGGGACGTTGTACCGGCCCAGGAGGAGCGGCAGGCGGCCGCTGCCCGGCGCGATGTACTCGCGCGTGTCCTCGAGCGTCGACCAGATCGCGTGCCGCACGCCCGTGGCCGCGGCGGCGCTCGCCATCACCTGCGCCTGCGCGAGCTCCCGTTCAGGCGAGAAGTGCTCCCAGAAATTGGTGACGAAGTAGGCGCCGTGCGCGCCCTTCAGCGCGCGGGTGACGCCGGGCGCGTCGTCCAGGTCCGCGGCCACCACCTCGGCGCCGGCCTGCGCGAGCGCCCGGGCGGCGGGGCCGTCCGGCCTCCGGGTGATGGCGCGAAGGCGGAAGCGGCGCCCGGGATCGGCGAGGATGGCGCGGGCGAGTCCACCGCCCTGGGCACCCGTGGCGCCGAAGACGGCGATGATCGGCTGGTCTGGCATTCGTCACTCCGTTCGGGGCACGCGCCGGTGGCGCATGCAACGAACGGAAGTCTGGCGATGCCGGGCCGGGCGCGAATCGCCCGGAAGAGCCATGGCCCGCGCCAGCGGGGAGCCATGGTCCGGGGGGAGGGGGGATCAGTCCTTGCGGGTCGCGAGCCAGGCGGCCGCCTGGCCCCTCGTCCGGACGCCGAGCTTGCCGAGGATGTTGGCGACGTGGCGCTTGACCGTGTGCAGGCTGAGATCGAGCGCGCGGGCGATGACCTTGTTGCTGTCGCCCGCGGCGAGGCGCTCGAGCACCTGCAGCTCGCGGGCCGTGAGCCCCTCGCGGTCGGCGCGCGGTTCCTCGGCCGGAACCCGCGCGCACCATGCGCGCAGCATCGCCGCGTGATCCGGCGCGAGCGCTCCGGACCACGGCGTGTCGGCGAGCCGCTTCAGCGCCGCCCCGGCCAGCAGCGCGCCGCCGGGCCCTCCGTTCGCCAGGGCCTCGTCGAACACGGGCCGCAGCAGGTCGGCGGCCTCGGCCACGCGACCGGATTCCTGCAGCGCGCACGCCAGTCGCACGCGCGTCTCCGCGGCCTGGCCGTAGTAGTCGATCGCCTCTTCCTCGCGCAGTGCCGCCTGCCAGCCCGCGATCGCTTCGTCCTTGCTTCCTTCCAGCCACGCGAGCTGTGCGGCGAGCGGCAGTTCCACGGGGCGGTGCGTGGGCGTGCCGGCCGCCTCGAGGTCGCGGGCGGCGGTGCGCACCTCGCCGAGCATCTCGCGAAGCAGGGCGGCCTCGCCGCAGGCCGCGGCGACCCGGGCCGTGAAGAGGGCGAGCACGTGACGGTTCCACAGGCCCGAGCCGCCGAATTGCTCGCGCACGCGCGTCATCGCGGCTTCGATCGCGGCCGGGGCATTGCCGGCGGCGATCTCCGAGAAGGCCGCCAGCGTGTTCATGTGGCTTCGCACGGCGCCCGTGCTGCCCGACCAGTCCGACTCCTCCTGCGCGCGTTGCCGCAGCGCGAGGCACTCGCGCAGGTCGCCGCGCCAGAGCGCGCACCAGGCCTGCACGATCACCCCGAGCGAGCGCAGCAGGACCGGCTCGTCGCCAGCCGCCCGGAGCATCAGGTCCGCGTGGCGCATCAGGGGGCGGGCGATTCCCGGCAGGCCGGGCATGCGCAGCGGCGTCGACGTGTGGTACCAGAGGTCGAGGCGAGCCTCCGCCTCCAGCAGGTCGAGCATCTGCGAGAGGATTCCCGCCACGCTGCGCAGGCGCCCCGTGTTGATCGCGTACCAGGCCTTGGCGTTCAGCACGAGGATGCGCACGTCCCGGCGCAGGTCGAGGCCGTCGAGGGAATCGAGCGCGCGCGCGGCATCGCTCATCCGGCCGAGCGAGATCAGCATCGTCGCGTGATAGGCGCGCACGAGGGGCTCGCGCTCGCGGTCCCCGGCGGCGGCGAAGGCCGTCTCGGCGCGCGCGAAGGCCTCGTAGGCGGCCTTGTAGTCCCAGTGAACCCAGGCGACGAGCCCGCGCACGAACTGGATCTCGGGCGAGCGCTCGCGAAAGGGGGAGGGGAAACGGCCGAGGAGCTGGGCGGGGCCCGCGGGGCCGGTCCTGACGATCGCCGTGGGCAGGTGCTCCATCGCGAGACGCGCGGCCTCGCCGGCATCGCCCGCCTCGACCAGCAGGGCGATGCGGCGGCCGGCATCGGGCTCGGTGGCGATCGCCCGCCGCCGGGCCTGCGCGAAGAGCGCGGGATCGCGAAGCCGGAGCCGTTGCTGCAGGGCCTCGCGGAACAGGTCGTGCAGCCGCAGCGTGCGCACCGGCGAGTCCAGCGTGTCGACGAAGAGTCCCAGTCGCTCGATCTCGTCCAGCATGGCGGCGGCGTGGGGGTGCTCCGACACTTCGGCGCACCGGGACGCCTCGAGTTCGGCGAGAAAGCTCACGCGCTGCAGGAAGTCGTCGAGCGCCGGGCGGAGCTGGTCGAGCACCTCCGCCATCAGGAAGTCGAACATCGGCCGCTCGCCGCTGCGCAGCGCCTTCTCCAGCGACGACGACCACTGGCCGGGCGCGCCCTGCACGGATCCGATGGCCATCCGCAGGCCCGCCGGCCAGCCCTGCGTGCGGTCGAAGACGCGGTCGGCGAGCGCGGCGTCGAAGCCGGCGCCCGTGACGAGCCGTCGCGCCTCGTCGCGCGCGAACTGCAGGTGCAGCTGGCGGAACTCGGCGAGCTCGCCCGCGGCGCGCAGCCGGGCGAGGGCCACCGGGGGCTCGGTGCGGGAGACGAGCGCCAGGGTCCAGCGCGTGCCCAGGCGTTCCGCCAGCCGGTCGAGGAAGCGGAAGAAGGCGGGGTCCTCCACGCGATGAAGATCGTCGAACACGGCGATGCCGTGCGGGACGTCGATCGCCTCCAACGTGTTGATGAGTTCCGCGGCGACCGCGCGCTCCTCGTCGAGGCTTCCGGCCACGCGCTGCACGAGGGATTCGGGCGCCGTGCGCCAGGGCGGGTCGAGGGGCTCCAGCGCGGCCAGCAGGCACTCGAGCAGGCGTTGCAGGTTGTCCCCCGCGTCGGCGGAGACCCAGGCCAGCCCGTGCCCGGGCGGCAGGCGCGCCACGGCCTGCGCCAGGAAGCTCGTCTTGCCATAGCCGGCCGGCGCGCAGACGAGCACCAGCCTCGCGCCGCCCAGCGCCTTGGCCAGGCGCGCGGCGACCGGCCCGCGCTCGACGTACGTCGCCGGCGGCCTGGGGGCCTGGATCTTGGTGCGGGCGAAATTCACGGCCGCAGGATAGCAAGCACACCGGGACCGGGGGACCCCGACGCGATGCCGGGGTCGTGCGCGGTGGCGGGCGGCGCATCGGTCCCCGGCGCCTTCGCTTGGCGAAGGACGGGTCCTCCGGTAGCTTGTCGGATTCGCCGCCATGCCCGCCGCCATCCGCCCGTTCGAACCCACGGACTACCCCGCCGCCCGCGCCCTGTGGGAAGCCACGCCCGGCGTGGGGCTCAGCGCCGCCGACGAACGCGGGCCCATCGAGCGCTACCTGCGCCGCAACCCGGGGCTGAGCTTCGTGGCGCAGGAGGGCGGCGAGCTGGTGGGCACCATCCTGTGCGGACACGACGGGCGGCGCGGGCTCATCCACCACCTGGTGACCGCGCCGGCGGCGAGGCGCCGCGGACTGGGGCGCGGCCTGCTCCTGGCCGGCCTGCGCGGCCTTCGCGCGCAGGGCATCGACAAGTGCCACCTGATGGTGTTCGGCGACAACGAGGAGGGCAAGGCCTTCTGGCGCGCCGTGCATGCGGCGGAACGCACCGAGCTTGCGCTCTTCTCCATTTCCACCGACATTGGCGCCTGAGGCCGCGCTCGCGGCCGCCCGTCCCCCCTCCCGGAGTGCAATCTTGAGATTTTCCGCCCAGGTGACCATC
Source organism: uncultured Lysobacter sp. (assembly GCA_964587315.1). GTDB lineage: Bacteria > Pseudomonadota > Gammaproteobacteria > Burkholderiales > Usitatibacteraceae > FEB-7. Next base: position 16,132 of record CAZPLW010000011.1, read on the forward strand.
GTCATCGCCCTCGTCTTCGCCGCCGTCGCGTTCAGCGTCGCGGTCACGGGCTTCAATTCCCTGGGCGAGATCACGGACGCGCAGGTGGCCGCCGATTCCCGGGGCTACGCCTGGTTCTGGACTTTCCTGGGGTGCGTGTCCGTCGCGATGGGCGGGGTCTCGCTCTGGATCCTGAAGACCGGCCGGCAGGACTGAGGACGGCCGGTGACCGCCCCGGCGCCCGGCGCGGATTTCTTCCGGGACCTCGAGCGCCGGCGCACGCAGGCGCTCGTCGCGCGCGACATCGCCCTGGCGAAGACGCTGCACGCGCCGGAGTACCAGCTGGTCACGCCGGGCGGGCGGACCTTCACGCGCGACGAGTACCTGCGCGCGATCGAGTCCGGCGACCTGCACTACGTGAGCTGGGAGCCGGAAGAGATCCAGGTGCGCATCTCGCCCGCCATGGCGCTCGTGCGCTACCGTGCCGTCCTCGCGTTTCCCTCGGGCAGCGTGGTGCGCCTCTGGCACCTCGACTCGTACGAGGAGCGCGGCGGCGCCTGGCAGGCCGTCTGGTCGCAGGCCACCGCGATTCCCGAGGCGAAGTGACCGCCCGATGAGCCCCCCGATACGCCCGATCACCGAAGCCGAGTTCGCGAACTGGATCGCCCTCGTCGTTCCGGCCTACGCGGCGGACAAGGTGGCCTCGGGCGACTGGCGCGAGGACGAGGCGCTCGCGAAGTCGCAGGCGGACTACGAGGCGCTCCTGCCGCAGGGCCTCGCGACGCCGGGACAGTTCCTGTACGCCATCGTGAACGAGAGCGGCGCGGCGGTGGGCACGATCTGGTTCGGCATCAAGGAGGAGGGCGGCCGGCCGATCGCCTACGTGTACGACATCGAGGTCCTGCCCGCCCATCGGCGGCAGGGACACGCGCGGCGCGCCCTCGTCGCGATCGAGGGCGAGGCCCGCCGCCTGGGGCTCGCGGGCGTCGGGCTGCACGTGTTCGGGTTCAACACGGGCGCGCAGGCGCTCTACGCGCAGCTGGGCTTCATGCCGACCCACATCAACCTCTACAAGCCGCTGGGAGGCGCGACATGAACGACCTGCCGCCCCTGCCCGAAGCGCGCCCGGGCCGCTACCGCCACTACAAGGGCGGCGAGTACGAGGTGGTCGGCGTCGCGAGGCACAGCGAGACGCTCGAGCCCGTGGTGGTCTACCGCCCGCTCTACAACGCCACCGGCCTCTGGGTGCGCCCTTACGCCATGTTCTTCGGCGTGGTCGATGTCGGGGGCCGCGCGCAACCGAGGTTCGCTTTGGTGGCAGAATCCGGCGACCCGCCTTCCCGGAGCCCGACATGAACCAGCGAGCCGCCTTCACCCGCATGCAGGACAGCACGAAGGAGGATTGGGCGATCATCCTGCCGGAGGCGATGAAGACGGCGAAGTCGCTGCCGGACCGGGTTCTCGCGCACCTGGCGCTCCTCGACGGCGATTTCGGCGGCTTCCCGGTCGACCGTCTCACCCACTGCCGCCAGGCGGCCACGCTCGCGATGAGGGACGGTCGCGACGAGGAATACGTCGTGTGCGCCCTGCTGCACGACATCGGCGACACGCTCGGCTCCTACAACCACCCCGACATCGCCGCGGCGATCCTCAAGCCCTTCGTGAGCGACGCCAACCTGTGGATGGTGCAGCACCACGGCATCTTCCAGGGCTACAACTTCTTCCACTACATCGGCCTCGACCGCAACCTGCGCGACCGCTTCCGGGACCACCCGCACTACGGGCTCACGGCGGAGTTCGTCGAGCGCTACGACAACCCGGCGTTCGACCCGAAGGCCGAGACGCTGCCCGTCGCCGCGTTCGAGCCGATGCTGCGGCGGGTCTTCGCCGCGCCGAGGAACAGCGTGTACAAGGCCGCGTTCGACGCGCAGCCGGCGAAGGCCTAGCGGGCCGGCGATGGGCATCGAACTCGATCACCTGATCGTTCCTTCGCGCGACCGGCTGGCGGCGGCGCGGCGGCTGGCGCAGGTCCTGGACGTGCGCTGGTCGGAGACGGGCGTGGGCCCCTTCTGCCCCGTCTACGTGAACGACGGCCTCACGATCGACATGGACCAGGCCGAGGGCGACTTTCCCGTGATGCACTACTGCTTCCGCGTGGACGAGGCGGCGTTCGACGCGCTCGTCGCGCGCCTGGGGAACCTGGGCATCGCGTATCGCAGCGCGCCCCACGGACCGGCCGACGGGCAGGTGAACACGCAGCACGGCGGGCGCATCGTCTACTGGAGCGAGCCGGACGGCCACGTGTGGGAAGCGCTCACCGCGAGCTACGCCCGGCCATGAAGACGGCCCTCCTCGTCATCGACGTCCAGCACGCCCTGTGCTCCGGCCCTTTCGAGGCGTTCGAGTCCCGGCGCGTGATCGGGCGCATCAACCACGTCTCGCGCAAGGCGCGGGCGGCGGGCGCGCCCGTGATCGTCATCCAGCACGAGGACGGCGGGGGGCCTCTCGCTTTCGGTTCGACAGGTTGGGCGCTGGCCGAGGGCCTCGAGACGCTGCCGTCGGACCACTTCGTGCGCAAGACGGCGACGGACTCCTTCCACCGGACCGACCTGCAGGCGGTGCTCCAGGCGCACGGCGCGAAGGACCTCGTCATCTGCGGGCTGCAGACCGAGTTCTGCGTCGACACGACGACGCGCCGCGCGCTGGCGCTGGGCTACCCGGTCGTGCTGGTCGCCGACGCCCATTCGACGATGGACAACGGCGTGCTCGCCGCGCCCCAGATCATCGCGCACCACAACCAGACGCTCGCGAACATCGAGAGCTTCGGGCCGCGCGTGCGGGCCATCCCCGCGGACGAAGTGCAGTTCGGCGCCTGAGGCGGCGCCCCGGAACCCATGGCTCACGATCCCTGGCTCGATCGCTGGCTGAGGCTCGCCGTCGAACGCTGCGGCGGGGCTCCCGTGCTGGAGCTGGGCTGCGGCCGCGGCGCCGACACGGCCACGCTCGGCGGCGTGGGTCTCGAGGTGGTGGCCCTGGAGCTCGACGCGCAGGCGGCGGAACAGGCGCGGCGAAGCGCGCCCTCGGCGACCGTGCTGTGCCGGGACATCCGGGACCCCTGGCCCGTCGCGAGGGACGGCTACGGCCTCGTCGTCGCGAGCCTCTCGCTGCATTACTTTCCCTGGCTTGAGACGGCTGCGCTGGTCGCGCGCATCCACGGCGCGCTCAGGCCGGATGGGCTCCTGCTGTGCCGGCTCAATTCGACCGAGGACCATCACTTCGGCGCCAGCGGACATCCCGCGATCGAGGACGGCTACCATCTCGTCGAGGGCGAGCCGAAGCGGTTCTTCGACGCGGCGGCCGTGGACCGCCTGTTCGCGAACGGCTGGCGCCCGATCGCGCGGGAGCACTACGTGACCGACAAGTATCCGATGCCGAAGGCGCTCTGGGAGGTGGTCCTTGAACGAGCCGGATGATCGCGCCGCGCCGGTCGTCGTGAGGCCCCTGGAGGCCGGCGACCGGGCCGCGTGGCGCCCGCTGTGGGACGGCTACAACGCCTTCTACGGGCGCGTGGGAGAGACCGCGCTGCCGGAGGCCATCACCGCGCGGACATGGGAGCGCTTTCTCGATCCCGCGGCGCCCGTGCACGCGCTCGTGGCGGTGGCGGGCCACGAGATCGTGGGGCTCGCGCACTACCTGTATCACCCGAGCACGTCGCGGCTTCGCGACGTGTGCTACCTGCAGGACCTCTTCACCGTGCCCGCGATGCGCGGGCGGGGCGTCGGGCGGCGGCTCATCGAGGCGGTGTGCGAGGCGGCGCGCGAGGCGGGCAGCGATCGCGTCTACTGGCAGACGCAGGCGGGCAACGCGGCCGGGCGCGCGCTCTACGACAAGGTCGCGCGGCACCACGGCTTCATCGTGTACTCGCGGGAGCCCTGAGACGACGCGGGCCCGATGGCGGCATAATCCCGCTGCGCATCGCCCGGGCTCACTTTCCGCCCCTGAATCATCGCCATCCGACCGGAGACACCCATGGCCCTCCTTCGCTGCCTCGCCACCTCGCCGCACGCAGGCTGACGTGGATATCCGGGACCTCTTCGGCATCGAGCTGCCCGTCATCCAGGCGCCCATGGCGGGCGTGCAGGGCAGCGCGCTCGCGATCGCGGTGTCCGGCGCAGGCGGGCTCGGATCGCTTCCCTGCGCCATGCTCGCGCCCGAGGCCATCCGCAAGGAGCTCGAGGCGATCCGGGCGGGCACGACGAATCCGTACAACGTGAACTTCTTCTGCCACGAGCCGCCGGCGCCCGACGAGGCGCGCGAGGCGCAGTGGCGCGCGGCGCTCGCGCCCTATTACGCGGAGTTCGGCATCGACCCGGCCACGGTTCCGTCGGGGCCGGGGCGCATCCCCTTCAGCGCCGAGGCCGCCGACGTGCTCGAGCACTTCCGGCCCGCGGTGGTGAGCTTCCATTTCGGGCTGCCGACGGCGCCGCTCCTCGCGCGCGTGAAATCGTGGGGATCGAAGGTGCTGTCCTCGGCCACCACGGTCGAGGAGGCGACGTGGCTCGAGGCGCACGGCGTGGACGCCGTGATCGCGCAGGGCCTCGAGGCGGGCGGGCATCGCGGCATGTTCCTCACGAAGGACCTCACGACGCAGGCGGGCACCTTCGCGCTCCTGCCGCAGGTGGTCCGCGCCGTGAAGGTGCCCGTGATCGCGGCGGGGGGCATCGCCGATCGCGCCGGCGTCGAGGCGGCGATCGCCCTCGGCGCCGCGGGCGTCCAGGTGGGCACCGCCTACCTGCTGTGTCCCGAGACGACCACGACGGCGATCCACCGCGAGGCGCTGCGCAGCCCCGAGGCGCGCCACACGGCGCTCACGAACATCTTCACCGGCCGGCCCACGCGCGGCATCCTCAACCGCTTCATGCGAGAGATGGGCCCCCTCAACGCCGCCGTGCCGGCCTTTCCCCTGGCGGCCTCCGCCATCGCGCCGCTCCGCGCGAAGGCCGAGGCGTCGGGCCGCGGCGATTTCTCGTCGCTGTGGTCGGGCCAGAACGCGAGCGGCTGCCGGGAGATTCCTGCCGCCGATCTCACGCGCCGGCTCGCCGGGGTCGCGGCATGAGCGCCGCGATCGAGGTGGCCGCTTCACGCGAGGAGTGCTCCTGACATGTACATCCCGCCCGGATTCAACACGGTGACGCCGTATTTCTTCGTCGAGGAGGCGGAGCGGTTCGTCGCCTTCCTCGTGAACGGGCTGGGCGGGACGGAGACCTGCCGCACGATGCGCCCCGACGGCCGCATCGCGAACGTGCAGGTGAGGCTCGGGACCTCCACGGTCATGGTGAGCGAGGCCACGCCGAACTACCCCGGCATGCGTTCCGCCTGCTATCTCTACGTCGAGGACGCCCATGCCGCGATGGCGCAGGCGCTGGCCCACGGCGCCACGCTCGAGATGGAAGTGGGCGACATGCCCTACGGCGACCGGCAAGGTGGCGTGCGCGACGCCCACGGCAACCTCTGGTGGATCTCGCAGCGCCTCGTCCGGGCGCCCTACGATCCCTGAGCGGACGGGAGGACGCGATGTTCACGAGACGGCTTTACGCGGGCTGGGGCGACATGGACTTCAACGCCCACATGAAGAACACGGCCTACCTCGACAAGTCGGCCGACGTGCGCTTCCAGTTCTTCGTCTCGTGCGGTTTTCCGGCCGAGGAGTTCGCGCGCCGGCGCTTCGGGCCTGTGGTGCTCAAGGACGAGGTGGAGTATTTCCGCGAGGTGGCGCTCCTGCAGGAGATCGACGTGTCCCTCGCGGTCGCGGGCCTTTCGGCCGACGGCAGCCGCTTCCAGCTGCGCAACGAAGTGTCACGCACCGACGGCAAGCTTTGCGCGAGGATCACGAGCGCGGGGGGATGGCTCGACCTCGCGACGCGAAAGCTCATCGCGCCGCCGGCGGAACTGCTCGAGGCGCTGCGCCAGCTGCCGCGCACGGACGACTTCCGCGACCTTCCCTCGAGCCTCAAGGAGAGCGGCACGACATGAACGGTTCCGACGCGGCTTTCGCGGCCGGCGGGCGCTAGCGGGAGAGCCGCATGGCGCCGACGGCCGGGTACTCCGGCACGCCCCTCGCGAAGAAGCTCGGGATCGCCGCCGGCAGCCGCGTCCTGCCGATCGCCGCCCCGGACGCGCTCGCGCGCTGGCTGGCTCCCCTTCCGGCGGGTGTCGCGTTCGAGAAGCGGGCGGGACCCGCCGTCGACGTCGCGCATCTCTTCGTGACGGAAAGGGCCGATCTCGCCAGGCACCTGAAGGCGCTGCGCGAAGCCTTGCGGCCGGACGCGGCCCTGTGGGTCTCCTGGCCCAAGAAGGCCTCGAAGGTGCCCACGACGGTGACCGAGGACGTGATCCGCGAGCTCGCCCTGCCGCTCGGCTTCGTCGACGTGAAGGTGTGCGCCGTGAGCGAGGTGTGGTCGGGCCTCAAGCTCGTCGTGCGCAAGGCGCTGCGATGAGCTGGCGCGTCGCGATCGAGACGATCGACCAGCCCGAGGCCCTGGCCCTGGTGCGGGAGCTGGACGCGCACCTGGAGCCGCTCTACCCCGTCGAGAGCCGGCACGGGCTCGACCTGGCCGGGATCCGCGCGCCGCACGTGCGCTTCGTGCTGGCGCGCGACGAGGCCGGCGCCGCGCAGGCCTGCGGGGCCATCGCGCTCCTGCCCGGGCTCGCGGAACTCAAGCGCATGTACGTGCGGCCCGAGGCGCGCGGCCGGGGAGCCGCCGATGCGATCGTGCGGTTCCTGGAAGGCGTCGCCGAGCGGCACGGCTACGGGATGCTCCACCTGGAGACGGGCGTGAAGCAGCAGGCCGCCCTGGCGTTCTACGCGCGCATCGGGTTCCGGCGCCGCCCGCCGTTCGGCAGCTACACCGATGATCCGCTCAGCGTCTGCATGGAGAAGCGCCTCGACGCGCCGGAGGAACGATGACGGCGAAGATCGCGAAGACGGCGCCGTCGAAGGAACCGACGTACTTCGCGACCCCGCTCGCGTTCCGGCGCTGGCTCGCGCGCCACGCCGCGAAGGCGGACGAGCTCCTCGTCGGCTTCCACAAGGTCGGCACCGGCAAGCCCTGCATGACCTGGCCGCAGTCCGTCGACGAGGCGCTTTGCGTCGGCTGGATCGACGGCGTGAGGAAGCGCATCGACGAGGCGTCGTACTCGATCCGCTTCACGCCCCGGCGCAAGGGCTCGGTGTGGAGCCAGGTGAACATCGACCGGGCCGGTGCGCTCATCGCCGAAGGGCGCATGACGCCGGCCGGGCTCGCGCAATACGAGAAGCGCTTCCACCACGCGAAGAGCGGCTACTCGTACGAGAAGAAGCCGGACATCGAGCTGCAGCCCGCCGAGCTGAAGGCGCTCGAGGCGAACCGGGCCGCGTGGGCCTTTCACCGGAAGGTGGCGCCCAGCTACCGCAAGGCCTGCGCCCACTGGATCGCGAGCGCGAAGCAGCCGGAAACGCGCGTGCGTCGGTTCGCGAAATACCTCGCGGCCTGCGCGGCCGGTGTACGTCTCATGGCCTGACGTTCACAATGCGCCTTCCGAAGAAGGAGACCCCGATCCCATGAGCACCGCCTCCCTGCTGAACTCGCTCTTCCGCCACAAGGCCTGGACGAACGAGGAGCTGTTCGCCCAGGTGCGCGCGATCGACGCGGCCACGCAGGCCGAGGCGCGGCTCGCGGCCATCCGCCTCCTCAACCACATCCACGTGGTCGACCGCATCTTCGCGGCGCACCTGGCGGGCACGGCCCACGGCTACGACGGCACGAACACGCCGGAGACGCCGGCGCTCGACGAGCTGGAGGCGGCCGTGAGGGCGAGCGACCGCTGGTACGTGGACTACACCGCCACCGTGGACGACGCGGCGCTCGGCGAGAGCCTCGCCTTCACCTTCACCGACGGCCTGGCGGGCCGCATGACGCGCGGCGAGATGCTCGCGCACATCGTCACCCACGGCAGCTACCACCGCGGCGGCGTGGGGCGCATCCTCGCGCAGGCCTCGGTCAAGCCGCCGCGCGATCTCTTCACCCTGCACCTTCACCGGACGGAGCCGGCCCGTCGCGAGCGCGCATGACGTTCGACGTCCGGCCGCTCACGCCCGCGCGCGAGGCCGATTTCCTCGCGTTCTTCGAGGGCGACGCCTTCGCCGACAACCCGAAGTGGGCGTCGTGCTACTGCCAGTTCCTCTATGTGGACCACAACCGGGTGACGTGGTCGCAGCGCACGGCGCAGGAGAACCGCGCCCAGGCCTGCGAGCGCATCGGCGCGTGCCGCATGCAGGGCTACCTCGCCTACCGCGACGGCAAGGTCGTGGGCTGGTGCAACGCGGCGCCGCGCGAGATGCTGGATTCGTTCGCGGACGAGCCGGACCCGGATGCCGCGCGCATCGGCGAGATCACCTGCTTCGTGGTGGCGAAGGCGCACCGGCGCACGGGCGTCGCGAGGGCGCTGCTCGAGGCGGCCTGCGAGGGGCTGCGCGCCCAGGGCCTCGAGATCGCGGAGGCGATGCCGAAGGCGCAGGCGGCGAGCGACGCGGAGCACCACTTCGGCCCGCGCAGCCTCTACGAATCGGCCGGGTTCGCCGAGCATCGCCGGACCGACGACGGCCTCGTGATCATGCGCCGCCAATTGGTTTAGGATTCGCAGCCGACCTCACGGAGCATACCGCCGCATGAGCCTCACCTTCTACTGGGCCGCCAACACCTGCGCGCTCGCTTCCCACATCCTCCTCGAGCACGTCGGCGCGCCCTACGAGGGGGTCCGGGTCGACTTCGCGACGGGCGGGCAGCGCTCGCCGGAGTACCTGAAGGTCAATCCCAAGGGACGCGTGCCGGCGCTCGCGACGGAGCGCGGCGTCCTCACCGAGACGCCCTCCATCCTGCAGTACGTGTGCCAGCGCTTTCCGGCCGCGGGGATGGCGCCGCTCGACGACCCGTGGGCGCTCGCGCAGTTCAACGCGTTCAACAGCTACCTGTGCTCGACGGTGCACGTGGCGCACGCGCACCGCATGCGCGGCAGCCGCTGGGCCGACGACCCGGCCGCCATCGAGGCGATGAAGCGGAAGGTGCCGCAGGCCGTGGGCGAGGCCCTCGCGCTCGTCGAGCGCGACCTGCTGGCGGGGCCGTGGGTGCTGGGCGCGGGCCTTTGCGCCTGCGACTTCTACCTCTTCACGATCACGAGCTGGATGGAGGCCGACGGCGTCGACCCGAAGTCGCTGCCGCGCCTCGCCGATCACCGCGAGCGCGTGGCGGCACTGCCGGCCGTCGCGAAGGCGCTCGCCATCGAGCGCGCGGGAGCCTGAGCGTGCACGCGCACCTTCGCGTGGCGCGGCCGGTCTCGGACCTCGCGCGGGCCCGGGCGATGTACCGCGACGGCCTGGGGCTCGAGGTGCTGGGCTCCTTCGAGGGACACGACGGTTTCGACGGCGTGATGCTGGGCCGCCCCGGCGCCGGCTACCACTTCGAGTTCACCGTCTGCCGCACGCACCCGGTCGCGCCGGCCGCGACGCCGGAGGACCTGGTGGTCCTCTACCTGCCTGACGAGGCCGTGTGGGAGGCGGCGTGCGCGCGCATGATCGCCGCGGGCTTCGCCGAGGTGGAATCCTTCAATCCGTACTGGGCCGTGAAGGGCCGCACGTTCCGGGATGCCGACGGCTACCGGACGGTGCTGCAGAACGCGCCCTGGGGGAACGCGAATGGCTGAGACCTTCGACGGCGGCTGCGATTGCGGGGCGGTGCGCTACCGCCTCCTGGCCGAGCCGCTCTTCGTGCATTGCTGCCACTGCCGCTGGTGCCAGCGCGAGTCGGGCTCCGCCTTCGCGCTCAACGCGCTCATCGAGACGGACCATGTCGAAATGCTCGCGGGCGAGGCCGAGCTCGTGCGCACCCCGAGCGAGAGCGGCTACGGCCAGCTCATCGCGCGCTGCCCGTCCTGCCGCATCGCGCTTTGGAGCCACTATGCCGGCTCGGGCGCCGCGGCGAGCTTCGTGCGCGTGGGCACGCTCGACGAGCCCGACCGGATGCCGCCCGACATCCACATCTTCACGCGCTCGAAGCAGCCCTGGGTGGTGATCCCGGAGGGCGCGCACGCGGTGCCCGAGTACTACGACCGCGAGACATGCTGGCCCGCGCCGAGCCTCGAGCGCCGCAAGGCCCTCGCGCCGCGCATCGAGGCCTACCAGGCGGCGATGGCCGACCTGAAGCGCATGCTGGCCAACGGGCCCGTGGCGGGATGGCCGGGGCGCGAGGGCGACGCGCGGCTGCTCCTGGGCCTCGCGGCGGGCCGCTTCGCGCCGGGCGAGCGCTACACGGAAGCGCAGGCCAACGACCGCCTGCGCGACTGGCTCGCCGGCTTCTGCGCGCCGCGCGGGGTCGATCACGTGACGATGCGCCGCGAACTGGTGGACTCGGGGCTGCTCGCGCGCGACAAGGCCGGAAAGTCCTACGCGCTCGACGAGTCGCGCATCGGTGATTTCATCGGTGCGGACGCGCGGGTGCTGGACCCGGCGAGCGTCATGGAAGCGGTGCGGCGCGAGCGCGAGAGCCGCAAGCGCGAACGCGCGCGCTAGCCCGACCGCTCCCGCCATGGCCCCCTCCGGCACCGCCTTCACGGTCACCGCGCACGAAGCCATCCCGCGCGAGGACGCGCTCGTCGTCGACGAGGGCCTGGGCGAGTACAACGACGAGGCCGCTCCCCTGCACGAGGTGCGGCCCCTCGCGTGCTTCGCGAGGCAGGGCGACGGCCGCGTGATCGGCGGGGCCATCGGCCGCTCCTGGGGGCGGCACTGCGAGCTGCAGCAGCTGTGGGTCGACAAGGCGCACCGCCACCGGGGCATCGCGACGCGCCTGATGGAGCGCTTCCATGCCGAGGGCGAGGCGAGGGGCTGCGAGGTGTTCTACCTCGAGACGTGGTCCTTCCAGGCCGAGGGCTTCTACCGCACGCTCGGCTACGCGACGGCGTACACCCTGCCGGACGTGGGGCCCGGCTTCGACAAGCACCTGATGGTCCGCCCCGTGCGGCGCCCGTGACGATGCGCATCCGACCGCTCGTGGCCGGCGACCAGGATTTCCTCTGGGACGCGTTGCACGTCGCGCTGTGGGACCCGCCGCCCGCGCCCCTGCGCCCCCGGGAGGTGCTGGAGCACCCCGGCGTGCAGATCTACGCCGAGGGGTGGGGGCGCGGGAGCGACATCGGCGTGTGCGGCGAAGACGGGGACCCGCCGGCGACCGTCGGGGCGTGCTGGATGCGCCTGGTGCCCGACGGCAAGGGGCTCGCGCACGTGGACGATGCCACGCCGCAGCTCGGGATCGCCGTGATGCCCGGCCACCAGCGCAAGGGCTACGGCGAGCTCCTCCTGCGCGCGGCGCTGGCGGCGGCGAAGGCGAAGGGCGTCGCGCAGGTCGCCCTCACGGTGCACGTGGAGAACCCGGCCGTGAAGCTCTACGAGCGCTGCGGGTTCCGGCAGGTCCGCTTCCCCGTCCCGACCTACCGCCTGATGGTGGCGCGGCTCGACTAGGCCGGCGCGCCCGCCGCCGGGTCGATGAGGTAGGTGCTCACGGCCTCGGCGCGGTTCTTCACGCGGATCTCGGCCGGCGTGCCCCCGGGGAACTCGGCCTTCACCCGGGCCCACGTCACCGCGCTCACCATCACGCAGTCGGGCTTGCACGCGCCCTCGATGCGCGAGGCGACGTTCACGTTGTCGCCGATCACCGTGTAGTCCATGCGCGTCTGGCTGCCGATGTTGCCCGCCACGACGTCGCCCGTGTTCACGCCGACGCGCATCTGCAGGTTGGCGCAGAGGGGGTCCTCGCGGCGCATCTGCGCGAGGCGGCGCTGCATCTTCACGCCCGCGCGCACGGCCGCCGAGGCGTGGTCGCCCGCGCCCGCCTCGGTGAAGACGGCCATGATGCCGTCGCCGATGAACTTGTCGACGAGGCCCCCCTCGGCCTCGATGATCCGCGTCATCGCGGTCATGTAGACGTTGAGGAAGGCGACGATCTCCTGCGGGTCCAGCCGCTCGGAGAGCGTGGTGAAGCCCTTGATGTCGGAGAAGAGGATGGTCGCGCTCACCGTCTTGCCGCCCAGGGCGAGGGCCTGCTCGCGGTTGCGGGAGATCTCGTCCACCACCGCCTTGGACATGTACGCGCCCATCTTCTCCTTCTCGATGGTGAGGTTCCTCTCGCGTTCGAGGGCGATGCGCAGGTCTTCGGCCATCTTGCGCGTCGCCTCCAGCAGCCGGGCGTTCTCGAGCGAGACGGCGGCCTGCGCCGCGAAGGCCTCGAGCAGGTAGAGGTCGTCCTTGTCGAAGCTCTCGCCGCCCTGCTTGTTCACGACCTGCACGACGCCGATCACTTGCCCCTTGGAGATCATGGGCGCGGTGAGCAGGGTGCGGGTGCGAAAGCCCGTCTTCTCGTCCATCGAGCGGTCGAAGTGCGGGTCGGCATAGGCGTCGGCGATGAGCAGGGGCTCGCCGGTGGCGGCCACGTGGCCCACGATGCCCTTGCCCGGCTTCACCACGGCGCTCGCGAGCCCCTCGGCCGCGGCGCCCTTGGCCACGTGGAAGCGCAGGTCGCCGGTGGCCTGGTCCAGGAGCAGCAGCGAGCTCGCCTCGGCGCGCGTCACCACCTTCGCGTTCTCGACGATGAGGTCGAGGATGCGGTCCACCGCCATCACGGAGCTCATGGCGAGCGAGACCCGGGTCATCGCGTCCTTCTCGATGAGCTGCGACTCCAGGCGCCGGTTCTTCGATTCGAGCTCGCGGTACATGCCGTTGATGCCCGAGGCCACGGCGCCGAACTCGTCCAGGCGCGAGGAGTCGAGCTGCACGTGCCGCTCGCCGCGCGCCATGCGGCGCGTGCCCTCGAGCACCGACTCCGCGTCCTTCTGCAGGCTGCTGCCGAAGCGCGCCGAGACGGCCAGGGCGAGCAGGACGCAGAAGCCGCCCAGGAAGGAGATCTCGATCACCATGCCGCGGTCGACGAGCCCCTCGTACTTGTAGCGCGCCATCGTGAGCGCCATCGCCACGCTGGGCACGAGGGTGAAGAGGACGAAGCCTTCCATCACGCGCCGGGTGATGCGCTCGAGGTACTGCTCGGCGTTCACGTGGCGCACGGCTCGCTTGCGGGCGAGGTTCTCGAGCGTCACGAACTCCCACTGCGCGAGGATCCCGCCGCCGATGAGCCAGTAGCCCGAGAGGAGCTTCACGTGGCTTGCGAGGGGGAAATCCTCGTAGCGCAGCCAGTGCACGATCAGGGCGAGCACGCCGGTGAGCCCCCACGAGGCGAGCGCGAGGAGGTAGCCGTGGCGGGCGAGCGAGCGCGTGGGCGGGGGCGTGCCGAAGCTGTGCTGCAGGCTTTCGCGGATGGCCACCTGCGCCACCCAGACGAGCAGCAGGTTGCGCAGCAGGTCCGGCAGCTGCAGGCCGGCGATGAATGGGCAGACGAGGCGCCCGTAGATCGCGAGGAAGGCGACGGCCGCCAGGCCGATGGCGTGCTGGTGGAGGCGCGTCGGCCCGTCGATGAGCTCGCCGAGGCTGCGGATGGGCACGGGGGAAGTCGCGGCATTCATGGCGGGACTCTCGCGCGGGCGGAGGATGGCGCATTGTAAGGGCGTGGCGCGGACGGCGTGGGCCCATGTGCCGGGCGACGGTCGGCGATCGCCGGCACCCGCGCTAGAATCGGTTCCTCCTCGCCAAGGATGCGGATGAAACCCCCACTTCCCGCTGTTCACTCCCGTCGGCACCGGGCTTGCGCAGGCCCGGCAGGCGCGAACGCGGCGCCGCGGCCATGAAGACGATCGGCCTGCTCGGCGGGATGAGCTGGGAGTCCACGGTGCCGTACTACCGCACGATCAACGAGACGGTGAAGGCGCGCCTGGGCGGCCTGCACTCGGCGAAGCTCGTCCTGCACAGCGTGGACTTCGCCGAGATCGAGCGGTTCCAGCACGAGGGCGACTGGGCCGGCGCCGCGGCAGCGCTGGCGCAGGCGGCGGCCGGGCTGAAGGCCGCGGGCGCGCAGTTCCTCGTGATCTGCACGAACACGATGCACAAGGTCGCGGGCGAGATCGAGGCCGCCTCGGGCCTGCCCGTCTTCCACATCGCCGACGCCACCGCGCTCGCCATCCGCGAGGCCGGCCTCGCTCGCGTGGGCCTGCTGGGCACGCGCTTCACGATGGAAGGCGACTTCTACGCGGGGCGGCTGCGCGATCGCCACGGCCTGGAAGTGCTGGTGCCCGACGAGGCCGACCGCGCGCTCGTGCATCGCGTCATCTACGAGGAGCTCTGCCTGGGGCAGGTGCGCGAGCCCTCGCGCGAGGCCTTCCGTGCCGTGATGGCGCGCCTCACCGCGCGCGGCGCGCAGGGCGTGATCCTCGGGTGCACGGAGATCTCGCTCCTCGTGGGGCCGGGCGATGCCCCGGTGCCCCTTTTCGACACCACGGCGCTGCACGCGAAGGGCGCCGCCGAGCATGCCCTCGCCTGAAGGAAGAAACCGGATGAAGATCGACCGCATCGACCATTTCGTCATCACCGTGAAGGACCCGCAGGCCACATGCGACTTCTATTCGCGCGTGCTCGGCATGGAGCCCGTCACCTTCGCCGGGGGGCGCCAGGGCCTCGCGTTCGGCCGCCAGAAGATCAACCTGCACCCCGCGGGCAAGGAATACGAGCCCAAGGCGCGCACCGCGCTGCCGGGAACGGCCGACTTCTGCCTCGTCACCGACGTGCCCCTCGCCGAGGTGATCGTGCACCTCGGGGCCTGCGGCGTGCCCATCGAGCTGGGCCCCGTGCCGAAGACGGGCGCGACGGGACCCATCCGTTCGGTGTATTTTCGCGATCCCGACGGCAATCTCGTCGAAGTGTCCAACTACGAAGCCTGAGCTTCCGGAGCCCCCCGTGATCCGAGCCGTCCTCGCCGCCGCCGCCTCCCTCTTCCTCGCCTCCTGCGCCACCACGCCCATGCCCCCTCCCGCCGTCGTCTCCGATCTCGCGCCCACCGGCAAGCTGCGCGCCGTCATCAACCTGGGCAATCCCATCCTCGCGAACAAGGACGCCGCCGGGCAACCGGTCGGCGTCTCCATCGACCTCGCGCGCGAGCTCGCGAAGCGCCTGGGCGTGGAGGCGGAACTCGTCACCGTCGCCTCGGCCGGCGCCTCCGTCGAGACCCTCGCCAAGGGCCAGGTGGACGTGGGCTTCTTCGCGCTCGACCCGGCCCGCGCGGCCACCACGGCCTTCACGGCGGCCTACGTCCAGATCGAGGGCGCCTACCTCGTGCGGGCCGACTCGCCGCTCCGGAGCAACGACGAGGTCGACCGCGAGGGCACGCGCGTCGCCGTGGGCAACAAGAGCGCCTACGACCTCTACCTCACGCGCGAGATCAAGAAGGCGAAGCTCGAGCGCGCGCCCACCTCGCCCGCGGTGGTGGACTATTTCATCGCCAACAAGCTCGACGTGGCCGCCGGCGTGAAGCAGCAGCTCGAGATGGACGCGAAGCGCATCCCGGGACTTCGCCTGCTGCCCGGCCGATTCATGGTCATCAACCAGGCGATGGGGATGTCGCGCGGCAAGGAGGCGGGCGCGAAGTACCTCGCGGCGTTCGTGGAGGAGATGAAGGCCTCGGGCTTCGTGGCCGACTCGCTCAAGCGCCACCGGATCGAAGGCGCGATCGTCGCCCCGCCCGCGGGATCGTGAGCCCCGAGCACGCCGCGAGGCTGCGCGCCCTCGTCCTCGGGCGCACGGCCGCGGCGCTGGGCACGCTGCACCAGGGCGCGCCCTTCGTGTCGATGGCGCCCTTCGCGCTCCTGCCCGACGGCACGGCGTTCGTCGTGCACGTGAGCGGGCTCGCCGGCCACACGAAGGACATGCGCGCCGATCCCCGCGTCTCGCTCCTCGTGACGCAGGCCGAGGGGGAGGGCACGGACACGCAGGCGCTCGCCCGCGTCTCGGTGCAGGGCGAGGCCCGCGAATGCCTTCGCGGCACGCCGGAGGAAGCGGCGGCGAGGGCCGCCTACCTCGCGCGCTTTCCCGAGGCCGGGCCGCTCACGTCCTTCGGCGACTTCGCCTTCTTCGCGATCCGGCCCTCGCAGGCGCGCTTCGTCGCGGGCTTCGCGCAGGCCATGAGCGTCACGGGTGAATCGCTCGCGAAGGTGCTCGCCGCCGTCTAGGCGAACGGCAAGGAACGCGCCGCGGGCCGACGCGTCCAACGGGTCCTGCCATCCCGTCCGCGGAGCCTGGATCCATGCCGCTCGCCTTCCTGTTGTGCATCGCCCTCGTCGTGCTCTCCACGCTCATCCACTACGAGATGCTTCGCGCCATGGCGGCGCGGCTCTGGCGTTCGTCCTGGCCGCCGCGCACGCGCCTCGTCGGGGTGATCCTGGGCGCCTTCGTCGCGCACGCCGCGGAGATCGTGCTCTACGCGCTCGCCATCTTCTTCCTGGGCGGCGCCCTGGGGCTCGGCACGCTGGGCGCGCCGGAGCGCTTCTCCTTCACGACGGCGCTCTACTTCTCGGCCGAGACCTTCACCTCGCTCGGCTACGGCGACGTGCTGCCGAGCGGAAGCCTGCGGCTCCTGGCGGGCGTGGAGGCGCTCAACGGCCTGCTCCTCATCGGCTGGACGGCATCCTTCACGTACCTGGCGATGGAGCGCTTCTGGACCGACGAGTCGGTGCGCTAGATCTTCAGGAAGTACTGCAGGACCGACTTCGCGATGAACCCCAGCATCCCGAAGGCCAGGACGAAGAAGAGGACGAAGGTGCCGAACCTGCCGGCCTTCGACTCCTTCGCGAGATTGCCGATGACGAACAGCATGAACAGGATGAACCCGCCCACGCCGAAGGTGACGCCGAACTCGGCGATCTGGGCCTCGGTGTAGCCGAAGAGCGTGTTCATTCGCGGGGCGGCAGGCCGGTCGCGTCCACGGTGTCGCGGTAGGCGTGCCAGGTGGCGTGGCCGATGACCGGGATGGTCACGATGAAGCCGAGCATCGCGGTGGCCATCGAGACCGCCGTCGCCACCATGATGAACGTCGCCCACAGGCCCATCGCCAAGGGGTTCGCCCCCACCGCGCGCACGCTCGCCCACACCGCGTTCCCCAGGTCGACGTCGCGGTCGAGCAGCAGCGGCGCCGACACGACGGTCGCGGCGAAGACGAGCGAGGCGCCGAAGCCGCCGGCCAGCACCCACACGAGGTAGAGGTTCGTGCCTTCGGAGAACACGACGTAGCGCACGAAGGACTCGGCGCCGGTGATGGGGGCCTTCAGGAACGCCGCCACGAGGAGCGCCGAGACGAGCACCCAGGCGGTGGCCGCGAACGCGAGTCCCAGGCCCAGCCACACGAGCGGGCGCGTGCCGCGGCGCCAGGCCGCGAACACCTGCGCGAACCCCGCGATCTCGCCCCGTTCGCGCCGCCGCGACAATTCGTAGAGCCCGGTGCACAGGATCGGCCCCACGAGCACGAAGCCGGAGAAGGCACCGGGCAGGATGGGCCACCACTTGAGCGCGAGCAGGGAGACGATCCAGCCGCCCGCGACCACCATCAGCCCGTGCATCACGCTCGGGCCCGTGGCGCGCGAGAGGTCGCGAAAACCCGCGGCGATCCAGTCGACCGGCCGCAGCACGGGCACGACGCGCACGGGGATCTCGGGTTCGGGGGAAGGCGCTTCGGGCGGCATGGCGGGCTCGGGTAGACTCGGCGAGCGAGACTACACCACGCGGGGGCGGCATGGGCAAGGCGATCATCATCACCGGCGCGAGCCGCGGCATCGGCGCGGCGACGGCGAAGCTCGCGGCGGCGCGCGGCTACGCGGTCTGCGTGAACTACCGGAGCAACGAGATCGCCGCGAACGAGGTGGTGGCGGCCATCGAGGCCGCCGGCGGGCGGGCGATCGCCGTGCGCGCGGACGTCTCGGTCGAGGCGGACATCCTCGCGATGTTCGCGCGCGTCGACGCGGAGCTCGGGCCGCTCGCGGCGCTCGTGAACAACACCGGCGTGAACGACCGGCAGTCGCGCCTGGAGGCGATCACGGCCGCGCGCCTGGACCGCATCTTCGCGACCAACGTGAAGGGGCCGTTCCTGTGCGCGCGCGAGGCGGTGAAGCGCATGTCCGCGCGCCACGGCGGCGAAGGCGGGGCGATCGTGAACGTCTCGTCCGCCGCGGCGCGGATCGGCTCGCCGGGCGAGTACGTCGACTACGCGGCGTCCAAGGGCGCGCTCGAGACGATGACGATCGGCCTGGCGAAGGAAGTGGCGGAGGAGGGCATCCGCGTGAACGCCGTGCGGCCCGGGCACATCTACACGGACATCCATGCCTCGGGCGGCGAGCCCGGGCGCGTGGACCGCGTGAAGGCGATGGTGCCGATGAAGCGCGGCGGGCGCCCGGAGGAGGTGGCGGCGGCGATCCTCTGGCTGCTCTCGGGCGAGGCGTCCTACGTGACGGGAACGATTCTCGACGTGACCGGCGGGCGCTAGGGCCGCCGCGCGCCCTTCATCGCGCCGCGGTGGGCAGGCAGACCCGCTGGCGCGTGCCGTCGGCCAGCGTGACGGTGGCCACCTCGAGCGGGCGGCCGTAGAGGGCGGAGAGCGCGGGTCCCGTCAGGGTGTCCTGCGTCGGCCCCGTGGCGACGACCTGCCCGCCGCGAAGCAGGATGGCGCGGTCGGCGATGCGGAAGGCGTGCTCCGGGTGGTGCGTGGAGACGAGGAGCCCGATTCCCCCTTGCTTGAGGCGCGCGATCTCGTCGAGCACGCGGGCCTGGTTGCCGAAATCGAGGTTCGCGGTGGGCTCGTCCATCACCACGAAGGCGGCCTGCGTCGCGAGGGCGCGCGCGATGAGGGCGAGCTGCCTCTCGCCGCCGCTCACGCCGTTCACGGGACGGTCCGCGAGGCTCGCGATGCCCAGGCGCTCGAGCGCCGCCTGCGCGACCTCGCGATCGCGCGGCGAGGGGCTCGCGAAGACGCCGCGGTGCGCGGTGCGCCCCATCTCCACCACCTCGCGCAGGCTGAAGTCGAAATAGCTGTCCGCGGCCTGCGGGACGTAGGCGAGGCGCCTGGCGCGGCTCGCGTCGTCCCACTGCGCGAGGTCCCGCCCGTCGAGCGTCACCTCGCCGCCGAGGCGCGGCTGCAGCCCCAGCAGCGTGCGCATGAGCGTCGACTTGCCGCTGCCGTTCGGTCCCAGGAGCGCGACCACCTCGCCCGCGGCGAGCGTCGCCTCGAGGCCGCGCCCGACGGGGTGCGAGGCGTAGCCGTAGTCGAGGGCGCGCGCGGCGAGCGTCAT
This sequence comes from uncultured Lysobacter sp., assembly GCA_964587315.1. Taxonomy (GTDB): domain Bacteria; phylum Pseudomonadota; class Gammaproteobacteria; order Burkholderiales; family Usitatibacteraceae; genus FEB-7. The sequence continues at coordinate 35,410 of CAZPLW010000011.1, forward strand.
CGGCGGAAGGTGGCGGCGAGCAGGAGGATGAAGACCGGCGTGCCCACGAACGCCGTGGCGACGCCGGGCGGGATCTCCGTGGCGGAGACGGTGCGGCAGAGCGTGTCGACCGCGAGCATGAAGGCGGCGCCCAGCACCAGCGAGAGCGGCAGCACGCGCGCGAAGCCCGCGCCCACGAGCAGGCGCGCCGCGTGGGGGATCACGAGGCCCACCCAGCCGATCACGCCCGCGATGGCGACGGCGCTCGCGGTGACGAGCGTCGCGCAGCCGATGACGACGAGCCGAAGCCGCGACACGTCGAGGCCGAGGGAGCGCGCCTCGTCCTCCGAGAGCGCGAGCAGGTCGATGCGCCAGCGAAGCAGCACGAGCGGCACGAGGCCCGCGAGCATCACCGGCAGCGCGACGGCGAGATCCTTGGGCAACGCGCCGGCGAAGCTGCCCAGCAGCCAGAAGGTGATCGCGGGCAGCTGGTTGTAGGGATCGGCGAGGTACTTCACGAGGGCGATGCCCGCGCCGAAGAGCGAGCCCACCACGACGCCGGTGAGGATGAGCGTGAGGATCGGGTCGCGCCCGCGCACCCACGTGCCGACGGCGAGCACCAGCGCGACCGCCGCGATGCCGCCCGCGAAGGCGAGGCCCTGGATGAGGAAGATGGAAAGGCCGAAGAGGATCGCGAGCCCCGCGCCCAGCGCGCAGCCGGCGGAGACGCCCAGGATGTCCGGCGAGACGAGCGGGTTCTTGAAGAGGTTCTGGTAGGCGGCGCCGGCGCCCGCGAGCGCGGCCCCGACGGCCATCGCGGCGATCACGCGCGGACCGCGCACCTGCAGCACCACGGCCTCGACGTTCTTCGCGAGCCCGCTCTCGCCGCCGGAGAGCGCGGCCCACAAGGCCTTCAGCACGTCCCCCGGCGCGACGGCGAACCGGCCGACGGAAAAGCTCCACGCGACGAGCACGGCGAGCGCGATGACGGCGGCGAAAAGGATCGCGCGGGTGGAGCGAAGGGGCATGACCCCGATGATAGCCGAGGGCTAGGGACGCGCGGCGCGTGGGGCGACGCCGGGCTCGGCCAGCAGGGCGGCGACCTGGGCCGCCGTGGGCTCGCGGTGATAGAAGAGCTTGTAGAAGCGCGCGATCTCCTTCGGATAGTCGTGGCGGAAGAGATCGGGATAGAGGATCTCGGAGAGCCACAGCAGGCCGATGAGGCGGTTGGCGCCCGGGGGATAGTCGAACCAGCCGAAGGGCAGGTTGGGCGAGAGGTAGACGCGCTGCTTGCGCACGGCCGTCACGCCCTGCCAAACGGGCATGCGCGACGAGTCGCGGTAGAAGTTCGGGTCGTTCGTCACGATGACGGGCGGATCCCAGAGCACCACCTGCTCGAAGCCCACCTGGACGAGGCCGCCCTTCTCGCCACCGGCCACGTTCCTCGCGCCGAGGAACTCGATCATCTCGACGTTGATCGAGCCCGCGAGGCCGGTGACGAGTCCCTGCGGACCGCGCCCGTAATAGACCTCGGGGCGCTTCGCCTCGGGCACCGCCGCGATCTTCGCCTTCAGCCCGTCGATGAGCTGGCGCGAGTAGTCCGCGAGCTCCTTGCCGCGCGCCTCGACGCCCAGCACCTTCGCGAGCTTCTCGACCTGCTGCGGCGTCGTCTCGAGCCGGCCGTCGAGCAGCACGTACGGAATGCCCGTCTGCTGCTGCACGCGATCGGCGAGCAACGAGAAGGTGGCGGCCGTCGAGCCGATGTCGACGATGAGATCCGGTTTCTCCTTGAGCACCACCTCGACGTTCGCGCTGCCGCCGCGGCCGGTGAGGCGACCCAGCTCGGGGAGGCTCGCGTACCTGTCCGGCACCCAGGGCTTCTCGTTCTCGCGGAAGGCGCGCGTCCAGCCGATGAGGGTGTCGGGCGCGAGGGCGAAGACGAGGACGGAGGCGGGAGGCCCCGCGGCGTAGACGCGCGTGACCTTGTCGGGAAGGGAGACCTTGCGGCCGGCGTCGTCGACGAAGTCGCGCGCGGCGAAGGCGGGGGAAAACGAGAGCGCCAGGAGGGCCGCGGCCGCGGCGCGGGCCGCAGCCCTCATGGCGGGGACGACATCAGGTGATTTCCTTCGCGGTGAGCTTGTACTTGAAGTCGTCGGGCGCGTACGGGTTCACGCGGTTGCCGCCCGACTCCGCTTGCGGGTACATCAGGAAGGCCAGCATGTCGCCCGACGAGCCGGGGAGCTTCACGTCGTGGGCGTCGTTGTAGGCGAGCCAGTTCATCTCCCACGCGCCGAAGAGCTTGGCGCGCACCGGGGGAACGAGCGGGTCGGCGAGGTTGGTGGGCGCGGTCTTCTCCTCGAGCACGACCTTGCGCACGTCGGCCGGGTCGACAGGGACCCAGCCGTTGCCGTTCACGAAGACTTCCGCGCGGCAGTGCTGGGCGCGCGTCACGTTCTCGCTGCCGGCGCCGAGGCTGCGGTAGCCGAACTGGCTCTTGGCGACGCGGATGCCGTACACGTCGCGCGCGGGCAGGCCCACGGAGCGCGCCATCGCGACGTAGAGCGCGTTGAGATCCGCGCACTTGCCGGAGAGATCGCCCGTCTCGAGCATGACCTTCACGTCGCCGCGGCCGCAGCCGACCGTCTTCGGGTTGCGCGCGGTGTTGTCGACGATCCATTCGTAGAGGGCCTTCGCCTTCTCCATGTCCGTCTTCGCGCCCTTGGTGGCCTCGAGCGCCGTCTTCCTCACGATGCCGTCGACCGGCATGTAGGAGGTGGCGGCGGTGTAGAAGGCGCGCTCTTCCGGCGAGAGGCGCACGGCGCTCTTCTGCAGGAAGTCGAGGGCGCGGTCGCGCGTGCGGAAGCGGCTGGTGACCTCCACCCACGGCGTCGCCTCGCCGGGGCCGAACTCGGCCATGAGAATACGGGCGCCATACTTGCCGTCGCTCACGACGCGGGCCGAGCCGGAATTGCCCGTCCAGGTGTCGCCGACCGTCTCCTGGTAGTCGCTGTCGACGGACGGCAGGGGGATCCAGATCTTGGTCGCGCCCGCGGGCTTGGCGACCTCGACGCGGGTGACCAGCTCGAAGGTGCGCCAGTTGGCGGGCTTCGGGTTGAAGGGCAGTTGCTGGGCCATCGCCCATTGCGGAACCTGGGCGAGGGTCGGAGCGGCCGCGGCGGCCATCAGGAAAGTTCGGCGTTTCATGGGGTCTCTCCAGGGTTCTCGGGGTAAGGGGTTCCAGCCGGGACCGGGACCGGGCCCGCGGCTGAGGCGCCATTCTGCGCGAAAATCGGCCGTGTCGGTGGAGGCCTACGGGCCTACGCGCGGGCGAGAACCTCCGGGTTCAGGACGCGATCGAAGGGCAACGCCTCGCCCGTCCAGACGGCGCGGTAGCCCGGCAGCGCGTTCACCTCGGCGAGATAGGCGGGGTCGCGCGCCGCGTCGAGGAGCGCGCGCACGTCGGCTCGCTCGAGGGCGGATGCTTCGACGGCGAGGTAGTAGCGTTCGCCCGCCAGGGGAACGAAGCCGAGGTGGAAGCGGGCCGCCGCGGCCTCGATGCCGAAGCCGACGTCGGCCTGCCGCCCGGCCACGAGCGCCGCGACCGAGGAATGGGTCACCTCCTCCGCGTCGTAGCCGGCGATGCCCGCGCGGTCGAGTCCGGCGCGCGTCACCAGGAATTCCAGCAGCGCCCGGGTGCCCGAGCCGCGCTGGCGGTTGATGAAGCGCACGCCCGGCCGCGCGAGATCCTCGATCGACTTGATGCGCTTCGGATTGCCCTTGGGCACGATGAGCCCCTGGCGGCGGTCGGCGAGCGGCAGGAGCATCACGTCGCTGCCCGCGAGCCCCTCGGCGAAGCGGCGGCGCATGAGCGTGCCGAGATCGCCATCGGCGACGTGGAAGCCCGCGATGGCGCAGTCGCCGCGAAGCAGCGCCGCCAGCGCGTCGAAGCTGCCGCGGCTCTGGAGGTCGAGCGCGCGCGTGCGGGCGAGGCGATCCCGGAGAATCGCCACCGCGAAATCGTGGCTGGCGTGGATCGCCAGCGTGCCGGCCCGCACGCCGAGGGCGTCGTTGAGCCCGCGGCTGAAATCGCCCGCGAGCCCCTCGAGCTCCGGCGCGAGGCGCGACTGCACGTGCCGCCCGGCCCACAGCAGCCGCTCGCCCAGCGGCGTGAGCTTCGTGCCGCTGCCCTGGCGCATCACCACGAGCGGCGCCCCCAGGAATTCGCCCCAGCGCTTCACGAGGTTGTAGGCGTGGCGGTAGGAGACCTTCGCGTCCGACGTGGCGCCTCCCAGCTTGCCGGTGCGCTCGAGGCCGCCCAGGACGGCGATGAGCATCTCGTCGATCTCGCGCTCGACGCCCCGCACGTTCACTCGCCAGACGGCGCGAAGGTCGACCTGGATCATCGCGGCGGCTCGAACCCGTGGCGCTGCAGGATGGCCTTGCCCTCGCCGGCGATGAGGAAGTCGGCGAACCGCGTGGCCGGATCCTTAGCGTCCTTCATCACGACGAGGCCGTAATCGGCGCCGACGTTGAGATCGGGCGCGATGGCCACGACCTGGAGCGCCGGCACTTCCTTGCGGGCGAGCACGCCATTGGTGCAGTAGGTGAGGTAGACGTCGGCCGCGCCCCGCTCGACCAGCGCGCCGTAGGCGTTGCGGTCCTTGGGCGCCGGTGCGGAGTCCGGGCCGCCCGTGAGCTGGAGGGCCTTGGCCTCGAGCGTCTTCTGCGCGCCGGGCCGGAGCTTCTCGGCGTTCGCGAAGAGCTGCCACGCATAGTCGCCCGCGGGATCGGCCTTCGGCGTGGAGATGCCGACCTTCACCTTCGGGTCGAGGATCGTGTCGAGCACGTTCGCCGTCGTCACCTGGACGGCGGGCGCGGCGAGCACGCAGAGGGAATTGCGCGCGAAGGCGCGCACGGGCGCGGACTTGCCGGCGTCCGCGAGCGCCTTCGGGTGCGCCATGTTGGCCGAGGCGAAGAGATCGCTCGCCTCGCCCTTCTCGAGCCGCTCCTTGAGCAGGCCCGAGGGGCCGAACGCGAAATCGACGAGCGCGCCGTCCTTGCGCTCCGCGAAGGCCGCGGCCGCGTCCGTGAGCGCCGCCTTGAGGCTGCCCGCCGCGTGCACCTTGATGACGTCGTGGGCCAAGGCGGGCAGCGCGAGGGCGAGCGCGGCGGCGAGGAGGGGCGCGCGCATCGTCAGGGCTTCGCGTTGGGGAAGAAGAGCTGCTCGCCTTCGATCTTGTAGGCGGCGATGGCGGCCTGGCCGGCAGGCGAGACGACCCAGTCGACGAACTTCTGGCCGGCGTCCTTCTTCACGTGCGGGTGCTTTGCGGGGTTCACGAGCATCACGCCGTACTGGTTGAAGAGCGCCTTGTCGCCTTCGACCACGATGACCAGATCGCCGCGGTTCTTGAAGGAGAGCCAGGTGCCGCGGTCCGTGAGCGCGTAGGCGTTCATGGCCGAGGCGGTGTTGAGCGTCGGCCCCATGCCCGAGCCCGTCTCGCGGTACCACGTCGTCTTGTCCACCGCGGGGTCGATGCCCGCGGCCTTCCAGTAGCGCATCTCGGCCGCGTGCGTGCCGCTCTTGTCGGCGCGCGAGGCGAAGGGCGCCTTGGCGCCGGCGATGGCCTTGAGTCCCGCGATCACGTCGCTGCCTCTCGCCTTCGCCGGGTCCGCCTTCGGGCCGACGATCACGAAGTCGTTGTACATCACCTCGAGGCGCTTCACGCCGTAGCCGTCGGCCAGGAATTTCTCCTCGGCCGCCTTGTCGTGCACGAACACGACGTCGGCATCGCCGCGGCGGCCCATGTCGAGCGCCTGGCCGGTGCCGAGGGCGACGACGCGCGCCTCGATGCCCGAGGCCTTCCTGAACTCGGGCAGCAGCTGCTTGAAGAGGCCCGACTGCTCCGTGGAGGTGGTGGAGGCGACGGTGATGAAGGCGTCCTGCGCGGAGGCGTCCTTCGCGGCGAGGATCGTGGCGGCGGCGACGGCGGCGGCCATCCAGGTGACGGCGAGGCGCCGGAAGGTCGTGACGAGGTTCAGTTCCAAGGCAATTCTCCTTTCAGGAAGACGCGGGCGTCCTGCGATTGCGGTTCGGTGAAGAAGCGGTCCGCCGGTGTCTGCTCGGCGACCCGCCCCTGGTGGATGAAGACGATCTCGTCGGCGAGGCGGCGGGCCTGCCCGAGGTTGTGCGTGGTCATGACGATGCGCGTGCCCTCGGCCGCGATGGCCGCGACG
>CAZPLW010000012.1:0-39863 GCA_964587315.1 uncultured Lysobacter sp.
AGCCGCCGATCAGCACGTCGTTGCCCGTGAGCACCTGCATGCGCGTGGAGATGTTGGCGAGGCGGGGCAGCGAGGCGGCCGTCGTGAAGGTCGCCGTCACCGACTTCGCGCCGTCGACCGCGAACGAGCAGGCGCCCGCGCCCGTGCAGGCCCCGCTCCAGCCCGCGAAGTAGAAGCCCGCCGAGGGCGTGGCGGAGAGCGTCACGGTGGTGCCGAGCGTGAACGCCGCCGTGCACGCCACGCCGCAGGCGATGCCGGCCGGGTCGGACGTCACGGTGCCCGAGCCGTTGCCGGCGGGCGTGACGGTGACGAGCGCATTGGACGGCGTGCTCGTCGTCGTCGACGTGAAGGAACCCGATACCCCGCCGACCGTGAGCACCGTCGTGACCTGCGTCGAGATCATGGCCGAGGCGACATGGCGAACGCACACCGTCTGCCCCATCGCCACGGTGCCGGCCGCCGTCGTGAAGGTGCCGCTGCAGCCGATCGAGTATTCGCCGCCCTGCACCGAGACGGGCGCTGCGCCGCCGAGTCCCGCGATCGCGACGGCGGCGGACGTGACGACCGAGAGCGGCTGGACGCCGGGCGCGGCCGGGAACGTGAAGGCGTCCGGCACGCTGTCGTAAGTGGCCGCGATGCCGGTGCCCAGGAGCGCGACCTGGGCATTGCCGCCATTCGAGAAGACCGTCACCGAACCGCTGCCCGTCCCGACGGCGGCGGGCGCATAGGTGATCGCGATCGTGCAACTCGCGCCGGGCGCGACGGTGGCGCAGCCGTTCGTGACGCCGAACGCCGTCGACGAGCTGGTTGCCGACGTCACGCCGAGTGTCGCGGTGCCCGCGTTCGTCACCGTCACGCCGACCGGCGCGCTGACCGTTCCCACGACCGTGGGCGGGAAGCTCGCCGTGGTCGTCGCCATCACGAGCGCCGCGGATTGCGCGGAGACGACATTGGCCTCGAGCTCGCGGAATTCGGGCGCGCCCACCAGGTCCGAGTCGATGCGCAGCTGGCCCGGGTAGAAGCCCGGCGAGCCGGCCGCGAATTCGATCGAGAACGCGCAGGTGTCTGAGGGCGCGAGCGAGGACGGACAGGCGCCACCGATCGAATAGCCGGCGCCGGACGTGGAGACCGACAGCGCGCCGATGGATGTGTCCGCCGCCACGTTCTGGTAGCTCGCCGGCGTGCTGGACGGCTGGCCGACCGCCACCGTGCCGAAGGAGAACGCGCCCCCCAGGTTGTCGAGCGAGAGCACGCCGCTGCCCGAGGAGCTCGAGGTGCCGCCGCCCGACCCGCCCACGCCCGTCACGATGCGCGAGTCGCCGCGAAGCACGTTGAGGCTCGCGGCGTGCGGATCGAAGTTGCCCGTCCGGTTGCCCACCTGCCCGAAGTAGTTGTCGCCCCAGAGATAGGCCCTGCCGGTCGCGTCGATGGCCGCGCTGTGCCGCGCCCCGGCGGCGACGGCGGTCGCCTGCGCAGGCGTCGCGACGGCGAAGGGCGACGTGCGGTTGGCCGAGAGGCCGTCGCCCAGCTGGCCGTTCGCGTTCGCGCCCCACGAGAAGAGAGAGCCGCCCGCCTTCACCGCGAGGGAGTGATTGCCGCCGGCGGCGATGAGGCCGACGTTGGTGCCGAGGGTGGCGATCGCGGTCGGTACGGAAGCCGGCGCCGTGTTGCCGAGGCCGAGCTGGCCCTGGGCATTGGCGCCCCAGGACCACGCCGACCCGCTCGAGCGAAGCGCGAGCGAGTGCGAAGTGCCCGCCGCGAGCGCGGCCACGTTGGCCGTCGCCGGCGTCGACAGCCCGCTCACCGGCGTGGGCAGCGATCTCGACTGCGTCGTTCCGTCGCCGAGTTGCCCCGAGTCGTTGGCGCCCCAGGCGACCACGGTGCCGTCGGCCTTGAGCGCGAGGGAATGCTGGCCGCCCGCCGCGATGGCGATCACGGTCGACAGTCCGCTCACCAGGACGGGCGACGGCTGGTTCGTCGTGGTGCCGTTGCCGACCTGGCCGTAGAAGTTGAAGCCCCAGGCCTTCACCGTGCCGTCCTGCAGCAGCGCGAGCGAGTGGTAGTCGCCCGCCGCGACGGCGACCACATTGGCGAGCCCCGGGACGGGTGTCGGGTTGGCGCGCGCGCTGTCCGCCACGCCGAGCCCGAGCTGGCCCACGGCGTTGTATCCCCACGCCGAGACGGTGCCGTCCGCGTTCACCGCGAGCGAGTGGTAGGCGCCCGAGGCGATGCGCCGCACGCCGGTGAAGCCCGGCACGCGGAGCGGGGTCGGCGTGTTGAGCGTCGTGCCGTTGCCGAGCTGGCCGTTGGCGTTGTAGCCCACCCCGCTCACGGTGCCGTTGTTCGCCAGGACGAGCGAATGCGCGCTGCCGAGCGCGACCTGCGGACTGATCGGCGCCGACCCGGAGGCGCGCCGCGTGCGCACGGTGAAGATCGCGCTTCTCGCGCCCGACCCGGTGCCGATGGTGAGCGTCGCGCTCGCGCTCGCCTCGAACGAGCCCGGCGCGGCCACCTGCACGCAGATGGTCTCGTCGTTCAAGATCGTGCCCGCGCTCGCGAAGGCCCCGCCGCAGTTCTTCGCGAAGAGGCCGCCCGCGATCGCGACCGGCGAGGCCGCGCTGAGCCCCGTGATGCGCACCGTGTTCGACTGGACCGTCGCGCCGGGGGCGACGCCGAAGCGCGCGGGGAAGGCGAACGGGTCGGGCGAGGTGTCGACGAACTGGAGCGAGAGGTAGCCGTCGCCGTTCGGCCCCAGCACGCGGATGGGCAGCGACTGTTGCAGCGATTCGAACGAGGTCGACCCGTTGCCCAGCGAGCCCAGGTTCTCGATGCCCCAGGCGAGCACGTTGCCGTCGGGCATCACCGCGAAGCTGGAGTACTGCCCCGCGTCGAGTCCGATCGCACCGTCCGCGATCGCGACCCGCTGGGGCGTGTTCCTCGACTGCGCGGTCCCGTCCGTCGGCGAGGTGCCCAGGCCGAGCTGGCCGAAGTGGTTCTTGCCCCAGGTCCAGAGCGTCCGCGCGCCCGCGTTGTCCACCAGCGCCATCGAGTGGAACTGCCCCGCGGCGACCTTCGTCACGGACGCGAGTCCCGACACCGGAACGGGCGGGAAGACGGACGTGGTCGTCGTGCCGTTGCCGACTTCGCCACTGGTGTTCGAGCCCCAGGCGAGCACGGTGCCGTCGCCCTTGCGCGCCAGCGCGTGATAGTCCTCGCCGCTGCCGGCGACCTCGACGATGCCGGTGAGAACGGCCGGCGCGACCTGCGCCGGCGTCGATTGCGTATTGCCCAGCCCCGATTCGAGGCAACTGCCCCAGCACCAGACCGTGCCGTCCGACTTCACGGCGAGCGTGTGGTTGAGGCCGGTGCTCAGCGAGACCACGAAGCCCGCCAGGTTCGCCTTCACCGGCACGCTGCTCGACTGGGTATTGCCCGTGCCGAGCTGCCCGAAGGCGTTGCTGCCCCATCCCCACACCTCGCCATTGACGAGCCTCGCCACGGAATGGCTGTAGCTGCCGGCCACGGCGGCCGCGGCGGCCGGCAGGCCTTCCACCCGAAGCGGCACGCGACTCGCCACCTGCGTGCCGTCACCCAGCCGCCCGTCCGTATTGTCGCCCCAGGCCCACACCGTGCCGTCGCTGCGGACCGCCAGCGTGTGCGAGCGGGCCACGTCGAGCGTGGTGACGCCCGACAGGGTCGAAAGCGGCCCGGGCGTCGATCGGGGCTGCAACGTGCCGTCGCCGACTTCGCCGTAGAGGTTGAAGCCCCAGGTGAACACGGTGCCGTCGGAGCGCAGCGCGGCGCCGCCCTGCACGGCGGCGATTCGCGGCGTTGCGTTGAAACCGGGGGCGACGGCCGTGATGACGTGGAAAGGGGCGCTTCGCGTGCCCACCGTCAGCGTCGCGGTCGCCACCGTGTCGGGCGTCGCCGCCGAGACGCGCCGCACGCAGACCGTCTGGCCCGGGGCGACCGAGCCGCCCGCCGCAGTGAACACCGGATTCGCGCCGCAGGGCGCCGCGTACTCGCCACCGCTCACCGTGACGGCGACGGGCCCGTTGATGCCGGTGATGGTGACGGCGGCCGATTGCACCAGCGCATTCACGGGCCGCGCCGCGGCGGGCGGGAAGCGGAAGACATCGGGCGTCGTGTCGCCGGCGATCGTGGTGACCGTGAAGATCCGCGGCACGCCCGCGATGGTGAGCGTCGAGGCGACGCTCGTGCCCAGCGTCGGGGCCGCGGTGAGCCGGACACAGACATTCGCGCCGGCCGCGATCGTCCCCGCCGACGCCGTGAAGGTGCCGGTGCAGCCGATGGAGTACTGGCCGCCGCCTGCGATGGAAATCGCGCTGCCGTTGGCCCAGGCGCCGACGATCGCGTTGGACGTTCGCACGCTCGAGACGGGCACGTCGGTCTGGGGCGCGAAGGCCGTGTTGTCGGCGACGCCCAGCGCCAGGGTGCCCGCGGCGCCCACGCCCGCGACGGTGACGGGCGAGCCGGGTGACGGAAACGTGAAGACGCTTCCGTCGCCGTTTCCCAGCTCGCCGAACTGCTCGCGGCCCCAGGCGACGACGCGGCCGTCCGCCTTGAGCGCGGCGCCGAATCCGTAGCCCGCGCCGATCGCCGTCACCGCGCTCACGCCGGCGACCTGGACCGGGACGAGCCTCGTGGCGAGCGTGCCGTCGCCGAGCTGGCCGAACTGGTTGTCGCCCCAGGACCAGACGGTCCCGTCGCTTCGCAGCGCCAGGGAGTGGCTGTTGACGTAGGGCGTGCGTTCGTCGCGGCCATCGAATCCGCCCGCGGCGACCTGCACGACGTTCGTGAGCCCCGGGACCGTCACCGGCACGGACTGGATGGCCGGCAGCGATATCGTCGTGTTGTTGCCGAGTTGGCCGTACTCGTTCTCGCCCCACGCGCGCACCGTGCCGTCGAGCTGCAGCGCGAGCCAGTGCCCGCCGGTGGTCGAGGCGATCGCCTTCACGCCGGCGAGGGCGTTCCACAGGGTCGGCGTCGACTGGAAGAGGTAGCCGAAGGCGTCGTAGCAGCGGCCCCAGCAGTAGACGGCGCCGGCCGCGGTGATGGCATAGGACGTGTTGCCGGCCGCCGCAATGGCCGAGAACGCCGGCCCGAACGTGACCTGCATCGGCACCGGGCAGCGCAGCAACCCGCAGTTGGCGCCGACTTGTCCCTCGTTGTTGCGGCCCCAGGCCCACACGTTGCCGCTTGCGTCGAGCGCGAGCGCGTGGTGCTTGCCCACGGCGACCTTCTGCGCCGTGAGCGGCGCCGCGACCGGCACGGGATGCGGGGGAACCGTGCGTTCGACGACGAAGTTCCGGCCCGCCTGGCCGTAGTCCGCGCGCCCCCACGTCCAGATCGTGCCGTCGGAACCCGCCGCGGCGCCGTGGTAGCGCGACACGGCCACGGACTTGAGCAGGGAGAGGGTGGCGACGGCGAGCGGCGCCTCGCTTTGTGAGCCGTTCGCGGCGCCGCCGAGTTGCCCCGTCCGGCCGTCGCCCCAGGCGAAGAGGACGCCGTCGTCGCGAAGGCCGAGGACCGTCTGGTGGGAAACGGCGAGGGCGGGCGCGGTGCGGAACGCGGGATTCGCCGTGGTGATCGGGAAGACCGTCGTCACGCTTCCGGCGTCGAACGTCGGCTGGCGCGTGACGCCGGGCGACGCGGAGGCAGTATCGCGCACGCAGAGCGCCTGGCCGTTGGCGACGGCCACGTTGCCGCTGGTGAACGTGCCGGTGCAGCCCGCGGAGGTGGTCAGGCCGGGGCCCGGGGACACCGTGGTCGTCGATGCGACGCCCGTGATCGTGACGGCGCCGGAGGTGGCGGTGGCGGCCGTCGCGAGCCCCACCTGCGGCGCGAGGAACGTGCGGGCCGGCACCCCGTCGCCGAAGGGCGTCGTGACGCTGAAGCTGCGGGTGGTGATGGAGAACGAATCGGAGATGGTGACGGTGTTCGTGGTGCCCGGCGTGCCGGCCGCCGTGACCCGGAGACAGAACGTGTTGCCCACCGACAGGAGGCCACTCGTGACCCAGGGCCCCGCGCAGCCGATGGAGAACTGGCCGCCGCTCGTGCTGACCGTGATGGGAAAGCCCACGTCGAAGAGGAGCATCGACGGATTGGAGACCTGCACGCTCGAGAGGGGCACGTCGGAGCGGTCGGGGAACCCGGTCGAGAGGAACGGGTCGGCCGGGATCACGAGGGCGCCGAGATCGAGGAAGCCCGTCCCCCCGACGCCCGCGACGCGCTGGGCGCTCGTCTCGCCCGACAGGGCCTGCGTGCCGTTGCCGAGGTAGCCGGCGCCCCAGGCGACGACGCTCCCGTCCTGCCGGACGGCCAGGCCGCGATCGCCGGCCGCCGCCACGCGCACCGCGGATCGCACGCCCAGCACGGCCTGCGCCGCTTCGGTGTACGCCCCGTTCGTGCCGATCCCCGGCGCGTTGCCGCGACCGAGTTGGCCTTCCGCGTTGTCGCCCAGCGCGTAGACCTGCCCGTCGTTGCCCAGGCCGAGGGAATGGCGCGCGCCGACGGCGACGGCCGTGATGGCGCCGATGGGCGGCACGGCGCCGGGAGAATTGAATTGCGGCGCGGCCGTCGCGCTGAGCCCGGTCTGGGCGGTCTCGTTGGCGCCGAAGATCCGCATCGTGCCCAGGCTGTCGAGCGAGATCCGGTGATTGGCGTCCGGTCCGGGGGACAGGCGCGTGGACTGGCTCACGTTGCCGATCGCCGTCGGCGTCGCCGTGAGGGTGGGCACGGCCCCGAGCGGCTTGAGGAGCCCCCAGCACTTCACCGTCGTGTCGGCCTGCGTGACGCACGTGTAGCCGTTGCCCGCGACGACCGAGGCGACGAAGGGCAATCCCGGCACCTGCGCGGGCGTCGCCTGGTCGACGGTGGTGCCGATCGCGAGGACGCCGATGTCGTTGTAGCCCCACACCCAGAGCTTTCCATCGCGGGTGATGGCGGCCGAGTGGTTCTCGCCCGTGGCGATCGAGGTCACCTGCGAGAGCCCCGCGACCCGGACCGGCACGGGGTGGGCATTGCCGTCGATCGCGCCGTTGCCGAGCTGGCCGTGGTCGTTGCGTCCCCAGGCCCACACGGAGCCGTCGATGCGAAGCGCGAGGGAATGCCCGCCGCCTCCGGCCATCGCCACGACGCCGTCGATGCCGGTGACGGCGACGGGATTCGCGCGCGTCGTCGTGGTGCCGTCGCCGAGCTGCCCCCAGTCGTTCGGTCCCCACGCGAAGAGCGTGCCGTCGGTCCGGACGGCGAGCGTGTGCTCGCGCCCGGCCGCGATGCCCGCCTTGCCCGCGTCCGGGTGCGTCACGGCGTTCAGCGCGAGCGTCGCGTCGAGGATCCCGGCGCCGCACTGGGCCGTCGTGCAGTTCGCCGCGCTGCCGTTCGCGACGGCGTTCGCGGGGAACGCGCGCGCGTTCGTGACGAGCACGTCGCGCACCTGCGCCGGCGTGAGATTGGGTCGCACCGAGAGCACGAGGCTCGCCACGCCCGTCACGTGCGCCGCGGCGATGCTGCTGCCGAAGGTGCCCGCGTGCGCGTTGTCGTTCAGCGCGACCGTCGTGCCGCCGTCGGTGAGGGAGATCACCGATCCCGGGCCGCTCCCGACGCCGCCGGGCGCGGCGAGCGCGATGGGATCGCCCGTGTTGGCGTATGCCGGGCGACCGCCGAAGATGTCCGTGGCCCCGACCGTGATGACGCCGCTGCAGTTGCCGGGCGCGTACTGGTTTGCCGCGGCGCCCGAATTCCCCGCGGAGACCACGATCGTCGCGCCGGCCGCCGTCACCGCCGCGATGGCGTTCTGGAAGCTGGTGTCGCAGGTCGCCGACTGGGCCGCGAGGCTCACGTTGAGCACCTTCGCCGGGTTGGGATTGGCGGGCACCGAGGGATCGCCCGGGATGGCGAGGCCCGCGGCCCAGCGCATGCCATCCGCGATGTCGGACGTGTACCCGCCGCACTTGCCCGCCACGCGCACCGGCAGCAGCTTCGAGTTCCAGTTGATGCCCGCGATCTTGAGGCCGTTGTTCGCGTTGGCGGCGATCACGCCGGCCATCAGCGTGCCGTGCCAGCGGCTGTTGGTGACCGGGCACCCGGCGAACGGCGGCGCGGTGCTCTCGGCCAACGTGACCCAGTCGCCGGGGTCGGTCGCGTTGGCGTCGCGCGCGGTGCCGTCATTCGACCGGTCCGTGTCCGCGATGAAGTCGTACCCCGGCAGCCAGCGGCCGGCGAGGTCGGTGTGGTTCAGCATCCCCGTGTCCAGGATCGCGACGACGAGCGAGGGCGATCCGGTGGTCGTGTCCCAGGCCGTGAAGGCATTGATGCCGTAGGTGCCGATGAGAGACCACTGGGAAGCGTAGAAGGGATCGTTCGGCGCGAGCTGCGGGAAGGCGATGCGGTCGGGCTCGATGTCGATCCCGGCGTCCGCGACGGTGCGGGCGCGCTCGGCGATCTGCGAAGGCGCCATGCGCCGCGGCAGCCGCATCACCAGCGCGCCGTCGCCCATCACGCGGTGGAACTCGAGCCGCTCGCCCAGCGTGCGGCCGGCCAGGGCCTGCAGTTCCTCGCGGGGAATCGCGCGCTTCGCTGTCATGCCGTCCGCCTTCACCCGCACGATCACGCGGTCGGTCGGCATCTCTGCGGGCAGCGAGGGGTCCGGCCCGGCGGCCAGCGCGGAGCCTGCCGAAGCGAGGCCAAGGAAAAGGAGCGGGGCGAGTGGCGAGGTCGCACGCATGGGAGTGCCCTACTGCGCGAAGACCTCGATGATGCCCACGCCCGTTCCGCCGCCGGCGCCGGTGACGATCGCCGTGTAGGCGCCCGGATTGAGCGTGATGAGGATCGCCGACTCGAACGCGTTCGCCGGCGCGAATCCGCGCGCCTGGATTTCCGCCGCGTTCGGGGCGGCCTGCCAGTTGTCGTTCGCCGCGATGACCGTCTGCCCGGAGAAGAGCTGGAGCACGGGATTGGCGAGCGGATTGACGATGCCGAAGGCGGCGAGCGAGGGACCGCGCGCGCGCACCACGACCGTCTGGGGATTGTCGCCCTGGATGATGAAACCGCCGATCATCACGTCGCCGCCGGTGAGCACCTGCCCGCGCGTGGAGATGTTGGCGAGCGGCACCTCGGGCTTGTCCACCTCGAAGACCTCGATGATGCCCACGCCCGTCACGCCGCCCACCCCCGACACGACGGCCGTGTAGGCGCCCGGGCCGAGCGTGATGTGGATCGCCGATTCCAGCGCGTCCGACGGCGCGAAGCCCGAGGCCAGCAACGTCGCGGCGTTGGCGGCCTGCTGCCAGTCGTCGTTGCTCGCGATCACGGCCTGCCCCGCGAAGAGGTCCATGCGCGGGTTCGCGATCGCGTTGGGTACGCCGAGCGGAACGAGCGAGGGGCCGCGGGCGCGCACGACGACGGTCTTCGCCTGCGTGCCGCCGATGATGAAGCCGCCGATCAGCACGTCGTTGCCGGTGAGCACCTGCATGCGCGTGGAGATGTTCGCGAGTCGGGGGATGGCGGCGGGCGTGGCCACCGTGATCACCGTCTGGTACACCACCGGCGAACTCGAAGGCTGCACCGAGGCGTTGCCCGAGTATTCCGCGGTGACCGGATGGACGCCGACCGGCAGCGCACTGGTGGTGCAGGTCGCGTTGGCGCCGGCCACCACCACGGCCGCGCAACCCGCGATCGGCGCGCCGTTGTCGAGGAAGGCCACCGTTCCCGCCAGGGTCGGGCCGGCGGTGGCGATGCCGGCCGTGAAGGTGACCTGCTGGCCTGTGGCGCTGGTCGACGCGGTGGTGTTGAGCGACAACGTGCTGGCGGCGCGGCCGTCGGTGCCCGCGCCATACAGCGCGAAGGTGAGCGTCGTCGATTCCGTCGCGTTCGAGGTGATGACGAGGCTGCCCGTGCGCTCGCCGAAGGCCTGCGGGCTGAACACGAGGTTGATGGTGCAGCTCGTGCCCGGATTGAGCGTGGCCGGGCAGTTCTGGCTCGAGACGCCGAATTCGCCGGCCAGGGCCGTTCCCGCCGCCGCGACGCCGGAGATCGCGATGGCGTCGGCATCCGACACGTTGTTGAGGCTCACCACGATCGCGGTCGACGTCGTGCCGACGGCCTGCGGGCCGAAGGCGAGGCCGTCGCCGATCGTCCCCAGGTTGAGCGCGCCGGCCGTGCCGGGCCGTCCCACGCCCCCGGGCGTGCCGAAGGCGCCGGCCGGGATGAGGTACTGGTCCGGCTCGTAGCGGCTCTGGTCGAAGCGCGCGAGGTTGCCGGGCGGCGCGATGGCCTGGCCGAAGTTGCCGGTCGTGTCGCCTCGCTGGCCGACGCCGTTGTCGCCGAAGACCTCGATGGACTGGTCCGGTCGGAGCGTGAGGGTGTGGGCGCCGCCCGCGGAAACGCGGATCGCGCCGTCCTTGCCGACGATGCGCTGCGCGAGCGTGAGGCAGGGCTGGTTCACGAAGGCGCCGCACGTGGCGGAGGAGGCCGCGATGCCCGTCTGCTGGCGGTTGTTGAGGCCCCAGGACCAGAGCGTGCCTCCCGCGAGGCGCGCGACGGCGTGGCTCGTCCCGGCGCTGAACTCGACCACGGTGGCCGACAGTCCCGTCACCGGCGCGGGATTCGCGCGGAAGCTGCTGAAGCCCTGGTTCGCCGTGACCGTCGTGTCGCCGAGCTGGCCGTAACGGTTCGAGCCCCACGCGACCAGGGTGTTGTCGTCGAGGCGCGCGAGGGTGAAGGCGCCGCCCGCGGAGAGGTCCGTCACGGGCCGCGTGAAGCCCGGGACCTGCGTCGGCGTGAAGGTGTTCGAGTTGGCGGCCGCGCCCAGCTCCCCCATGTTGCCCATGCCCCACGCCCAGACGGTGCCGTCGCTCCGCAGCGCGACGCTGTGCATGTAGCCCGCGGAGATGCGCGTGAAGACGCCGCTCGCCGCGACCTGCCCCGGCACGTTGCCGCCGCCGCCGGTGCCGGTCTGCCCCGAGAAGCCGCTGCCCCAGGACCACACGGTGCCGTCGCGCTTGAGCGCCATCGAATGCCGCCATCCCACGCTGATGGCGACGACGTTGTCGATGCCGGTCACCTGCCTCGGGACGAGGGAGCACGCGAAGGTGCCGAATTGCCCCGGGATGTTGCAGGTGTCGGGCGAGGTGCCGTTGTTGCCGAGCTGGCCGTTGTCGTCGAGGCCCCAGGCCCACACCGTCCCGTCCGCCTTGAGCGCCATCGAGTGGCCCATGCCCGCGGCCACCGCGATCACGTTCGCGAGCCCCGCGGCGCGCACGGGGATCGTCGACACCGTGGTGTTGCCGTTGCCGAGCTTGCCGGACGTGTTGTCACCCCAGCCCCAGACCTGCCCGTTGGCGGTGATCACCAGGTTGTGGCTGATGCCGGTCGCGATGTTCGCGGGCTGCGTGTTGCCGGCCGCGAGCGCCGTCGTCGAGTTGAAGGCGGCGCCGCCGCTTCCGATCGTA
This sequence comes from uncultured Lysobacter sp., assembly GCA_964587315.1. Lineage (GTDB taxonomy): Bacteria > Pseudomonadota > Gammaproteobacteria > Burkholderiales > Usitatibacteraceae > FEB-7. Next base: position 11,475 of record CAZPLW010000012.1, read on the forward strand.
AGCGTCGTCGTCGTGGTCGCGCCGAGGGCCTGCGGCGTCACGTGGCGGACGCACACGGTGGCGCCCGGGGAGATCGTCCCGGGATTCGACGTGAAGGTGCCCGTGCACCCGATCGAGTACAGGCCGCCCGTCACGGAGATGGCGACCGGGACGGTGATGCCCGAGATCGTCGCGGCGCCGGACGTGACGAGCGCGCCCAGCGGGGCATTGGTCAGGTGCGTGAAGCCGAATGCCGTGGGCGTCGTGACCTGCACCACCTGCGAAAGGCTGGCGCTCGCGCTGCCCGCGTAGTTGGCGTCGCCCGAGTACTCCGCGGTGATCGAACGGGTGCCGGCGGCCAGCGCCGTCGTCGTGCAGGTGGCGCGGCGCACGGTGCCCGTTCCGGCGAGCGCGACCGCGCCGCAGCCCGCGATCGCGACGCCGCCGTCCCTGAAGGCGACGGTGCCGCCGGGCGCCGGGCTCGTCGCGTTGAGGGCGACGCCGGCCGAGAACGTCACCGCCTGCCCCGACTGCGAGGGGTTGCGGTCGCCCAGGATCGTCGTCCCGCTCGTGAAGCCGACCTTCACGGTGACGGGGGTGACGGCGTTGGCGTAGCGCGGCGAACCGAGCTCGCCGTACTCGCCGAAGCCGAAGCAGGTGACGCCGGCGCCGTAGACCGCGCAGGTGTGCGAGGAGCCGGCCGAGACGCCGTTCACCCCGGCGGCGAGGCCGGGCACGTCGATCGGGGAAAGCGAGCTGGCGAGGGAGCCGTTGCCCAGTTGCCCCTTCGTGCCGTCGCCCCAGCACTTGAGGCCGCCGTTCACGATGGCGCAGGTGTGGCCGAAGCCCCCGGCGACGGCGGTGGCGCCGGACGCGATCGGGATTCGCAGGTTGCCCAGGGGGCTCGGCGTGACCGTGGTCCCGTCGCCCAGCTGGCCCGAGCCGTTGTTGCCGAAGCACTTGAGCGCGCCGTTCTGGACGGCGCAGGTATGCCCGTTGCCCGCCGCAAGTGCGGTCACGCCGCTGAGCAGGCTGCCCGAGAAGGCGGCCTGGAGCGTATTGCCCACCGCGCTCGTCCCGAGCTGGCCCGCCGAGTTGCCGCCCCAGCACTTGAGCGCATCGTTGGCGACGATGGCGCAGGTGTGGTTGTTGCCGGCCGCGACCGCGGTCGCCCCGCCCGTGGAGGCGCCGGCCGTCTGGGTGGCCACCGTCCTCTGCGTGGTCGTGCCGTCCCCGAGCTGCGCGGTGTTGTTCGCGCCCCAGCAATAGGCGTTCGAGAAGCCGGCGTTCGTGACGATCGCGCACGTGTGCCCCGTGCCCGCGGCGATCGCCGTCACGTTCGACAGCAGCACGTTGGGCGCGCCCGGCGTGAGGATCACGTCGACCGGCGTGGCGCTCGAGGAAATCGTGTTGTTGCCCAGCCGTCCGTTCGCGTTGTTGCCCCAGCACTTGACGCCGCCGTTCACGACGGCGCAGGAATGGGCCGCGCCGGTCGCGACCGCCGTGGCGCCGGAGGCGATGCCGCTCACCGGCACGGGCACGGCCGAGTTGATGAAGGAACCGTTGCCGAGCTGCCCGTTCTGGTTGTTGCCCCAGCAGAAGACCTGGCCGTTGCGCACGGCGCAGGCGTGGATCGAGCCGGACGCGATCCTCGCGACCCCGTCCGTGAGCGGGGTGGCCGCGAGCGCCGACGAGGCGATCGCGCCGTATCCCGTGCCCAGTTGCCCGCTGGCATTGCGCCCGAAGCACTGCAGCGTCGTGCCGACCAGCGCGCAGGAGTGATAGCCGCCCGCCGAGACCGCCGTCACGTTCGACGCGATGCGCGCCACGACGGGCGGCGTGAGGACGGGCGAGGTGGGCACCGTGTCGCTCTGCTGGAAGCTGTTGAGGCCCCAGCACTTGAGCGCGCCGCTCACCACCGCGCAGGTGTGGTTGGCGCCGGCGGCGATTCTCCCGGTGCCCGTGGTCGGGATGCCGCTCGCGATCCCCGTGACCGCAACGGGCGACGAGGACGAATTGGTCGTGTTGTTGCCCAGTTGCCCGAACGGATTGCTTCCCCAGCAGGCCATGCCGCCCGTCGACGTGACGGCGCAGGCGTGGACGTCGCCCGCGGCGAGGCCCACGGCGTTCAGGGCGGGCGAGACGGCCACGGCCGTCGGCGAGTCGTTCTGGGTTCCGTCGCCCAGTTGGCCCGCGCCGTTGCCGCCCCAGCAGCGCACGACGGATCCGGAGAGCGCGCAGCTCCAGTTGCTGCTCGCGGTCACGACCGCGGTCCCCGCGGTGCTGGCGACGACGGTCGCGGCGCCCGCGGCGACGGTCGTGAACCCGGTTCCTCCGTTGCCCAGGCGGCCGCCCCCCTGCTGGCCCCAGCACTTCACCGAACCCGAGACCACGGCGCAGGTGTGGTACCAGCCCACGGCGACGGCCGTGGCGTTCGACGTGTTGTTGGGGCTCGCGGTGGGCGTGGACTTCTGGGCGGTCTTCGCGCAGGGCGCGTTCGCCGGCGTCCCGCACAGGTCCGGCGACGCGAGCGGGCCGAGCTGGGCATCGGAATTCGAGCCCCAGCAATAGACGTCGCTCGTGGCGCCCGCGACGGCGCAGGAGTGCGACTGGCCGGCCGCGATCGCCGTCACCGGCGAGGGCAGCCCCACCACCGCCGTGGGCGTGGGCGAATCGGCGGCCGTCCCGTTGCCCAGCTGCCCGGACGCGTTGGACCCCCAGCAATAGGCCACTCCCGCGGCGATGGCGCAGGCGTGGTTCTCTCCGCTGGACGAGGCGGTGACGCCCGCGAGGTCGGTGAAGGCGGCTCCGGCCGCGAAAGGCGAGGCCAGGAGCAGCGCGGTCACGAGGCGACGGGCGATGGTGCGGTACGGCATGGATCCTCCTTCACTGCCAGCCCGCCGATCATCCTCAGCGAGAGGGGGCCGCGCAAGCGGAATATTGCCGGTCCGGCTGTGGCCTGCCGCACAGTTTCCGGGAAGGGCTTGCAGCCTGCTCCCGCACCTGTGTCTAATCCGGGGAAAGGCCATCAGGGAGATGCCATGCGCACCCGACTCGTCGCGATCGCCGTCGCGATCGCCGCCGTTCCCGCGCTCGCCCAGGTGGCTACCGACGGTTCGGCCGGCGCCCGGACCACGATCGCCGGGCCGCGCTACAACATCCCGGACACCCTCGGCACGCGCGTCGGCCGGAACCTCCTGCAGAGCTTCACCACCTTCAACATCCGCGCGGGCGAGCAGGCGACCTTCACCGGCTTCTCGGTCGTCGACAACATCATCGCGAGGATCACCGGCGGAACGGCCAGCACGATCGACGGCCTCGTCAAGGTGGAGATGGCCGGCGCGAACCTCTTCCTCGTGAACCCGAGCGGCCTCGTCTTCGGGCCGGGCGCCGCGATCGACGTGCCCGCCGCCTTCTACGCGAGCACGGCGCAGTCGATGCGATTCGCCGACGGCAGCGTGGTCGACATGCGGACGGCGGCACCCGTTTCCCTCACCGCGGCCGCGCCTGCCGCCTTCGGATTCGAGAGCGCGGGGGCGGCGATCGCGCTCGCCGGCGCCCAGCTGCGAGGCCGGGAAGGCATGCGGGTCGCCCTGGTCGGCGGCGACGTGACGCTCGCGCGCAATGCCGCCGGACGCGTCTCGGTGGTCGCGGCGCCCTCGGGCGCGGTGGACGTCGTGGCCACGCGCGGCGCGGGCCAGGTCGCCATCGGCGATCGCCTCGATCCCTCGGGATTCGCCGCGATGGGCGACGTGAGCGTGAGCGGCGGCTCCACGCTCTCGGCGAGCGAGGGCACCGGCCGGCTGGGCGGCGGCACCGTCTATGTCCGCGGCGGCAACGTCACGCTCGATCACGCGCAGGTGGAATCGCGCACGCGCTTCGCCGGCAGCCGCGGCATCGACATCGGCGCCACGGGCCGCCTCGCCATCGACGCCTCGAACGTCGTCGCCGTCACCACCGGCGCGGGCAATGCCGGCTACCTGCGCCTGCAGGGGCAGGACGTCTCCATCTCCGGCGGCTCGCTCGTCGACACGAGCTGCGACCCGGGCTGCACGACGGGGCGCGGCGGCGATCTCTCCATCGTCGCGGGCAACGGACTCACGATCACGGGGAACGATCCCAACCTGCCCACGTTCGTCGTCTCCAACTCGTTCGGCGGCGGCGCCACGGGCCCCATCTCGATCACGACGGGCGGGGCGTTCACGATGAGCGGCACGTCGTTCGTCCAGGGCATCGCGCTCGACAAGGGCGACGGCTCGTCGATCACGCTGCGCACCGGGTCGATCGACTTCTCGGGCGGAGCGCAGGTCGACGCGAGCACGCGCGGCACGGGGCGCGGGGGCACCATCACCGTCGAGAACCGCGGCGACATCCGGCTGTCCGGGACGCGCAGCGACCCGACCCAGAGCGATCCGGACACCAAGCTGCCGCTCACGCTCCCCAGCGGCTTCTTCTCGAACGCGGGCGGTGCAGGCAACGCCGGCGGCATCGTGATCTCGACGGCCAGTCTCTCGGTGCTCTCCGGGGGCGAGGTGAGCAGCACCGCGCAGCGAGGCTCGCGTGGCCAGGGCGGCAGCGTGGCGATCCGCGCTTCGGGGCTCGTGAAGGTCGACGGCACCAACGACGCCGGCAAGTCCTCGGGCATCGTCTCCAATGCCTTTTCGGTCGGCAACGCGGGCACGATCGACGTCTCCGCCGACCGCATCGAGGTATCGAACGACGGCCGCATCCAGTCGCAGACGGAGTCGAGCGGCAACGCGGGCAACATCCGGCTGCGTGCGCGGCAGGTGGCCCTCTCGTCCGGTGGCCAGGTGGCGACGTCGACATTCGATGACGTCGATGGCGGTCGCGGGGGCGCCATCGACGTCGCGGCGACCGACTCGATCACCATCACGGGCACCCGGCCGCTTGGCACGATCCAGGTCGGAAATGCGACGCGCGGTACCGAGACGCCCAGCGGTATCTTCGCCAATACCCAAGGCAATGGAGCCGGCGGCGACATCGCCGTGAACGCTCGCACGATCGAGGTCCTGGGCGGTGGCGAGATCAGCAGCACGGCCCTCCTGTTCTCCTCCGGCAATGGGGGGCGCATCGACGTGCGCGCGGCTGACCTGCTGCGCGTGGGGGGGGTCTCGGTCCTCGGAAAGTCCTCTGCGATAGCGGCCAACACCTTCGGGGCCGGAAATGCGGGAGAGATCTTCGCGCAGGCCGATCGCATCGAGATCACGGACCGCGGAAGCCTGCAGGCGCTGACGGCTTTCGGGTCGGGAAACGCGAATGCCATCCGCGTTCGAGGAAGGGACCTGTCGATCACGACCGGCGGCGCCGTATCGACGGAAACCCAGGGTCGGGGCAACGCGGGTCAGGTCGACATTGCCCTCGGCGGGACGATCTCGATCATCGGTGACGGGACCGTGCGCACCTTCGTGAGCTCCCAGCCCGGGCTGCCCGATGTGGTCGTTCCCGCGACCGGCGTCTTCTCACAAACGAACCAGTCCGGTACCGGTGGCCGGATACAGGTTTCGGCGCAGGACATCCTGATCGATCGCGCCACCATTCTGGGAGGGACGGTCGCGGGCGGTTCAGTCGTCGGGGGCGGTGGTGGGGGCAATTCCGGCGCGGTTGAACTCGTCGCGGCGCGCTCACTGACTGTTCGCCAGGAAGGCATCGTGAGCACCTTTTCCCAGAACAATTCCGCGCTTGCGGGCGATATTTCGATACGTGTCGGCGAGGAGCTTCGGCTGGAGTCGAGCGCTCGCCTCACGACCCAGGCCCTGCTTTCGGACGGCGGCAATATCGCGATCCAGGTCGGCAGACTGGCCACGATGGACAACGCCAGCATCACCACGGCCGTCGGCCAGGACCGCGGCGCGGGCGGGAACATCGACTTCGCGACGCCCACGCTGTCGATGAACGGCTCGTCGATCAGCGCCAACGCGTTCGGCGGCCCCGGCGGCAACATCCGGATCGGCGCGCAGGACTTCTTCAAGTCGGCCAACAGCACCGTCACGGCGTCGTCGGTGCTGAGCGTCGATGGCACGATCACCTTCGAGTCGCCGGCGCTCGACCCGACCGGCGAACTGCTCGCGCCGCAACCCGTGTTCCTGGACGCGGGCGCCGTGCTCTCGGGCCGCTGCGGTCCGCGGCTCGCCGGGCGTGCCAGCAGTCTCGTGGTGCTGCCGCGTGCGATCGAGGGTCGCTATCCCGACGAATTGCGGCCCGTGCTCGACGGCCGCTCCCTCGGCTTCATGACGCGGCCCGCGCCGCAGGCCTGCGCGCCGGAAGCGCCCGCCACGCTCGCGCAGGTGACCGGGTGAGGGGTATCGCGTTCGTGGTCCTCGCCGTGTCGCTGTCGGCGGCCGCGGCGCTGCCGCCGTTGCCCGAGCCCACGCCGGCGGAGCGCGAGCTGGTCGGCGTCCGCTTCGTGCTGAAGAACGCGCGCATCGAGGGTGCGAAGGCGCTGCCGGACGACGCGCGCAAGGCCGTGCTCGCCGACTACACCGGCAAGAGCGTCGACGCGGGTGACCTGCGCGAGATCGCCGCTCGCCTCACGCAGGCCTACCTCGATCGCGGGTATGCCACCTCGGGCGTCGTCTTCCGCTCGTCCGATCCGGGCAGCGGCGAGGCGGTGTACGAGGCGATCGAGGGACCGGTCACGCAGGTGCGATTCGTCGTGCCGCCGCGCGTGGCGAACGCCGCCTGGCTCACGAGCCGGATCGTGCCGGACGCGGGCGCCCCGGCCAGGCTGGACGATATCCAGGGGCGAATGGCCTCCCTGCGCGACGCGGGCACGGTCGATCGCATCAACGCGAGCCTGGAGCCCCTGCCGAAGCTCGGCGAGAGCGAGCTCGTGGTGTACGTCGAGGAGCCGCGGCCTTGGTCGCTCACGCTCGAGTACGACAACTACCACTCGCCCGTCGTGGGCGCGCGCCGTCCCTCGCTCGGCTTCACGCATCGCAACCTCACGGGCTGGGGCGACCGCCTGGACCTGCACGTGGGCAAGACGAGCGGCCTGGAGGACATCAACGCCTCGTGGCTGGGCGCGATCCCGGCCACGCGCGTGCTCGCCGGCGTTCGCTTCGAGCGCTCGGATGCGCTGGCCATCGACCCGCCTTCCTTCCGCTCGCTCGAGATCAAGACGCTCTCCGAGACGAAGGGCGCGGACCTGGGCTGGCAGTTCCTCACCAAGCCCTCGCTCGACCTGCAGGCGCGCGTCGCGTTCGACCGGCGCAAGTCCGACACCACGCTCCTGGGGCTGCCGTTCTCGTTCATCGCGGGCCTGCCGGACGGGCGGGCGCGGGCCGACGTGTGGCGCGCGAGCCTCCTCGCCACCGACCGCGGCGAGGCCGACGTGAAGTTCGCGCGCGTGCAGGCGAGCCGCGGCCGGGCCACGACGCCCATCGAGGCCGTGGAGTTCGCGCCCGAGCCGCGATTCACGACCGCGTTCGTCCAGGCGCAGTACGCGCGTCGGCTCACCGAGGGCGGCGTGCAGGCACTGTTCCGCCTGGAAGGCCAGTACACGAACGATTCGCTCCTGCCCATCGAGCGCTACGCCCTCGGCGGCCACGCCACGGTGCGCGGCTACCGCGAGAACGTGCTGCTGCGCGACCGCGGCGCGCTCGTCTCGGCGGAGGTGCGATCGCCGATCTGGCGCTGGGACGAGAAGGGGAGGCTGGAGGCGGGTGTCTTTCTCGATGCCGCCTGGTCGGGCAATGTGCGCTCGATTCCGGATTCACTGCCCTCGCGCATCGCTTCCGTCGGCGTGTCGCTCACCGCCATCGGGCCGTGGGGACTTTCCGCGAGGATCGATCTCGCGCTGCCCAACCGGCGCTGGCTCACGGACAACGCGGACCTGCAGGACCGCGGCGTGCAGTTCCAGCTCGCGTGGTCGGCCGACCGCGTGATTCCCTAGGGAATCCCCGGGCGGACGAGCCGGCTACATCCAGTTGCCGATGAGGATGAAGGGCGCCCAGAACGCGGGGTGCGAGAAGGTCGGGTTCCCGAGGAGCGAGAGCTGCGCGTCGCGAAGCGCGTCGGCCTTCGACTCCCCGGATTTCACCAGCCGCGTGTAGAAGTCCGTGATGAGCAGGGCCGTGGACTCGTCGTTCACGGACCAGAGCGTCGCCAGCGCGCTCCTCGCGCCCGAGGAGAGCGCGACGCCCGCGAGGCCGAGCGCCGCCCGCTCGTCGCCCACCGCCGTCTGGCAGGCGCTCAGCGTGAGGAGTTCGACCGGTTCCTCGCGCAACTTGGAGGCGGCGAGCGCCTGCCGGAGCTGCGGCAGCGTGAGGCGCCCGTCGTAGGTGAGGAGGAACGTGTCCGCATTGTCCGGCGCGAACTGGCCGTGCGTGGCCACGTGCACGACCGCGGCCGGCGCGCGGGAGAGGGCGTCGCTCAGCGAGGCGACGGTGAAGGCGGCATCGCGGATGGAAGGCGTGTTGAAGATCGCCGACAGCGACTTCAGTTCGTCCGCGACCGAGGGCAGGGCATCGAAGCCCTCGCGCGATTCCGTGAGCCCGGTGAGCACCGCGCGGCGCGAGGTCGCGCCCAGCGGCCGGGGGTCCACGAGAGAAGCGACCGGTGTCACCGCGACGGCATAGCGCTCGACGAGGAACTTCCGCCCGTCGTGCAGGGCCGCGAAGGGCACGCCGCGCAGCGGGCCGTCCGGTACCCAGACCAGCGTTTTCACGCCGAGCGCGGCGAGGTGCGCGGCGATGGGCTTCACGAGCCACCCGTCGAGCCGCTCGGCGGAGAGGCGATAGCGGTCCGAGCCGGGAGACTCGATGGCGGAACGAAACCGCTGCGACTCGCGCGCCAGCGCGGTCGCGCCCACGGGCGCGCGGAAGCGCGTGAAGCCCGTCCGGTGGCCGACGATGATCTCGGTGCGCCGGGCGAAGCCGATGGGGTAGATGACGGCGACGGCGGGATCCACCGATTCGATGCGGGCGGTGCGGCGCGCCGAGGCGGCCACGCAGGGGTCGCGGAAATAGTCCTCGATCTCCGCCGTGCGCGAACGCTCGACCAGGTCGCGCGCCTGCACGAGCCGTGCCTCGTCGATGGCGCCTTCCGGGGCGAGCAGGAGGTCGGCGAGGTCGAGATACGCGCCGCGGTAGTGGCGCGCCAGCGCGCCGCTCGATTGGCGCCCCAGCGCGCGGGAGAGCTTCGCCGCCTCGAGCTCCGCGACGGCCTTCTCGAGATCGCGCCGCGCGCCCTCGGTGTCGCCGGAAGCCGCGCGCGCCCTGCCCAGTTGCCACAGCCACCGATAGCGCCACGGATCGTCCCCGGCCGCGCGGGAGATCGCAAGCGCGCGCTCGAGCCCTTCGATGGCGGTCTTGTGCTCGCCCCGTTGCCCGCGCAGTTCGCCCAGCAAGCCGAGCGCGACTGCCATCTCGCGCGGCAGCCGGGCTTCGGATGCGTCGCGGTAGGAGCGCGAAAGCAGGTCATCGGCCCGCAGGACACGCGGCGCGGCGGACGCCTCGGGCTCGCGCTCGTCCGGCATGAGGGCGAGCCCCAGGCTCGCGTAGAGCGGGGCGCGCTCACTCGCGGCGCCCAGCTTCTCGATGGCGCTCGCGGCGCGCGCGGCCACGGCGGACGGATCGCTGCCGGATCGGGAGTCGAGCAGCGCGAGGTCGACCAAGGCGATGGCCTCGAGGCTCCGGTCGCCAGCCGCCGCCGCATCCACCGCCGCCGACTGCAGGGCGGCGCGCGCGGCCGCGGCATCGCCCGATTCGGTGAGGGCGAGCGCGGCGTTGGTCGAAATGGCGGAGCGCGTGCGCGGCGAGGCGGCGCTGCGCGAAGCGAGGACCGCCCCCTCGGCGAGCCGCACGGATTCCCGGATGTCGCCGCCGGCCGAGCGCGCCACGGCGAGCAGCGATTGCGCGAGCGCCCGGTCGGCGGGAGCGAGCGCCGGGTCGGCCATGAGCGCCGTGAGGCCGGCGATCGCCTTGTCGAGCCGTCCCGCGGACAGGTGGGCCACCGCGTCGTCGAGCAAGGCTCGGGAACCCGGCGTGGCGGCCGCGCGGCTGGACGCATCCACCCCGGCCGCCGCCACGCGAAGGGGGACCGGGCAGGATTCGGCGAACGCCCATGCGCTGGCGACGAACATCGCCGCGAAGGCCAGCGAGCGGCGCGCGGCCATGGGGCTAGCGTCCGGCGAGCGCCTTGAGTTGCGGGTCGTCGGGACGCTCGTCGGACAGCGCTCGCCAGGCGGCCCGCGCCTCGTCGTTCAACTCCCGGGACCCGAGCCACGCCGCATACGCGACGCGATCGGAGACCGGGGCGCCGGCGGCCGGCTTGAGCCGGGCGGCTTCCGCGCGAAGCTCGGCGGAGGCCACCGTGAAGTCGCCGAAGCTCGCGAAGGAGGCGCCGTTCGGCTGGCGCGTGGACACTTCCCACGAGTAGGTCTTGCCGTCGGCGAGCGCGAGGCTCCCGGGCAGGCGCAATTCCGTCGCCTCGACGCGGGCCTCGTGCAGCACCGCGCCGGCGGCATCCTGGAGCTCGAAGCGATAGGGGCCCGCTCCCTCGATGGCCTTCCAGCGGAACACGGGTTTCGAATCGAGCACCGTGGTCCCCGACGCGGTGAGCAGCGGCAGCGCCTCGGGCCGGCGCGAGCTGCGCAGCGTGACGGCCGCCTGCACCAGGCGGTCCGGCTTGAGCTTGACGGTGCCCACGGCACTGGCCCGGCGCACGAGGCGCTCGGTGGGCGTTCCCGCGAGGCCGTTCGCCCGCACTTGCGCGGTGACCGGACCGGAGAGGGTGAATTCGTCGCCCGTGGCGAGCACCAGCACGACGAGGCGGCCGCCGGCGGGCACGTCGATCTTCGCGTCGGCGGGCAGTTCGGTGGCGATGCCGGCGGACAGGGTCGAAGGGCCGGACGTGAGCTTCACGGCGCCGGAGATGTCCGTGACCATCGCCACGGGCACGGCGCGCTGCGCGAGGGCGGGCGCGGCGAAAAGCGCCGCGGCGGCGAGCGCGGCCAGGCAGCGGGGGATCGTCGTCATGGGGCGTGTCCTCTTGTCGCTCAGGGGGCCATCATCGCACGGCGCCCGCGGGAGCCGCGATAGGGTCGAAGCCATGCGCGGCGACGGGCGTGTGGCCCTTCAGGCTCACCGGTCCGAGCGAGACGAGTCCCGTGCGGTCCGGAAGGCGGCTCGCGACCTCGTCCGAGACCACGATGCGGAAGCCGGCATCCTTCGTCGCGCCCTCGAGCCGCGAGGCGACGTTCGTCACGTCGCCGATGGCGGTGTAGTCGTGCCTTTCCTTGCTGCCCACGTGCCCGAGCACCGCGATGCCCGCGTGCAGGCCGATGCCCACGTCGATCGGCGCATGGCCCTCCGCCAGCAGGCGCGCGTTCACCTCGCCCAGGTTCGCGAGCATCGCGCGCGAGCAGTCGAACGCCGCCGCCGACGGGTTCTCGAGGTGCTTGGGCGCGCCGAACACGGCCATGATGCCGTCGCCCATGAAGCACACGACGGTGCCGCCGTGCCGGTGGATGAGGCTCACGACGCCGTCGAAGTACCGGTTGAGGAAGGCGAGCAGGTCCGCGGGCTTCATCCCCTCGCTGCGCGTGGTGTAGCCGCGGATGTCGGAGAACATGAGGCAGACGTACTGCTGTTCCCCGTCCGCCTCGGGCGAGAGCTTCCCCTTGAGGATCTCGTCCATCACGCCCGGGCTCACGTAGCCGGAGAAGGACTGGCGCAGCCGGTGGCGCTCGAGCAGGCGCGCGGCGATCTGGACGCCCTGGCGCACCACCCAGGCCGCGAGGGCGGCGAGCGCGATGGTGGTCACCGGCAGGAAGACGCCCACGCGGTACTGCGCCGCCGAGGCGAACACCGCCGCGGCCACGACGAGCGCGGTGATGGCGATGCCCGCCAGCGGCAAGCCCGTCAGCCCGGCCAGGAGCGCGGCGAGCAGCGCGAGGCCTGCGACGAGGTGCGCCGGTGTTTCCTCCAGGATGCGGTCGGCGAGCATCGCGCGCACCGCCTGCGCCTGCAGCAGCACGCCGGGCGTCGATTCCGCCGTCGGGCCCCAGGCCGCGAGCGCGACCGGCAGGCGCACCATGTCGAGGAGCGGGAGCACGACGCCCACGAACACGACCTTGCCCTCGAAGCGCGCGCGCAGGCCCTTCGTGTCGCCGGCCTCGACGGACCGGAGCACGTCGATGAAGGGCACGTAGTCGAATGCCGGCCCGTGGCCGTAATCGATGTAGCCCGGCAGCGGCTTCTTGCCGAGCGCGCGCACCACCTGGCCGGCCAGCGTGGGGACCTCCTCGCCGCGCTCGCCCAGGCGCTCGTCGAACCGGCGGAACACGCCGTCGTCGTCCGGCGTCCAGAGCGCGTAGCCCGGCTCGGTCCCCGCCGCCGTCACGAAGGCCGGATAGATCGGGCGCGGCTGCCCGCCTTCGTCGACGCTCTTCGCGAGCAAGGTCGGGAAGGCCGGGCGCGAGAGGATGAGCCCGCGGACGAGCGCGCTGTCGAGGCCGGGCGCGACGGCTTCGTAGCTGCGATCCGGCAGCACCACGTCCAGGCCGATCACCGCGGGCTTCGCGACGCGCAGCCCGGCGAGAAACTGCCCGAAGCGCGCGTGCCAGAGCGACATCGGCTCGTCGATCGCCTTCACCGTGCGCTGGTCGATGCCCACGACGACGACGCGATCGTCGCCGGCGGGCGCACCCTCGCCGCGGGAGTAGGCGAACTGCGCGTCGAGGAAGCGCAGGTCGAGCGAGGTCACCGGATGCGAGAGCGCGAAGGCCGCGGCGGCGGCCCCGACGGCGAGGACGCCGGCGAGGCCCAGTTGGCGGATGCGGCCGTCGGTCGTGAGCATGGTGCGGGCACTATGCCGGGAAACGGCGCGAAGCGTAATCGGCCTCGCGCCGGCCGCGTGCCGAGCCCTGCCCAGCTCACCCGCGTCGATCGTCCGGTGCGCCGGCTCGGCGACGGGCGTGGGGATCGTCGAGATCTTCGCGCCGTGACGGGAGTATTCTGGCGACCCAAGGAAAGGGAATCCGCCATGCGTTCGATCCTCGCCGCCCTCGCGCTGCTCGCCTTGCCCGCCCTCGCCCAGGAGTCGAAGCCCTGGCTCGAATCCCAGGGCCTGGAGGCCGTCTCGTGGAAGTCGTTCCAGGAGTTCGAGGCGGTCGTCGCGGGCGTCCCCGGGGCGAAAGACCCGCCCGGCGCCCAGCATCGCCTCATCGTCTTCAAGCAGGGCAAGCCCGTCGCGCAGGTGACGGACAAGGACGGCATCGAACCGGCCTCGCGCCTCACGCTGCACTCCCTCGGCCGCGACCTGGATGGCGACGGCCAGCCGGAGATGCACTTCTCGGCCTATTCCGGCGGCGCGCACTGCTGCACGACGCATTTCGTCTACAAGCTCAAGCCCGCGGTGAAGCGCCACGCGGTGTACGCGGCGAAGAACGTGGGCGGCACCGATTTCGTCGAGCTTCCCGCGCGCAAGGCGCCGGTGATGGTGAGCGCGGACGACACCTCGGCCTACGTCTTCGCGCCGTACGCGAGCTCGTACTTTCCCGTCGTGGTCCTCGAGGTCTCGCCCAAGGGCCGCTTCCAGTTCGCGCAGGACCTCATGCGCGGCAAGCTCCCCGGCGAGCCGCCGCCGGTGTGCGCGCAGCCGGCCGCCACCGCGAACCCCTGGCTGAAGGATCGCTGCGGCGAATACACCAGCGCCAAGCGCAAGACGCGCACGCAGGAGATCCAGGCGAAGCTGCGCGAGATCAAGAGCCAGCGCTCGGCCGACAAGCTCAAGTGGGAGGACTACGCCGCGACGGGCGTGCTCTCGGCGGTCGCGGCCGAGATGAACCGCTACGCCTACACGGGCTTCGGCGCGGCCGGCATGAATTGGCTCGAGACCGTCTGGCCGGGCAACGACGCGATCAAGGTGCAGTTCCTGGAGAAGCTGCGCGAGACGCGCGTGAAGAGCACGTTCGCCGACGACCTGCGAGTGCTGTCCACCGATACGCGGTGACGTGAAAACCGGGGACGGTGCCCGATTTCGAAATCGGGCACCGTCCCCGGTTTCCCGTTCCCGGCCGTTCGGGATTGCTGCGCTGCACAAATCGCGCCGGTCGCGGTAGAATGGCAGACCGTTCCCGTTCTCCCGCGGCACTCCGACACCGTGTCCCTCATCGTCCAGAAGTACGGCGGCACCTCCATGGGCAGCCCCGAGCGCATCCGCGAGGTCGCGCGCCGGGTCGAGCGCTTCGTGAAGGATGGCCACCAGCTCGTCGTCGTGGTCTCGGCCATGTCCGGCGAGACCAACCGGCTCCTCGCCCTGGCGAAGGAGCTGAACCCCGATCCCGATCCGCGCGAGATCGACGTCATCGCCTCCACGGGCGAGCAGGTGTCGATCGGCCTGCTCGCCCTCGCCCTGCACAAGCTCGGCCTCAAGGCGAAGAGCTACACGGGCTTCCAGGTGAAGATCCTCACCGACGAGGCCTACTCGAAGGCGCGCATCCTCTCGATCGACGAGACGAACATCCGCAAGGACCTGGACGAGGGCAACGTGGTCGTGGTGGCCGGCTTCCAGGGCATCGACGCCAAGGGCAACATCACGACGCTCGGGCGCGGCGGCTCCGACACCACGGGCGTCGCCATCGCGGCGGCGCTCACGGCCGACGAGTGCCAGATCTACACGGACGTCGACGGCGTCTACACGACCGACCCGCGCCTGGTGCCGGACGCGCGGCGCCTGGACACGATCACCTTCGAGGAAATGCTCGAGCTCGCGAGCCTGGGCTCGAAGGTGCTGCAGATCCGCTCGGTGGAATTCGCGGGCAAGTACAAGGTGAAGCTCCGGGTGCTCTCCTCGTTCACGGACGTGAACTCGACGGACATGGGCACCCTCATCACGTTCGAGGAAGAGGAAGCCATGGAACAGGCCATCATCTCCGGCATCGCGTTCAACCGCGACGAGGCCAAGATCACCGTGCGGGGCGTGCCCGACAAGCCGGGCATCGCGTACCTGATCCTCGGCCCCGTGGCCGAGGCCAACATCGACGTGGACATGATCATCCAGAACGCCTCGCTCGAGGGGCTCACGGACTTCTCGTTCACCGTGCACCGCAACGAGTTCAAGCGCGCGATGCAGGTGCTCGAGACGAAGGTGCTGCCGGCCACCGGCGCCCGCGAGATCGTGGGCGACGACCGCATCGCCAAGGTCTCGCTCGTGGGCATCGGCATGCGCACCCACGCGGGCATCGCCTCGCGCATGTTCGGCGCGCTCGCGCGCGAGAACGTGAACATCCAGATGATCTCCACCTCCGAGATCAAGACCTCCGTGGTCGTCGACGAGAAGTACATGGAGCTCGCCGTGCGCGTGCTGCACCGCGAGTTCGAGCTCGACAAGACGCCCGTCGAGGAGAAGATGAAGCCCTGATAACCGGGGACGGTGCCCGGTTTCGAGTTTGCTATCCTTGCAGCCCCAGAGCCCGACGCCGGCCGACACGATCCGCCGGCGTCTTCACTTCCGGAGCACCCTTTCCATGAAGCGATTCCTCGCCGCTCTCGCCATGACCGCCTCCACGCTCGCGAACGCCCAGGCCCCTGCCGACGACCCGTACCTCTGGCTGGAGGACGTCACCGGCGACCGGGCCATGGCGTGGGTGAAGGAGCAGAACGCGAAGAGCCGCCCGGCGATCGAGTCGGACGCCGGCTTCAAGCCGCTGCTCGAGGCCCTCACCGCCATCACCACCTCGCGCGAGCGCATCCCGGCGGTGGAGAAGCGCGGCGCGCACCTCTACAACTTCTGGCAGGACGCGAAGAACCCGCGCGGCATCTGGCGCCGGACCACGGCCGGGGAGTACCGCAAGGCCGAGCCGAAGTGGGAGACGGTCCTCGACCTCGACCAGCTCTCCGCCGCCGAGGGCGCGCAGTGGGCGTGGAAGGGCGCGCAGTGCCTGTATCCGAAGTACGAGCGTTGCCTCGTCTCGCTCTCGCGAGGCGGCAGCGACGCCGTCGAGATCCGCGAGTTCGACACCGTGAAGAAGGCCTTCGTCGCCGGCGGTTTCCGCCTGCCCGAATCGAAGGGAGGCGCCGCGTGGATCGACGCGGACACGATCTACGCCTCGCGCGATTTCGGCGGCGGCACGATGACGCGCTCCGGCTACCCGCGGCAGGTGAAGCGCCTCGCGCGCGGGCAGGACATCGCCGCCGCGCCCGTCGTCTTCGAGGTGTCGGAGCAGGACGTCTACGCGATGCCCACCGTGGTCCACGAGCCGGGCTTCCGCGTCGAGGCGATGACCCGCGGCATCTCGGTGCGCAGCAGCGAGACGTTCGTGCGCGTGGGCGATGCCTTCCGCAAGCTCGAGCTGCCCGAGTCCGCCGAGGCCACGATCGCCGCGCGCAAGCTCTTCGTGCGCCTGCGCGAGGACTGGGAGCCCGCCAGCATCGCCTTCAAGTCGGGCTCGCTCCTCACCATCGACCTCGAGACCTTCCTCGCGGGCGACCGCGAATTCGAGGTGCTCTTCACGCCCAGCCCGCGCGTCGCCCTGTATTCCGGGTCGGGGGCGCTGGGCGTCTCCGCGTACACGCCCCTGAAGACGATGGTCCTGCTCAACGTGCTCGACAGCGCGAAGAGCCGCCTCTACGAGGTGAAGCGCGCCGAGCACGGCAAGTGGGTCTCGCGCGAGGTGGCGGTGCCCCCCAATTCGCTCATCACCACCGGCGCGTTCGACCGCCGCGAGAGCGACGAATACCAGATGTACGTGACCAGTTTCATCCAGCCCACGACGCTCTACTTCGCCAGGGGCGGCACGGACGCGCGCGAGAAGGTGAAGTCGACGCCGGCCTTCTTCGACGCCACGGGCCTCGCGGTCACGCAGCACGAGGCGACCTCGAAGGACGGCACGAAGATCCCGTACTTCCAGGTGATGCGCTCGAGCGCGAAGCTCGATGGCAAGAACCCCACGATCCTCTACGGGTACGGCGGGTTCGAGGTCTCCATGGTGCCCTCGTATTCCGGCTTCATCGGCAAGGGCTGGCTCGAGAAGGGCGGCGTGTGGGTTCTCGCGAACCTGCGCGGCGGCGGCGAGTTCGGCCCGCAATGGAACCTCACGGCGCGCCGCGAGGGCCGGCAGAAGACGCACGACGACTTCGCCGCGGTGGCCGAGGACCTCATCGCCCGCCAGGTGACCTCGCCCCCGAAGCTCGCCATCTTCGGCGGCAGCCAGGGCGGCCTGCTCGTGGGCGCGACGCTGCTGCAGCGGCCGGAGCTCTTCGGCGCCGCCGTGGCCACCGTGCCGCTCATGGACATGAAGCGCTACCACAAGCTGCTGGCCGGCGCCTCGTGGATGGGCGAATACGGGGATCCGGACAAGCCCGGGGACTGGGCCTTCCTCTCGAAGTACTCGCCCTACCAGAACGTGAAGAAGGACGCGAAGTACCCGAAGATGCTCATCACCACCTCGACGCACGACGACCGGGTCCACCCCGGCCACGCGCGCAAGATGGCGGCGCTCATGCAGTCCTACGGGCACCCGACCACCTACTTCGAGTACACCGAGGGCGGCCACGGCTCGGGCGTCACGCCCCAGCAGACGGCCTACACCTGGGCCGTCATCTACACGTACTTCGCCCAGTCCCTGATGAAGTGACGGCCGGCCCCCGGCAACCCGGGGGGTGGTAGAATTCGCGTGCCCGGAGAGATGACCGAGTGGCCGAAGGTGGCGCCCTGCTAAGGCGTTATACGGGCTTAAACCTGTATCGAGGGTTCGAATCCCTCTCTCTCCGCCAGGATCCAGGCGCCAACCATTCGACGTGGTTGGCGCTTTTTTCTTTGTGGTGGCCGGATGCCCGCGCAAGGTGCGCAAGCGCACCGAGTTGCACGGACCCTTGTCCCCACAATCCCATTCGACGCTCACGTATTGCCACCCGGAGGCCCCATGGTCATCTGTCCCATCGCGATCGCAGTCGGCTGCAGGAAGTGCCCGATCTTCAAGGTCTGCCCCGTGAAGGGCCTGATCGGCGACTACAAGCCGGACGAGAAGGCGAAGAGCCCGTCGCGGCAGGGCTCGACGAAGGCACGTGCCGCGAAAAAGCGTTGAGGCGCAGCCGGCGCGGGCCGGCGACCCAATGACGCGTGGCGGGCGTATCCTTTCCCGATCACGCCTGCCGCAAGCCGGTCCTCGAGAACCCGGCGCCGTTCGTCACGCATCGCGGCACGCAGGCGGAGCCTGTCGACGACTCGGGGAGGACGCGGATGTACAACAAGATCGTGCTGGCCTACGACGGTTCCGAAATGGGCCAGCAGGCCCTTCTGGGCTGCAAGGAAATCGCGGAGCTCACGCTCGCGGAGGTGTTCCTCATCGCCGTCCTTCCGCCGCGCGTGGAGATCGCCTCCGGCGAGGGGATCCTCAGCACGGCGATGTACGACGAAGCCGACCGCGAGCAGTACCGGAAGGTGCTCGACGAGGGCCTGCGCCGGCTGTCCGATCTCGGCCACGCGGTGCGTGGCGAACTGGGGCAGGGCGATGCCGTCGACGAGATCTGCAACTACGCGAACCGGGTGGGCGCGGACCTGATCGTGGTCGGCCACAAGCACCGCACGGGCTGGGCGCAGCGATGGTGGCGCCAGTCCGTCTCGAAGTCGCTCATCGAGTGGGCTCCCTGCAACGTCCTGATCGTCATTTCGCGCTGAAGCGGCCGGGCGGCCGAATGGGCGCGCCGCGGATGTTCTGCTAACATTTCAGCAGTTCCTTGGTGCCCGGTCCGCTTCAAGCGGCCGGGTTAAACGGGAAACAGGGGCCGGTCGATCGGCTACCTGTGCTGCCCCCGCAACGGTCGGCAGGTGCGGGCGAATCCACCGGCGTTCCTCTCCGGAATGCCAGGCCACTGCGGCAACACGCCGCGGGAAGGTCGGATCCGCCAAGACCTGCCCAGCCCGGATACCGGCCAGGTGACCAGGCGGAACGGTCGCGGGAGGCGATCGTCGGCGGGTCCCAGGCCCTCCGGCTCCTTCCCCTCGTTCCTGAATTCCAATGCAGGCCCGCGGGGTTGCGGGCCGAGGGAAGGAACGATCTTGAAGTGCACCCATGTCCGTCTTGCAGGTCCCCGGGGCGCGTTCGGCCTCACGTTGCTCGCCGCCGCGCTGCCCGTCGCATCCCAGTCCACCGCGCCGGTCTACCAGGGCGCCGAGACGGTCGTCACGGCAGGGCGGGTCGAACAGCGCCTCGCCGACGCCTTGCGCACCGTCGTGGTCGTCACCGCTCGCGACATCGAATCGAGCGGGCAGCTCTCGCTCGCGCAGGTCCTGCAGCAGTTCGGCGGCGTCGAGACGGCGACCTCCGGCGGCATCGGCAGCGCCACGTCGATCTTCCTGCGCGGCTCGAACAGCTCGCACGCGCTCGTGCTGGTCGACGGCGTGCGCATCGGTTCGGCCACGCTCGGCACGACGGCGATCGAGAACATCCCGCTCGCGCAGATCGAGCGCATCGAGATCGTCTCCGGGCCGGAGAGCGGCCTCTACGGCTCGGACGCCATCGGCGGCGTGATCCAGATCTTCACCAGGAGCGGCAACCGTTCGCCGGGCGCGAGCGTCTCGGCGGGCTACGGCACCTACAACACGCGCTCGCTGCGCGCGCAGCTGGGGGGCAGCGAAGGGGGCACGTCGTACAGCCTCGCTGCCGGTTACCACGAGACCGACGGGCACAACGCGACGCGGCCCACGATCTCGTTCGACCGCTACAACCCCGACGACGACGGCTACCGCAACACGAACGTCTCGGCCAAGCTCTCGCACCGCTTCGACGAGCGCAACGAGCTGGGCGCGGCGCTGTTGCACAGTGACGGACGCACGAAGTTCGACAACGGCCTCGCCACCGATGACCGCACGGAGCAGTCGCTCTCCACCGTCTCGGCCTTCAGCCGCAACCGATTCACCGAGCGCTGGGAGAGCCTCGTGAGGCTCGCCCGCGGCCGTGACGACAGCGAGAGCGTGGGCTCCTTCCCGGACCGCTTCCGCACCGACCAGGACCAGGCGCTCTGGCAGAACACGTTCCGCTTCGAGGGCCAGACGGTCATCGCGGGCCTCGAGTACCTCGGCCAGAAGGTCGACGCCACGACGGCCTACGAGGCGAACAAGCGCACCGTGCGTTCGGCCTTCGCGGGCTACGTCGGCGAGTTCGGCGCCCATTCCCTCGAGGCGAGCCTGCGGCGCGACGACAACAGCCAGTTCGGCTCGCCCACGACGGGTTCCGTCGGCTACGGTTACCTCGCCGCCAAGGGCGCGAAGCTCCGCGCCGTCTACGGCGAGGGCTTCCACGCGCCCTCGTTCAACGACCTCTACTACCCCGGCTTCGGCAACCCGGACCTCAAGCCGGAGCGCTCGAAGAGCGCCGAGATCGGCCTCCAGCTGGAAGGCGGCGCGCAGCGCTTCTCCGCGACGGCCTTCGACAACCGCATCGAGGACCTCATCGTCTTCTTCTTCGATCCGGACACCAACTTCTTCGGTCCCGCCAACCTCGCGAAGGCGCGCATCCGCGGCCTCGACCTCGCGTGGGAGGGAAGGGTCGCGGACGTGCGCCTGCGCGCCAAGGGCACTTTCCAGGACCCGAAGTCCGACGACACGGGCAAGCAGTTGCCGCGGCGCGCGAAGCAGTTCGGCAGCTTCCTCGCGAGCCGCGCCTTCGGCGCGTGGACGGTGGGCGCGGAGATGGTGGCCTCGAGCCACCGCTTCGAGACCGCCGACGAGTCGCCCGCGGCGCGCATGGCCGGCTACGCGATCGCGAACCTCACCGCGTCGTGGGCATTCGCACGCGGCTGGCAGGCGGACCTGCGCTGGAACAACGTGACCGACAAGGACTACGAGCAGGTGCAGGGCTATCGCACGCCCGGCAGCAACGTGTTCGTGTCGGTGCGGTGGACGCCGGGGGATTGAGATGAGCGTGATCGGTTCCGCCGCGATGACGGGCCGGCCTCTCGCCGGCGCCGCGTTCTTCGCCTCCGCGCTGGTGCACGCGGCCGCCTTCGTGGCGTTCGGGCCCCTCGCGGCGAGCGGCGCGCGCGCGCCGGCGGTGCCGTCGGGTCCCTCGATCGTCCACGTGGCCCTCGCGCCCTGGCCGTCCGAGATCCCGGTCGTGTCCGCCCAGCGCGACGAGATGCCGGTCGCCCGGGCGCCGACGCCGCGCCGCGTGCGCGCATCGTCCGATCGCCGGGCCCTGGCCTCCGTCGATGTTTTCGCTCCTGCGCAGGCGGAAGGACTGCCGATGCCGGTCGTGTCCGAATCGGAAGGGCCGACCGTTGCGCCACCGTCGCCGGCGAGCGTCCAGGTAGCCTCCGTTCGAGCGCCAGCGGGACCGGCCGCACCCGCGAGCCTCGTCCCCGCCGCGTACCTGCGGACGCCGGAGCCCGCCTATCCGGCGTCGGCGCGCGAGGAGGGGGAAGAGGGCGTGGTGCTGCTTCGCGTGCGCATCTCGCGCGGCGGACTGCCGGAGGAGATCGTGCTCGACCGGTCGTCCGGATTTCCCGCGCTCGACCGGGCGGCCATCGCGGGCGTGAAGCGGTGGTCGTTCACGCCGGCGCGTCTCGGCGACGATCCGGTCGAGGCGTGGATGCGGGTGCCCATCCGGTTCCGGCTGGGCTGAGCGCGCCGCGCCCTCGCGCGCGGGGCTTGTGGGTGCGCTGGCAGACGGACGCGGTCGCCGGAAGCCCCCATGCTCCGGTCAACCCAAGGTGTCCGTCGCCGTTCGCCATCGATGCCGCGGGAAATGCCGCGCGCCCGTGCCGGGGGCGCGGCCGATCCATCCCACGCGAAGGATAACGATGAACACGACATTCCGCCCGCCGTCCCTCCGGACACTCTGCGCGATCGGCCTCGCCTCGCTCGCCCTCGGCGGATGCGCCAGCGTCCCCGCGCCGACCGACCAGATCGCCGTCTCGAAGTCCGCCATCGCCAATGCCGCCAGCGCGGGCGGCGGCGAATACGCGCCGATGGAAATGCGGTCCGCGCAGGACAAGATGGACCGCGCGCAGGCGGCCATGCGCAAGGAAGACTACGAGGCCGCCCGCTGGCTGGCCGAGGAGGCGCAGGTCGACGCGAGGCTCGCCGAGAAGAAGGCGGACTCCGCCAAGGCGCGCAAGGCCGCGCTCGCCATGAGCGACGACATCCGCGTGCTGCGCGACGAGATCAACCGCAAGAGCAAGTAGAGACGAATCGAGGAAACGACCATGACGAACTTCCGAATCCTGCCCCCGGTGCTGCTCGCCGCCGCCGTGCTGTCCGCCTGCAGCTCGATGCCCGTGAACAATTCCCTCCTGGACGAGGCGCGAAGGGACTACGGCGACGCCCAGGCGAGCCCGCAGGTGGCCACCCTGGCCGCGGGCGAATTGCGCCAGGCGGGCGACTCGCTCGACAAGGCCGATGGCGCGTGGAAGAACGGCGACAGCACCGCCCGGGTCGACCACCTCGCCTACGTGGCGAAGCAGCAGGTGGGCATCGCCCGCGAGACGGCCTCGCAGAAGGCGGCGGAGATCGCCGTGGCGGATTCGGGCAAGGAACGCGACGCGATCCGCCTCGACGCGCGCACGCGGGAAGCGGAACTCGCGCAGAGAAACGCGGCGTATTCGCAGCGCCAATCCGAAGCCGCGACGCGCAGCGCCGAAGCGGCGCAGCGCAGCGCGCAGGGCGCCCAGCGCAGCGCGGAAGAAGCCGAGCAGCGCGCCGCCATGGAACGCCGGGCCGCCGGCGACGCCAATGCTTCCGCGCAGGCCGCGCGCCAGCAGGCCCTGGACGCCGAGGGCCGCGCGCTGCAGCTCGAGGCCCAGTTCCGGGACATGGAAGCGAAGAAGACCGAGCGTGGCCTGGTCATCACCCTGGGCGACGTGCTGTTCGACACCAACGAGGCGCAGCTGCGCACCGACGGGATGCGCAACGTCCGGAAACTGGCGGATTTCTTCCGCCAGTACCCGCAGCGACGGGTCCAGATCGAGGGCTTCACCGACAGCATCGGCAGCGACGCCAGCAACCAGCGGCTCTCGGATCGCCGCGCGGATTCGGTGCGCACCGCGCTGCTGGACATGGGCGTCGGCGCGGATCGCATCACGGCGCGAGGTTACGGCGAGGCCCATCCGATCGCCGGCAACGACACCGCAGCGGGCCGGCAATCGAACCGCCGGGTCGAGATGGTCGTCTCCGACGAGGAAGGCCGGGCGATCGCCCCGCGCTAGCCGCCGTCACGGGCCCCGCGACCGGGGCCCGACCGCGCGGCGATCAGGGCCGGTTCGCGTGCTCGTGGAACCGGATCGTGTCCCGGCCGCCATCCTTGGCCCGGTACATCGCGGCATCGGCCCACTTCAGGACGTCGTTCGGGCTCGCGTCGTGGTTGGCGAACATGACCACGCCGATGCTGGCCGTGCAGCAGTGCTCCACGATCGAGTCGTCGCGCCCGTCCTTCCGGATTCTCAACCGGTAAGGCGCCTTCAGGGCGGCGAGCACGTCGCTGGCGACGCGCGTGGCCTGGGCCGTCGAGGCCTCCCGGTCCGCGTCCAGGTTGCCGAGCAGGATCACGAACTCGTCGCCCCCGAACCTCGCCACGGTGTCCATCTCGCGCACGCAGGCCTGCAGGCGTGCGGCCGCCTCGACCAGCAGCAGGTCGCCCGCCTCGTGCCCGTGGGCGTCGTTCAGGGCCTTGAACCGGTCGAGGTCCAGGAACATCAGCGCGCCGTGCAGGCCGCTGCGCTTGCTGGCGGCCATGGCCTGCGCCAGGCGATCGAGCAGCAACCGCCGGTTGGGCAGGTTGGTGAGCGCATCGTGGAAGGCGAGGTCGTGCACGCGGTCCTCCAGCAGCTTGCGCGCCGTGATCTCGCGCGTGATGCCGTGATACCCGACGATCTCGCCCTTCGCGTCGAGGTCGGGCTTCGACATCACTTCGCCCCAGATCACCCGCCCGTCCTTGCAGCGGTGCTCGACCTCGAAGGTCTGGAACCCGCCGGGGCCGGCCTGCGGGCCGGACGCCTTGCTCCGGCGGATCACCTGCTGGACGGTCTCGACGCCCGCCTCGGTGAACATGTCGAAGACGGGGCGCCCGACCACCTCCTCGGCCCGGAAGCCGCGCAGGCGCTCGTCCGCCGGGCTGATGTAGGTGATGCGAAGCTCGCGGTCGGCCTTCCACAGCACGTCCATCGTGTCCTCGGTCAGCTGGCGATAGAGCGCCCGGCTTTCGAGCAGGGCGCGCGTGCGCTCCTCGACCAGCGCCTCGAGGGCGCGGTTGCGCTCCTCGAGTTCCTTCATCGGATAGACCTCGCCCTCGCGCACGAGGTGATAGGGAATGGAGATGCCGCTGTGCACGATCTTCCAGTCCGCCGCCTCCTGGCGGAAGACGAGGACGAGGCGCGCCGTTTCCCGCGACAGGATGTGGTCGGGAAGGGGCAGGTGGATGTGGAAGAAGGCGGTGACCAGCACGACGTCGTCGCAGAGGTCCTGCATCGACAGGTCGAGCATCTCGATGCGGATGCGGCCGGGCACCTGCGCGAAGTCCTGCCTCGTGATCCGCACCCACTCGTCGCGGTCCTTCACGAGGAAATTCCCGCCGCCGGTGTAGCCGCTGAAATCCTCGCTGAATCGCGCCGTCAGCCGGTCGTCGCGCGAGGCGTACATCTCGATGTACTCCTCGAACAGCGCGCGGATCCGGTCGTGGCGCTCCGGGCGCCCGGTGCGGGAGATCATGAGGAGGAGAGGTCGATCGAGAGTAGGGTGCGCGCGCTTCGGAAGCGGGATTCGCGAACTCCCATTATGGACGCGCGCCGACGATTCGCCCAAGGATGCGGGAGTGAAGGGGAAGCCCGACGACTCCCGCGGGCCGGGGACGATCAACGGGCGCGCAGCGCCGCGATCTCGTCCAGCAGGTCGAGCGCGAGCGCCACGCCCGGCGCGTTGATGCCGAGGTCCTGCGAGAGCCGGCAGGCCATCCGCGCGCGCCGCAGGCTGTCCCCGCGGAATCGCCAGTCGTCCGGCGAATCGCCGGACGGCTCGAGCGCGCCCTCGAGCACCCAGCCCACGACATGGTCCTCCCGGGCGCCGCAGGCCCGGCACAACTCGACGAGCGTGAAGTGGATCTCCTCCTCGACGATCGGTCCCTCGAGCGCGGGTCGGTCGGATTGCGGCATGGCGGTCATCCCTCCAGGTGCGCGCGCGGGTTGAAGTCGAACGCCGTCGCCATCGCGCGGTAGGCTTGCCTCGCGCGCTCGTCGGTCGCCGGCGGCAGGGCCACTTCGAGCACCGCGAAGAGGTCGCCCGGCGGCGTGCCCGGAATCCCGCGGCCCTTCAGGCGCAGGCGCCGGCCGGCCTGCGAGCCGGGCGGGATCGTGAGCTGCACCGGCCCGTCGGGCGTGGGCGTGGTGACCTGCGCCCCGAGCGCGGCCTCCCACGGGGCGAGCGGCAGCCTCACGTGGACGTCGCGGCCTTCGACGCGGAACCGCGGATGGGGATTGAACGCGATCTCCAGGTACAGGTCGCCGGGCGGGCCCTGGCCCGTCCCCGCGCTGCCCTGGCCGGCGAGGCGCAGGTGCTGTCCCTCGCGGATGCCCTTCGGGATGACCACTTCCAGCTGCCGCTCCGCCGTCATGACGTGCCCCCGCGCGTCGAGCGTGGGCAGGCGAAGGGTGAGGGTGCGCCTCGCGCCGCGGTAAGCGTCCTCGATGTCGACCATCACCTTGGCGTGGTGGTCGCCGCCACGGGCCTCGCGGCGATCGCGCGGGCCGCCGCCGCGGCGGCCGAACAGGGCCTCGAAGAACTCGCTGGCGTCGATGTGTTCGCCGTCACCCCCCTCGCCGCCGCCGAACTCGAACCCCGCGTCCCAGCCCGGAGGCGGCTGGAAATCCTGCCCGGCCTTCCACCGGCTTCCCACCTGGTCGTAGGCCGCGCGCTTCTCGGTGTCCTTGAGCACCGCGTAGGCCTCGCCCAGCTCCTTGAAGCGGGCCTCGGCGTCCGGGTCCTGGCTCACGTCGGGGTGGAACTTGCGCGCGAGCTTGCGGTAAGCGTGCTTCACCGCGTCCTGCGTCGCGTCGCGCGGTATGCCGAGCACTTCGTAGTAATCCTTGAACTTCATGGATGCTCGCGGGGCTCCAGTCCGGCGTACGTCGCCTCCGAGGCCGCCTCGATGGCCATCGGCCATTTGAGACTGCGCCACAGGCCCACGGGATGCAAGCCGCGGCGGAGCAGCCGGCGCGCGACCATCACGACGATCTGCGCGATGTCGACGACCGGGCGGAAGTGGCTGCGCCGCGCCGCGGGCGGGTAGATGCCCGGGATCGGCACCGCGACGCTGCGCACGCCGCGCTCGCCGGCCTCGATCAGGATCTCGCTCTCGAAGACGAACCGGACGCCGCGCACATCGGCGTGCGAGACCTGGGCGAGGAACGACGCGGGGTAGACGCGGAAGCCCGACTGCGAATCGGCGATCGGGTCGCCCGCGGCCCACGCGATCCAGAAGCGCGCGAACTGGTTGGCGTAGAAGCGCGGCTTCGGGAAGTTCTGCCGGTCGTGCAGGCGGGCGCCGATCACGATGCGGCGCGGATGGCGGTCGGCCGCGGCGAGCAGGCGCACGATGTCCGCCGGGTCGTGCTGGCCGTCGCCGTCCAGCGTCACCACGCGGTTCGCGCCCTGCGCCAGCGCGTGGACGAAGCCGCGCCACAGGCTCGCCCCCTTGCCGAGGTTGCGCTTGTGCACGAGCACCGTGACGGGAAGCCCCGCCAGGGTCGCCGCCGTGCCGTCCGTGGACCCGTCGTCCACGACGATCACGCGCGGGCTCACGGCCAGCACCCGCTCGACCAGCGGGCGCAGGGTGGCCGCCTCGTTGTAGGCGGGGATGAGGACGTGGGTGCCCGTGGTGCGCATCATCGCGGGGCGGGCCCTGGGGCGGCCGAGCGCGCGTCGAAGGATTCGCGGATGTCGCGCCGGCGCTTGCGCCAGGCGCGGAAGGCCGTCGGCCAGTGGGCGAGGAAGTTCGCGTAGTAGATGACGCGGAAGAAATACAGGCGCGGCCGGACGGGCCCGGCGCGGAACACGTCGCCGGCGAGCAGCGAGACCACGGCCGACTGCACGCCCAGGGGGTTGCGCGGCGCGAGGAAGAGCTGGCGGATGACCGGGTTGGTCATGCGGTAGATGAGCCACGAGAAGGCCTTCACGCCCATGCGCACGCGGCGCTCGAACGCGCGGTGCAGCTCGCGCTCGCGGGCGGGATCGCGCAGCACCGCGTCGACGAGGTCGGCGCCCAGCGAGGCGCTGTTCATGGCGAGCAGCACCCCGCTCGAGAACACCGGGTCGATGAAGGCCCAGGCGTCGCCCACCAGCAGGTGGCCGGGGCCGGTCATGCGCGTCGAGGTGTAGGAGTAGTTGCCGGTGGCCGTGACCGGGGCCGTGAGCTCGGCGTCCTTCAGGCGGTCGGCGATCTCCGGCGCGAGCGCGATCGTCGCGAGAAAGAACGTGGTCGGGTCCGTCCGGCGCGACTTGAGGTAGGCCGGCCAGCACACGGCGCCCACGCTCGTGGTGCCGTCCTTGAGGGGAATGAACCAGAACCACCCGTGCTCGAACCACACGATGGTGATGTTGCCTTCGGCGGTGCCCGGATTGCGGCGCGCGTTCCGGAAGTGGCCGAAGATCGCCGCGCTCGCGTGCTTCGCGTTGCGCCGCTTGATGTCGAAGCGGTCGGCGAGGAAGGTGTCTCGGCCCGAGGCGTCCACGACGAAGCGCGCGTGCCATCGCTGGCGCTCGCCGCCCGCGGGCTGGACGGTCACCAGCGCGTCGTCGCCATGGGCGAAGTCGCCGAAGGCCACCGAGGTCGCCTTCGCGCCTTCGTACACCCGGGCGCCCTTGGCCGAGCAGTTGCGAAGCAGCATCTCGTCGAACTCGGAGCGGCGCACCTGGAAGGCGTGGGGCCAGCGCTTGTCGAAGGCGTCCTCGAAACGGAACTCGACCGTGCGCCCCGCCTCGCGCGACTCGAACTCCGCCGCGTCCTTGCGGATCCCGATCCGCTGGAGCTCCTCCCAGACGCCCAGCCGCTGCAGGATGGGCATGTTCATCGGCAGCAGCGACTCGCCGATGTGGAAGCGCGGATGGTGGTCCTTGTCGATGACGGCCACGTCCCGGCCGCGCTCGGCCAGGAGCGCCGCGATGGTCGATCCCGCGGGGCCGCAGCCGATCACGAGCACCTCGCAGCGGTGGCTCTCGGGATCGGACTCGCGGATGTCCAGCCTGGGCATCCCGTCACTCCCCGGGGATCGTCATGCGAAGCCGCCGTTCATGAGGGCGCGCTTCCTGGCGAGGCCGTGCCGTCCCGGCCGGTGAAGACGAGCGTGAAGCGGCCCGAGATCAGGAGTGCGTCATCGCCCCGGGCCTCGAAGGCGTAGATGCCGCCGGCCGGGTCGCGGTGCAGCAGCGTAGCGCCGATCTCCAGGTCCGTCGCCACGCGGT
>CAZPLW010000013.1:0-36923 GCA_964587315.1 uncultured Lysobacter sp.
GCTCAACCCGGGCGCCTACACCGCCATCGTCACCGGGGCGGGAGGCACCACCGGCGTGGGCATCATCGAGGTGTTCGCGCAGTAGCGCGGGGACGATGGCGGAGGGTGTGTCCGCCTTACAAGCGTCCAAGGCCATCCAACCCAATCCCGCCAACCCCTCTATTTCACCTCTAGGATCAGGGTCGATTGTCCGAGCCCATCCTATTGCGTCCAGCCGAATCCGAGCGTAAATTGTGGGTTGTTGACCGCCTGACCCACAAGGCGGCCCCCACCTCAGAACGGGGCGACGATGACGGATTCCAAGGGGGCCTCAGCGCCCCTCAAGCGGCGGGGCAAGCCCAAGGGCAGCAAGCACGTTGCCGAGAAGCTCACGGCCCTCGAGATCGAGCGCAAGAAGGCCCCAGGACGGTATTCCGACGGCCGCGGCCTCTACCTGCAGATCGGCCCCACCGGCGGCAAAAGCTGGCTCTTCCGGTACACCCGGAGCGGCAGGGCCCGGGAAATGGGGCTTGGCCCTGTGGACGGCGTTCCTGTGGGCCGGGCTCGTGACCTCGCCAGGGCGTGCAGGGAGCAATTGGCGGCCGGCAAGGACCCACTCGAAGAGCGCGAGAAGCAGAAGGTCACGGAGGCGCTGGAACGGGCCAAGGGCAAGACCTTTCGCAAGTGTGCCGAGGAGTACATCGCCAGCCACCGTGACGGCTGGAAGAACGCCAAGCACGCGGCGCAGTGGGAAACCACCCTCAAGGACTACGTCTACTACGTCGCAGCCGACCAAGCGAAGCCGGAGGCCAAGCGGCGCCCTCTGCTTCGGGACATGTCGGTTGCCGAGATCGATACGGCCCTCGTCCTCGATGTTCTCAACCCGATCTGGAAGGCGAAGCCGGAGACGGCATCCCGCGTCCGGGGCCGGATCGAGTCGATTCTCAGTTGGGCGACGGCCCGGGAATACCGCAGGGGCGACAATCCCGCGCGCTGGCGGGGGCACCTCGACACGCTGCTGCCGAAGCGCTCCAAGCTGGCCAAGGTCAAGCACCACCCCTCCCTTCCCTATTCCGAGGCCGGGGCATTCATGGCGATCCTTCGCGCCCAGGAGGGGATTGCCGCGCGGGCACTCGAGCTAATCATCCTGACCGCCACCCGCACGAGCGAGGTGATCGGAGCGAAGTGGGAGGAACTCGACCTCAAGGCGGCCACGTGGACGGTTCCCGGCGATCGCATGAAGGCGGGCAACGTGCACAAGGTCCCGCTCGCTCCTCGCGCCGTCGCCATGCTCAAGGCGCTGAAGGAAAAGCGGGTCTCGGGCGCCGTCTTTGTGTTCCCGGGGACGGATCCGGCCAAGCCCCTCTCCAACATGGCGTGCCTGAAGCTCCTGGAGCGGATGGGCCGCAAGGACATCACTGTCCACGGCTTCCGGTCCACCTTTCGGGATTGGGTGGCGGAGCAAACCGGCTTCCCGAACATCGTCGCCGAGGCAGCGCTCGCACACACCATCGGGGACAAGGTGGAGGCCGCCTATCGCCGGGGCGATCTCATGGAAAAGCGACGCCGGATGATGGAGCAATGGTCCGATTACTGCGCCATCGTGACGGGCGGGAAAGTGTTGCCGATGAAGGGGAAGCGCAGGACCGCTTGAAGCGGCGAAGCGAGGTGCTTAGGACACCCCGCCCGCCTGACCACCACCAACCTGTACAGGAGGTTTGCAATGGCTACCAAGGAGAATAGACCGGATCAGGCCGTGCGGCCGATCCCGGAGTCACTCCCGCCACACATCGCGGAGCGTGACGAGATCGCCAGGCGAGCGGGCCTCAGTGTGGAACATGCGTGGTGGAACCTGAACGCCAGCCTCCTCGTGAGCAGCTACCGCGGCCCACTCGAGGTGCTGCTCGCCTCCCCCTTCATCGAGCATCGCGGATCCTTCCGCCTGCCGTCCGGAACGCGTCACCCCGGCAAGGCGGGCGTGGCCGATTTCGAAGCCCCTACTCGTGTCGTTGGCGTCTTCCGAGAAGCGGCGGGCATGGCCGTCGTGAAGTACCGCGACTGCATGCCCGAGACTTTCGGCACGCTCGATGGGGGAACGGTCTTCTCCCGCTTCGACTGGCGCGAGCAAACCGAGTACATCGGATCGCGCGAGCAGCTCCTGGCCGATGGCGTGGCCACTGACGCGGACTTTCGGGAGTGCCCTCCGCAGTTCGATCGGATGAGCCATGCCGCCAAGGAAAGCCTTGGCTACCGGCTTCGAACGCTGCGCATGAGTGGTGAGCGCGTCCTGTCCGATTGCACCCCCCTTGGTCGCGGCCGGTACGTGGTCACCGTCAACCTGGACGCGCAGCGCAAGGATGAACAGGAACGCGAGCGGCTCGACGCCGCTTCCACCTACGCCAACGCGGACGACTTCCGCGCCGTCGCGACTACGCTTGCGGATGTCGGGCTCGTGGGCGTGCTGGCCGCCCTCGAAAGGCCAGGGCACGACGCGGACGGTAACCAATATCGCTTCTCGAGGGCGCTTCGCGAGCGCGTCATGCGGCTGGCGGCAGAGCTTCGCAACGAGATCGCCAGCACCGCGGTGCAAGTCCAGCGCAATGAACCCGAGCCTATGCGGGCGCCGATGGGACTGCCCCCCGACGCTTCATTCCAGCGCTTCCTCGGGAAGCTCTTGCCGGACTAGCCCATGCAAGAAGAGCGCTTCGGTATCCGCGATCGGGCTTATTCGGCATGGCATCGTCGACTATCGACCCGGCGGTTCGTCGGGATCGAGAAGGCCCAATTGCTTTCCATGATCGACCTGGACGGCGCGCTCTTTGTGGAGTTCGACGGCGCATCCTCCGAGCCGTTGGCGCTTATCGAGACGGCGGCCGACAGCGGGCAGTCTCGCAAGGTAGCCACGGTAACCAGACGCCTCGCCGAGCGAGCAAGGCTGCCCGCGTACTGTGTTCTCTACCGCGTAGGTGCCCGGCCAAACCCGGCAGACCGGAGTCAGCAGGACATCGACCAATTCCGCGTTCGCAGGCTCTGGCCATGTCCGGAAGCTGAGTGGCGCACGCTAGACCCCAAAGCATGGGCTGAAGCCCTCATTCAGATTCGCAAGTGGTCCGCCATGCGCATCGATGCGCGGGCGGCAAATGATCCCGAGTACGGAAACGACTAGCCAAGCCTAGCCCGACGGGGCGAAAAGCCGGGGCACCCTACCCGGTTGGTTTGGCTTCCATATAGGGGCGCTCGAGGGGGCGCACATGACGAACGAGAATCAGCAGAAGCCGGGTTCCGGCAAGAAGTCGCGGCGAAACAGTACGAGGCCAACCAATCGAGATGACGACGACAATGTTGACCTTGTCGACGTGGCTCAACTGCGATCCCTCATCGCTGGGGGTAAGACCGATGTTGAACTCTCGCGGAAGGCGCTTGCTGCCTTCTGCAGGATAGCGCGCAGGCAGCGGTTCCCAACGTCAAATTTCCCCATTGAAATGCTGGCTTGGATAGCCGACGCGTTCGAAAAGCACTTGTCGGGAGACGAGCCGAACTTGGCAAAGTCCCTCGGGCTTGCGGCAAGAGGCAAGCCTGCTGATTTGCGCATCAGGCGCCGTGATGCGTTGATTGCACGGGATGTACTTGCGCGGATGACCAGAAGCCCCAACGACAGACTTGCTGACAACAAGGGTGGCGCCGGCATCTTCACCAAAGTCGCCGAAAGGTTCGGAGTATCAGATTCCATTGTTAAGGCAATTTGGTACGACGACGATATGCAACGAATCGGCCGCTCGTTCCTAGAATTGGAGCGGACGCTGCGCAAGGAAAAATGGCTCGATTCTGGTAAATAGAGACAATTAGCAGAATTACATTCCTACCCAAGGCGTTCAAAGTGGTCCCATCGCGCTCCAATACATTGTGCGAACGGGGCCTAGAAGCTTGGCGCGAGAGGATCACCGTTCGCTTGGAGTAATAGCGAATGACGACGGACGCCGTGCAGCCGCCCTCCCTTCTTCGCCTGTCGGCCGTGAAGCAGAGAACTGGCCTGTCAAGATCGATGCTGTACTTGCTCGTGGCGCAGGGAAAATTCCCCCGGCAATTCCCCATCGGCACCCGCGCCGTTGCCTGGAACAGCGCCGACGTAGATCAGTGGACCCGCGAGCGCATCGCCCAAGGTGCCGCCCAGTCCGTCGTGCCGTCTCAGGGTGACGCCTCGGCACCTTCCGCGCGGGCTCACGCCACAAAGGACCGGTAATGCCGGTCTATCGCGTCCAGGCTCCGGACGGAACGATCCTGCGGATCGAAGGGCCCGAAGGCGCCACGGAGGCGCAGCTCGTGGAAGTTGCCCGGACGAACTGGAAGCCGGCACAGGCCAAGGCATCGGCGGCTGACACGATTCCACCGCCGCCTCCTGGTTACACGCTGGACACCCCGCCGAAAGGCGCTCAGCCGG
Organism: uncultured Lysobacter sp.; assembly: GCA_964587315.1. GTDB lineage: Bacteria > Pseudomonadota > Gammaproteobacteria > Burkholderiales > Usitatibacteraceae > FEB-7. The sequence continues at coordinate 4,418 of CAZPLW010000013.1, forward strand.
CGTGGTCGAAGGCCCCGGTGGTGGATGACCGCCCCGCCTGGGCGAGGGCACCAGCGGTGGTTGATCTCCCGTCGCCGCCGTCCGGCTACACACTGGACGCCGCCCCGAAGAGGTCGCCGACCGCACCCGAGGAATCGCTGCGCACCAAGATTCTGGGCGGTGCCATCGAGCCCAATCTCTCGCTGGCAACCGGGGCACTGGCTCTGCCCATCGCGGGTCTTGCTGGCATCGGGTCTACAGTCGCCAACGCATTCGGTGCCAACACCGATCCTGCCAAGGTGGTGGAACGTGTCCAGCGAACCCTCACCTACGCGCCCAAGACGCAAGGCGGGAAGGACGCCATGAGCGTCATCGGCTACCCATTCGAAAAGCTCGCCGAGGGCGCGGACTACGCGGGCGGGAAGGTGACCGACCTCACGGGCGACCCGCTCTTGGGCGCGAAGGTCAACACGGTCCTGAACGTCCTGCCGATGGCGCTGGGGGCGCGCTCGACGACATCTGTTCTCCCGTCAACGTCGGCTTCCGGCGTGGCGGAGTCGGCGGCCAAGCGCCTCATGCGAAGCGCCCTCAAGCCGGACCTGAAGGCGATTCGAACGGGGCGCGCCGATCGTGCGGTCCAGACGTTGCTGGATGAGGGCGGCAGCGTCACCAAGGGCGGCGCGGAGAGGCTCCAAGCGATGGCTGACGACACCGCGGCAAGGGTCGAGCAAGCCATCGCCAGCTCGAATCGCGTCATCGGCAAGGACGCGGTGCTGCGCCGGCTCGCCGACACGGAGCGCAGTTTCTCCGACCAGGTCATGCCGCAAGGTGACGTGGCGGCGATCAAGGCCGTTGCCGATGCTTTCGCCAATCACCCTGACTTGCCCCTCAACGCGATCCCCGTGCAGCAAGCACAGGCGCTCAAGCAAGGCACCCATCGCCAACTGCGGGACAAGTACGGCCAGATGGGAACCGCCGAGACTGAGGCGCAGAAGGCATTGGCCCGCGGGCTCAAGGAGGAGATTTCCAAGGAGGTGCCGGCGGTCGCCCCGCTCAATGAGCGCTGGGCGGACATCGTGAACGCGCTTCAGCTCGTCGAGCGACGCGTGGCCGTCGATTCGAACAAGAACCCGCTTGGTCTTGCCCCTCTCGCCGCGACCCCGTGGGGAATGGCGGCCTTTCTGCTCGATCGCAATCCACGTGCGATGTCGCTTGCGGCCCGCACCCTCAACCCGGGCAGGACTCTCACCCCCGCAGGCGATGCCGCGTTCCTAACGGGCGCCGGGGACTTCGGCCAGGACGTTCGGCGCCGCGCGATTTCAGAAGCGTTGTTGGCGAGGACTTGGCGGCAATGAGTGTGGCCGCCTGCGACCACAACCCGAGCTGCAACGACCGCGCGGAAATTCTGGCCTAGGGGGCGAAATGCGACTGCAGAAAGGAAACGCCCCTAGCCGGTGGCGCGGCGTAGGGGCGCGGAATGCAAAGGGCGAACAGCGCGACCAGTCTACCGGATTCCGGGCAGCCGGATACGTGCCGATGTTCTACGTTGCCGAGGTGGACGGCAATAGACACTTGGTGGAGCGCCTCACCAGCATCGTCCCCAACATCTTCGCCGCGCGCCGCCTGCGCACGTTGCTGCTAGAGGCCTATCCCGGTGCCGTAATCGTCAGGGAATCGGTCTTCGTGGAGATCGTCGAATGAACGCGGCCGATCTCGACCCCAGCGCGCTCCCGCCGCATTCGAAGGAAGCCGAAGAATCCGTCCTGGGCTCGCTCCTTTTGGACGGTTCAGCATGGGCACGCGTGCGCGACGTGGTGAAGGAAGGCGACTTCTACGTGCAGGAGCACCGCATCCTCTGGGGCGCGCTCTCGCGGCTGCTGGAATCCGGTCAGCCCGCCGATACGCTCACCGCGGCCGAGGCGCTGCGCCAGAGCGGGCAGCTCGATGCAGCCGGAGGCCTCACCTACCTGCAGGCGCTCGCCGCGGTAACGCCCTCGGCGGCCAATGCCGCCCCCTATGCGCGGATCGTGGCCGAGCATTCGCGCAGGCGAGAACTGGCCGCGATCGGGGAGTCGCTTCGCATCGCTGCAATCACCGGGGCGGCGCCAGCGGACGAGCTGCGCCAGAAGATCGAGGAGCGCCTGGCAGACTTCCGGGAGCATTCGGCCGATGCGCTCGCCGGCACGCTCGATCTCGAAGCGCTGGCCGTGCGCGAGCCGGATCCGCCGCGCTCCCTCATGGAAGGGCTGCCGGTGGGATACGCGACACTTCTGGCCGGCCACGGCGGCGCCGGCAAGTCGCAAATCGCCCTCTACCTCGCCACGTGCATCGCCGCGGGTCTTCCATTCTTCGGTCTCGCGGTGGAGCGGCGCATGGTGCGATTCCTCTCCTGCGAGGACCGCGAGGCCGTGCTGCACTGGCGACTCCATTGGATCTGTCGCCATCTCGGCATCGATATGGCATCGCTGCGCGGTTGGCTCGAGCTCGTGGATTGCGCGGGCCGTGACATGGTCCTGTGGCGGCCCGACCCACGCGGGTCTGGCACGGTCACAGCCGCCCATCGCCAAGTGCGCGAGATGATGCGCAGGGGATCCTCGGAAGTGCTGTTCATTGACGGCGTCAGCCAAACCTTTGGAGGCAACGAAAATGACCGCTTCCACGCTCAACAGTTCGTGACCTCACTGCTGCCGCTAATCCCGTCCGACCGTGGCGCGCTCGTGCTCACCGGCCACGTGAACAAAGTGAGCGCCCGCGGTGCCGAAGGCAGCGAGCGCGAGGGCTACAGCGGCTCGACCGGTTGGCACAACGCCGTTCGTGGGCGGTGGTACTTGCGGCACGAATCCAAGCCGGGGGATGACGGCGAGCGAGCCGAAAGGACGGGGGCGCTCCTGTTGGAGCTCAACAAAGTGCAGTACGGCGGGGGCGAAGGTCTCACCTTGCGCTTCGAGTGGGACGAGTCCGCGCACCTGTTCGCCGGCAGGCTCGAGGGCGGGCCATCCCGCTTCGACCGGGGAGCCCAGGACCGCGAGGAGGCCCGTGGCGTGCTCGAAAGCATCAAGGCCTGTGCCGAGGCCGGCGTAACCGTTCCCGCTGCCTTGCAGGGCCCCAGGACGGCCTTCCACGTGCTTTCGGTGCGCCCCGAATTTCCCGCCTCGCTCAAGGCCGGAGGGGCTGCGCGGAGGCGATTTCTTCGCCAACTCGAGGGACTGCGCCAATTGGGTGCCATCTGCGAGGTTGAATATCGACGCACGAACCGCCACCCGGGAACGAAATTCGACCTCACCCCAGAGGGGATGCGCCAATGCGCCGAATAGCTCTAACTGCAATTGACGCGGATACGACGCTAGGCGCCATGCGCCAATGCGCCGTATTTGCGCAGGGGGTTATAGGGGGAGCGCGCGCGCGCACTGCCCAGCCGCGGCCGGCGCATGAGGGGGCGTCGTGAGCATCCACGCCATCGCCACCGGGACCGTCTCAGGGAGCCCGGTTCGGCGCAGCACTGGCCGGGGTGCCCCCTTCGTGACGCTCTCCATCCGGATTCCAGCCGGCGAGGCCTCAAGCTTCGTGAGCATCGCGGTATTCGATTCCGGGCTGGTGGAGGCCGCCCAGGCGCTTGGAGAAGGTGACGCGGTCTCGGTCACGGGCCGGCTCGAGCTGCGCACGTGGACCGGAAAGGATGGGGGCGAGCGTTCCGGAATCTCGATTACGGCGTCAAAGCTCGAACGGCTGGAGCCGCCAGCATCGAAGCGCAAGGCCCCCAAGACGGCGCCCGAAAGGCCACGCCGACCCGATCCTGAGGGCGATCCGTTCGACGCCGACGCCGGAAACCTGGATGCCGTCCTTCCGATGGGGGGCCGTGGATCGTGAAGACGAGATGCGGAGAGCCCACGTCAAAGGGCACCCCCTGCCGGCGCCTGGCCTTGTTCGAAAACGGCCGGTGCATGTGGCATGGCGGCGAGGGGAAGACGCCGGATGAGCTGCGCATTGAGCGACAAGAGGCCAAGAGGCAGCGCGTGGCGGCGAGGATCCGCGTGCTTGTCCGTCGATTCAAGGGTGCAGCGTGAAGAACGGGCGGAAGAAGCTGCGGGCGATTTGCGGCGCCAGGAACAGGCAGGGAAAGCCGTGCCAGTGCAAACTGCTACTGCGCGGAGGGCGCTGCAAGTTTCACGGCGGCATGTCCACCGGGGCCAAGACGCCGGAGGGAAAGCAACGCGCCCAGGAAGCCCTGAACCGATGGCGAGCGAGCCAAAAGCGCAGCCCATGAAGCGCATGCGCGCGCGCCGGAAGTGAACATAGGCGCGGGATTGAATGACTTTCCGCCCCGCCGCATGGCACTTTGGCTAACGCAACAGAGCAGCGAGCCGTCCAGTTTCTCTGCAGGAAGTGCCGAAATTCGGGAAGTTTGCCGTGTACCTGCCGCTGAATCCTTGTGCTCCGGCCTCAAGTTCAAAGATGTCAAAAGTACCTCGAGCCCCGTTGTTGCAGGAAACGCTTCCGGTAGCCCGCCCCATCTTTCCGGTCTGAGAATATGCTCCGGTGTAGGTGCAGGCAGATCCGGCTGAAAAGACCGACGAAATCGTAATCGCGCTGCCCGAATGGGAAATACTGACCTGCGCAGCGTCCTCGGTTGCGCCATTGCCAAACGTGCATCCGGTGGTAGTGGAGACGGTGCCCGCGATGTAGCTCCCCGCTAGATTGTTCTCGCGAAATGTCTGCCGTTCAATCGACTTTGTGACGGACACCCCATCCACTGAATACGACAATGTGGCGGACGAAATGAACGGGGCAGATAGCGTGGCTGTTCCGACTTGTCGAACGCTCACATTTGCCGGATTGAAAAAGCCCAAACCGAAGTACGGCCCAGTTACTTCGTAAAGGGCACCATCGAAGACAAACGGATTTGCCACGCCTCGTGATCTCATCTCGGTGGCCGCGTACCACCTTACGCGGTTGTCGCTGCCGTACACATACAAGGTCAAGAAGACAATATCCCGTTGGTGCGCAATGTTGGCTCCCCAACCGCTCTCTGATGGGTTCCACCACATATCGCTTAGGTCCGTTCCCCAAGTGTTTGCCGAGTGAGCCGGATGGCACAGCGCAAGTGCAAGCGTTGCTACGATTCGCGCAATTACCTTGAACATGGTCACCTCCTCGAGTGTTCGTGCTGAAGGTTCGAAGCCAATTACTCTCAGGGCATCTAGTTTGCAAATGGCTCAATGGCGCTGAACGCACCAGACTTGTTCATGTCTCTGCGCAGGTCAAAGCGAGCCAGAGCCTGCACCACGTCGATGCTCGCAAGGTTGGCGAAGTCGATGCCTTGCCATGCACTACGCGCGACGCGGACCGAATAGAGAAACTCGTCACACACTGCGCCGGTCGCCTTGTCGGGTCGCTGGGAGTACGCAGAGAGCACCACGAGTTGGGTCGCCTGCAGGGCTGCGAAGACCTCCCCAATGATTCGAAAGCCCAGGCCGTGTACGTGGGCCATGTAGTGCTTCTGGACTTGGCCGTCCGAAAGGTCTTTCATCGTGACTTTGTACCCGCGGGCAGGCAGTGAAGCGGCGCGCCTGGGCATGTCCTCGATCTCGGGCAGGTCCACGTCGATCATCACTTTCGCGCCCCCGTCCTGCACCTCGAAGTCGACGCTCGTCTCGCGCGGCCAGTCGAACGCCTGCAGCAGATCCTCGAGCATGGCCGACATTGCGCCCACGTCGTGCAGGATCTCCTCCTCGAGGAACCGCCGGCGGCGCTCCTCTTCCGCAGCGAACTTCGTGCGAGCGGCCTCCCATTGCTCGAGCTGCCGATCGTGCACGCGCTGCCGGCTCGCATTCTCTTCGTCGATGCGCCGGGCCACGCTCTTGAGTAGCCAGCCCAGGAGTCCGTGCGGCTGCACTGCCGCGGGAGCTGGCTTGGGTTCGCTGAACTTCTGAGGCACGAAGGCGGGCTTGTCGGATGGGGCCGGCGTGTCGAGGTGGATCTCCGCCGCGGCCTTGCCCGTCGCATTGAGCTTTTCACAGGCCGTCTCGATCATCGCGCGGATCGCCGGGCCGCTTTGCCGCTTCGCCTTGTCGATCCAGAAGTCCGGCAGCGGGTCGCCGTGTTCGTCACGGAAGACGACTTCTCCCTCGTCGGTCACCGAGACCACAGCCGTCTTCACGACATGGCCCTGCGAAGGCGCCGCGGCCGCGCCCGCTGATCGAGCACTCGCGCTGCCGTCTATTCGCCGCCGAGAGGAAAGCCCCGTGCCCGGGATCCCGGCGTTGAAGAACGTTCCACGGCTGCCAAAGGTCATCGACGCGCCGCGCGGGCCGACCGACGTACTCAAACCCGAGCCGCTGAAATTGAGGCGGAAGCCTGGGGCGAGCTTGATCGATCGACGGAAACGCATGGTGCACCTCGTGAGGCCTGCGTCGAAATGGCTACTACGATTGCCAGGGTGACGTTGCGCCGCACCCCGTTCCAGGAGCGCTCGTGGCTGCGAGCGTGCACGCGGCAGGAATGTGCGCGCATGGCGCCTAGACGCAATACGTGCCTGAACCGTGTTTCATCTAGCTGCCCTCAACAGCATTGGATGCATGCTCGAGCCGCTTAAGGTCTTCCTTCCTGTGAATGACCACCTGGTTGAGCCTTGCCCAGATGGCGAACGCTACGCCAAGGCAAATCAATCCGACCCCCTCGGTCGCCTGCGTCAAGTTGATTGCGCCAAAGAACGCAAGCAGAACTGAAATCACGACCAATAGCGTATTCAAGTGTCACCTCCCCCATATGTTTGGCAATTGCACTCCAGCAGCCGACTACTCCCACCTATCCTTTTCCTTCGCTTGCTGATTCGTCTGCCACTGCATGTTTGATGGGCTATCAGCCCCGCCCCTCTTGAGTGGCTTGACGTGATCGATCACGTAGCCCGGGCACGCACCTGAATGCTTCCGCGTAGAGGGGCATGGATTCGCCTTCTTGAAATCGTCTCTGGCCTTCTGGCTTCGATCGATCTTTCCGTTGGCGTCGCGCTTCACACCGGGAGCGGCCTTGCTCGAATGGCCACTTGGTCTCGATGATGACGATTTGGACGACGAGCCATGGCTCGTCGCTGGGCTGGCGGGAGCCGAGGGACTGCGAGACGATGACGGGCGGGAGGAATGCCCGGTACTGGCGTTAGGCGAAGAATGTCCGCCCGTCGAGTGGCTTGAACTAGAGTGGTGGCTTCCTGACGAAGGCGAGTGAGATCCTCCGCCTTTGCCCTTCGCATCGGCCGACAATGCAAGACTTGCCGCAAGAATTGCGGCAAGAGCAACAGCCAAGGTGCGCCTCACCTTCATGGTTCCCCTGTTCTCGGGGTTGCCAGCTATGCCGAATTTTAGCTATCCGGCGACCAAATATTGACGAATGCAAGTCAAATTGGCAACTCTCGATTGAGCAGTTGACTTGGCCACACGTGGGATTTGTACAATCAAACCAGCGGCGAACAAGTGCCGCCACCATTTGCCATGGGGGGACTATGCGGCAGACGTTTCTCGTAGTGGCGCTCGCTGCGCTCTTTGCGACCAATTGCATTGCCGAAATTTCGAACAAAGAGGCTGCACGTCTATGCAAGCAGCAGAAGCAAATGACAAAAGAAGACATCTTGGGCTGCGAATTGCATGTCCAACTCGCAGAAAGTCTCTACGGATGCAAGCCATCAACTGCGAAGGGCGAACCTCCTCTAACGGCACTTTTCAAATGCCGCGATGAAAACGATAAGAGAGTTGAGGAACGCGACAGAAAGGCAGCGGCGGCAGCAAAGGCAAAGCCCGTGCTACCAGGCGTCTCCATTGGCATGACCGCCAGGCAGGTGTTGGAGGAAAGCAATTGGGGCAAGCCGAAGTCAGTAAATCGGACTACGACCGCCCGCGGGACAAGCGAGCAGTGGGTCTACGGCGGCAATCAATTCCTTTACTTTGAGAATGGAATACTGACTGCCGTCCAGAACTGATTGGAAAGCAAGGTATTTGCCGCGAATACTCATCTAGGCGTGCTGCGGTCCTCGTCGCACAGCACGACCTCTATGCACGAAGGGAGCGCGTGAAAGGGGAGCGGGAACTTGGCGTGCAGGTTCTCGTATAAGGTGATTCGGGCACCATCAGCACTGCGCCGCAAGTGACCGACAGCGGAGAACCGTGTATTGGCGTTGGCGCGCATTCGAGCGTTTCGTCCGTGGTACGAATCGACGACATTTCCTTCGTCGATAGCCACCGTCCAATCGCCGTACATTGCGGCCAGGAAGTGCTGCATCTCGGTGCCGACCGACTGCAACGTATCCCAAGCATTGAACACCAACAGGATCGCAGGCAGGCGCCGTGCAGATGCGTACTCGAGTTGGCCTTTGGCGGCGTCAATTTGCGCCCGAACCGCTGCGCCGACCGACGAGGAATGGCGGGGCCCAATTTCTAGCGGCGCCTTCCCGTCAATCTGCTTCACCTCCACGACAACATGGAAAACGGTTGAGCCATCGCCGACCGTCATCAAGTAGTCCGGCCTCTTCGCCGACCTGGATAGGCGGAGCAAGTCAGCCGGATTGCGCTCATGTTCGGCCGGGATGCGTTCGAGCGTGATCCCATGGGTCTTGCAGAAGCGCTCGAACAGCATCTCCGATTCTGTGGACCGAGACATTGGCGGTAGCCTGAGGGCGCTGCAAACAGGACGGAGGGGCGCCCGTTCCCTCATCGATCGCCTTTTCAGGTCCACCTGTCGGTATGCCATTGCCGAACGTTCGACCTGCTCGCAGCATGGGCGTCACGCCGGGGTCGCCGACATGCCCGGGAAAGGCTAACACGACGGGCCGGAAGCCGCACCGTGTGGCCGTGGCAAGTCGTGGGTGATACGGTGTCGCATCGTCTGGCGCCGAGGGGGCACGAAATGGCAGGCCTAAACGAAGTTGTGAAGGAACTGGTCGCCTCGAAGGAACTCGCTACATTCCTAGTTGCTGCGTATGCCGCTGTGCTGAGCACCATCGTAGCCGTGCGGGACTATCGAAGAAACAACCAGCGGCTTCAAATTCGCTTTGCAGGGGCGACGCTACGGATTCGCAACATTGGCGCGGTCCCTGTCTACCTCGCATCCGCTGGCTACATCGACAACGCTTGGAAGCGCCATCGCGTGAACTTCAATCAAGTTCCGGCGCCGACCGATCCGGAAGCGAATAAGTCGCTGGACCGCGGCCAAGAGATTGTGATTCTGCCAAACCTAACGGAGAAGGAGCTCTTGAGCGCCAAGGCGCTTGACATCTGGTGGGTGCAGGACCAGGCGGGCAAAGTCTTCACGTCCGCTAGTTGGTGGAACCCTTTGAGAGTAGTGGAGTGGAGGACGCGTCCTCCTGAGATATAGCGAGCGACGAGCCTCGAGACGCAGACGCACCTGGCCGTGGGTGGCGGCGCCGGATGAGCCCGCGCCATGTCGCGACGCCAGTTGAGCTTCGCTTGGCTTGGACGGACGCCCGTTCCGAGTAGTGGGCGAGCCTGAGCGGCGGATCGTGAGCGGGGCTGGCTCGCTCACGGCCGGGCACTTAGCCCGTGGGCTGAACTGTGAGGCTAGTAGCCAACTTCTTAGGCGAAGCCGCACAACCTCCGTTATATTTGTTACGACCTGCGATCAACGAGCAACGGCGCGCCTCACTTCACATGTGGACGAAACCACTGCCCTATCACCCAAAGATGGGTGAGGTCTTGCGCTGCGACTATTCCGGACTTCAGCGAAGGGAGATGAGCAAAGTCCGATGGGTGGTGGTTATATCTCCCAAATTCTTGAATCGCCCAGGGCTTTGTACGGTAGTGCCAATCAGCACTAGTCCGCCGCATAGTGTCGAGAAGTACCACGTCAAGCTAGACCATGACCCCGCGCCAAACGCCTCTGGCGATGACGCATGGGTGAAGTGCGACATGGTTATGACCGTGGACTTTGCCCGGCTGAGCGCGTACTACGACGGCAAGAGTCACGGCAGAAGAAACTACATAACCCTTTCGGTGTCGGAGAAAGAACGTCGGGATATACAGAGGGGAGTAATACACGCCTTGGGATTGGGAGACTTGTGCCCGCCTGAAGTCGCCCCCATAATCCCCAGTGTCCCCGGGTAACCGGGCTTCGAGTCTGCCGATCCGTAACAGGGCGGCAGCAGGCTGCGGAAAGGCGATACCAAGCCCCCGCAGCTTCGGAAAAGGAAGGGGCCACTCACGGGTGGCCCCTTCTGTCTTTGTGGCTCCGACGTGACTGGGAAAGGCTACCATGGGGCCCCATTCCGCGAGGGAGCCCTCTCCCGCCTTGCGTTCGCGCCAACAACACCCCGGGGTGTGCCTGGGGTGCGGGCATCGAGGGCTAGGCGTCGGGTTCCCTTATCGGCACCCCCACCTGCCGCTTGATCCACCCCCCCTGTCTCTGCCAACTTGCTCCAGTACGCTCGCCGATGGTGGGTTGAATTGTGGGCTGCGAGAAGTACGAATTTAAACTTCAATACTTTCAATAAGTTGCTGAAGTAATGGCGGAGGGTGTGAGATTCGAACTCACGAACAGCGTGAGCTGTTGCCGGTTTTCAAGACCGGTGCCTTAAACCGCTCGGCCAACCCTCCGTTTGGGAGATACTAGTCTGCAGCCGCTTCCGGCGCGCCCATGACACGAAGGCCGGTGCGCAGTAAGTCTTTGTTGCAGCGCGCATTTTAGCTGCATTTCCGGCCGGCGTCCCGGTTTCCGTCATTGCGCACCGCAATGGCGAACGCCTTGAAACTTCGCGGGTTAATCCCTACTCTAACCGTCGGTCATTTGACCGATACCCACAGCCTGGAGCCCCACGATGCATGATTCCCCGATGATCTCGCCCGCCTCGCCGTCGCAGACGATCGCGCAGGCGCAGAACCGGGTCCTGCGCAATACCTACGCGCTGCTCGCGCTTTCCATGGTGCCGACGGTGCTCGGCGCGTGGATCGGCGTGCAGATGAATTTCTCCTTCTTCGCCGGCAGCCCGGCCATCGGCTTCATCGCGTTCCTCGCGATCGCCTTCGGCTTCATGTTCGCGATCGAGAAGACGAAGAACAGCGCGATGGGTGTCGTGGTGCTGCTCGGCTTCACGTTCTTCATGGGCCTCATTCTGTCGCGCCTCATCGGCGGCGTGCTGGGCCTCAAGAACGGCGCGACCCTCATCGCCATGGCGGGCGGCGGCACGGCGGTCATCTTCGCCGTGATGGCCTCGCTCGCCTCGACGATCAAGCGCGACCTCTCCGGGATGGGCAAGGCGCTCTTCATCGGCATGATCCTGCTGCTGGTGGCGGCCTTCGCCAACATCTTCCTGCAGATGCCCGCGCTCATGATCGCGATCTCGGTGATCGCCATCGGCATCTTCTCGGCCTTCCTGCTGTACGACCTCAACCGCGTCATCACGGGCGGCGAGACGAACTACATCTCGGCCACGCTGGCGGTGTACCTGAGCCTCTACAACATCTTCTCCAACCTGCTCGCCCTGCTGGGCATCGTCGGGGGCGAGCGCGAGTAACGCGGTTCGTCGCGGGACCTCGAAGGGGCGGCCTCGGCCGCCCCTTTTTCATCGGGTGGCGCCGACCAGCGAGTCAAGGTCACCGGAAGCGAAGACGCCCGCGACATCGTCGACCCGCTTCACCGCCGGACCCGGCGGCTCCCCGCGCAGTCCTCGCATCGGCTTGCCGGCGTACGCCTGCTGGCCCTTCGCGAGGTCCACCCGCGTCCCGTCGAGCCCGCCGACCCGCACGCCGCCGTCGTTCACGCGGACGTAGGTCCCCGCCGCGGGACCCGTGCCCGCCGCTTCCCGATGCACGATTTCCAGGTCCGTCCCGCGGATGCCGATCGTGGCGGACGGCGTGGAGAGGGTGACGGCCTCCGGATTCGCGCGCCCGAGGGAGCCGGTGACGTAACGGCACGCTCCCGTGATCACCTGCACCAGTTGTCCCAGCCCCTCGCCCGAGTGCTTCAGCCGGGCGAGCTTCACGCTGGAATCGGGTCGCAAGAGCACGTTCGCGCCGTCATCGAGCTGCACGAGCGCCGACGCGCCCGGGCCGGTGGTGAGCACGTCGCCTTCCTCCACCCTCGCGCCCGCCTCGGCGCGTCCGCCGCCGGCCGCCTTAGCCTTCCGGATGTCGAGCGCGCCCTTGACGTGCTGCAGCCGGCCGCCCTCGCCGAGCGCGATCGCGGCACCTGCCGAAGCGGCACTCTCCACGCTCGCCTCGGGCACGCGGGCGGCCTTCGGTGCCGCGGCAGGGGATGCGGCCGCCGGCGCCGGGCGTTCGAGCGACACGACCACCACGCGCCGGTTGACGGCCGCCTCCGGGTTGGACGGATCGAGGAGCTGCGTGCTGCCGAAGCCCACGGGCACGAAGCGGTCTTCCGGAATGCCGGTGGCCGCGATGAGGAACGCCGTCACCGATTCCGCGCGGCGTTCCGAAAGCCGCTGGTTGATGCCGGGACCGCCCGTCGAGTCCGTGTGCCCCTCGATGCGATAGGACAATCCCGAGAGCGCCGGCGAGGCCATGGCCTTCCCGAGCCGCGCCAGCAACGCCCGGCTTTCCTCGAGGATGGCCGCGGAGCCCAGCTCGAACTGGACGGACAACTGCAGGCGGCCCTCGCGCGCGCCCTCGGAGGCATCGCGGGCCGCCTTCGCGGTCACCGCCTTCCGGCCGCGCAGCCGCAATTCCGGCGTCTCGTGCGCCGCCGCCGCGGCATCGTCGTCGTCCTTGTCGGCATCCCGAAGCGGGGTCGCGGCCGCCGCTTCGGCCTTCGCCGGCCGGGGCGCGAGCGCCCTGACCATTTCTTCCTCGGTGGGATCGCCGGGAGCGGCCATCGCGAGGACGGGCAGGAACGCGGCAATGATGCTCGCGAAGCGCAGGCGTTCAAGTGCCATGGCGAATGCCCTCCGGTATCCCGCGGATGATACGCGTCCGGCGGGTCCTTATAGCCAACGACTTATGGAACCGATCTCAATCATTGATTGGACGCTTCGCCCCCCCGCCTCCCAGAATTTCGCCAGACAGGGTTCGCGCCATCCCGACGCGTGCTCCCCCCATTGGCGAAGGAGATCCTCCATGAACGACGTGTTTGCGAAGAACCAGGCGACCAGCGCGCACGAGGCGGCGAAGATCGTCCCCCGCGCCGAATTCCGGGTCTTCGGGCAGGGCGTCATCGAGACCGTGCGCGCGCACATGTACAACGGCAAGACGATCCTCTTCCAGGCGCGCCGCATGCCGGCCGAGACGTACATCCTCTCGGTGAACACGAACGAGGCCAACGTGAAGGTGCGCGACGGCCTGCTCGACATCAAGACGAAGGTGGGCGAGACCCCCGAGGGCTACGAGATCTTCCAGCCGCGCGGCAAGTTCAAGTTCCCGGTGAACCGCGCCGACCTGCAGACGATCCTCTCGCACCTGAAGGTCGAGATGGCGCTCGAGTCCGACTCCTGCACGATCGAGGCCTTCATCGCGATGGCGCGCGCGCACCCGCAGCTTCGCGTCGTCACGGTCGAGAAGATGCGCTACGGCTTCACCATCGACGGCATCATCTGCGAATACGCGCAGGTCTGGTTCAACGGCGCGATGGTCGAGACGGCCTGCGCCGAGAGCGAGAACTACGCCGGCATGAAGCAGGTGATCGAGAGCCTGGGGATCTCCGGCCTGCCGAACACCAACTACCTGCGCGCCGCCAAGCGCGTGGTCGGCCTCGCCTGAGTTCGCCGGGCGCCCGCGTTCGGGCGCACGGGCGATGAACCTGCCGCTGATCCCCCTGCCATCGCCGGTCGCCGGCTGGCTGCGGTGGCCCTCTCCCGTGCGCGGCGACGCTTGGGGCGGGCTCGCCGCCATGCTGGTCGCGCTGCCCGCGGCGATCGGCTTCGGCGTCGCGATCTTCTCCGCGATCGGCCCGGGCTACGCGATCCACGGCGCGCTCGCGGGCATCGTGGGCACCGTGGCCATCGGGCTCGTCGCGGCTCTCTTCGGCGGCACCGACCGGCTCATCAGCGCACCCTGCGCGCCGGCCGCCGCCATCCTCTCGGCCTTCGCGCTCGAGATGGCACGCCGCGGCGACGACCCGGCCGTCATCGTCCTCACGCTGCTGCTGGTCGGCGGCCTCGCCGGCCTCGTCCAGCTCGCGCTGGGACTCGTCGGCGTGGGCCGGCTCATCAAGTACATCCCCTACCCCGTGGTGAGCGGCTACCTCACCGGGGTGGGGCTGCTCATCATCGCGAGCCAGGTCCCGCGGTTGCTGGGGACTCCGGACGGCCTCACGGCCTGGCAGGCCTTCGCGAGCCCGGGCCTGTGGGACTGGCGCACGCTCGCCATCGGCCTCGTCACGGCCGGCGTCATGATCGCCGCGTTCCGTTGGCCGCTGCGCATCCCCGGGACGATCCTGGGCATCGGCGCCGGCGCCGCCGTCTACTTCGCGCTCGCGGCGGCGGACCCGGGCCTGCGCACGCTGTCGGGGAACACGCTGGTGCTGGGCCCGCTGGGCGCCACGGGCGCGGGCCTCCTCGACTCGATGCTCGCGCGCGGCGATGCTATCGGGCGCCTGGGCCTCGCGCACGCGGGCGGCCTCGCCGTGAGCGCGATCACGCTGGCGGCGCTGCTGTCGATCGACACGCTCAAGACCTGCGTCGTGCTCGACAAGCTCACCCGCACGCGCCACGACTCCGACCGCGAGCTGCTCGCGCAGGGCCTCGCCAACGTTGCCTCCGCCGCCTGCGGCGGCATCGCGGGCGCGGGCACGATGGGCGCGACGCTCGTGGGCCTCGCGAGCGGCGCGCAGACCCGCGCGACGGGCATCCTGCAGGCGGCCTTCGCCCTCGCGGCCGCGCTCATCCTCGGGTCCTTCCTCGCCTGGGTTCCCGTGGCCACGCTGGCCGGCGTCCTCGTCGCGATCGGCGTCCGCATGATCGACCGCGAGCCGCTGCGCTTCCTGCGCTCGCGCGCGACCATCCTCGACTTCGTCGTCGTGCTCGCCGTGGTGGTGGTGGCGATCGCGGTGGGCCTGATCGCGGCCTCGGCGGTCGGCGTGGGCCTCGCGATGGTGCTCTTCGTTCGCGAGCAGAGCGGCGGCAGCGTGGTGCGCCACAAGCTCGAGCTGGGCCAGGCGCCCTCGACTTGGCACCGCCCCGAGCCCGAGATGGACATCCTCGTGCGCAAGTCCTCGCAGGCCGTGATCTTCGAGCTGCAGGGCGCGCTCTTCTTCGGCAACACCTACCAGCTCTACGCGGATCTCGAGGAGGAGATCCGCACGCGCCGCTTCGTGATCATCGACCTGAAGCGCGTGCGCTCGATCGACGTCACCGCGGCCCAGGCCTTCAACCAGGTGCGCGACACCATCCACGAGCGCGGCGCGCGCCTGTTGCTGAGCGGCGTGCCGCACGACCACGCCGACGGCGAGCGCCTGCGCGGCATCCTGAGCCAGATGGGCCTGCTCGACCCGGGCACGAGCACCGTGCGCCTCTTCCCGGACCTGGACAGCGCCATCGCCTGGGTGGAGGAGCGGCTGCTGCGCGAGAGCGAGTTCTCTCCCGACGGCGGTCCGACCCTCGACCTGCGGCAGATGGAGCTCTTCGCGGGATACAAGGCGGAAACGATTGCCGACCTGGAGGCCTGCATGCCCGTGCGCGCGTACGCGGCGGGGGCGACCATCTACGGCCGCGGCTCCCCGGGCGAGGAGCTCTACTGGGTGCGCCGCGGCTCCGTGCGGCTCATGGCCTCGCTGGGCGACAAGGGCGCCAAGCAGGTGGCGGGCTTCGGTCCGGGCGACTACTTCGGCGGCCTCGCGTTCCTCGACAACGAGCCGCGGCCCAACGACGCGGTCGCCGCCACCGACACCGAGCTCTACGTGCTCTCGCGCGCCGACTTCGAGCAACTCGCCGTGCACCACAAGAAGCTCGCGTTCAACCTCGCGAACGCGATGGCGCGCACGCTCGCTCGACGCCTGAGGCGCACGCAGCTCAAGCTCGCGACGCTCGAGGAATTCTGACGGCCGCTAGCGCGCCGCGGCCGGCGCGCGCGCCTTGCCGATCGTGACGCGGCGCGAGACGAAGGCGATGAAGGCCTCGCCCAGCTTCGTGAACGGCCGGTGGTGGTGCCAGCACAGGAAGATCTGCCGCTCGAGCTTGAGGCCCGTGATGGGCACGCTCGCGAGCCGGCCGTCGTGCAGCTCGTGCTCGACCGCCAGTCGCGAGACGATCGAGATGCCCATCCCCGCCTCCACCGCGCGCTTCACCGCGCCGATGTTGCCGAGCTCCAACACCGAGTTGGGCCTGATGCCGCGGGCGCCCAGCTGCTCCAGCACGCTCTCGGAACTGGCGGAATCGCGGTGCGGGAAGATGAAGGGCATGTCCGTGAGGCTGGCGGGCTTCACGCCCGGCATCTCCGCGAACACGTGGCCCGGCGGCACGATGAGGACCAGCTCGTCGCGGAAGACCGGCTTCACGCCGATGCGATTGTCGTCGATCGCCGCGCCCTCGCCCACCAGGCCGATGTCGACCTCGTTGGCCATCAGCATGTCCACGATGCGTCGCGCGGGCTCGATCTCGACCGACAGCTCGACCGCCGGATACTCCTGGCGGAAGGCCGCGAGGATCCCGGGCAGCAGGTAGACGCCGATCACCTGGCTCGCGCCGACGGCGAGCGTGCCCGAGCGGATCTCGCCCAGGTCGTCGAGGTCGCGGCGCATCTGGCTCACCTGCCCCAGGATCGCCTCGCCCGCCTTGAGGACCAGCTGGCCGGCCTCGGAGAGCGAGATCTTCTTGCCCACGCGGTCGAAGAGCTTCACCTTGAGGAAGTCCTCGAGGGCGACCACCTGCGCGCTCACCGCCGGCTGGGTGAGGTGCAGTTCCTCCGCGGCGCGCGAGAAGCTGTTGAGCCGCGCGACGGTGCAGAACGTGCGCAGCTGCGTGAGCGTCATCACCGACGGCGCTCCCGGCCCTCGCGGCCGTCCCGGCCGCTGGCAAAACGGGGCGTCATCGGCACAGGTCCTTCGGGCCCATATAGGACAAACATTATATGGCCTATCTCCATGATTGATTGGATCGCTTCGGGGGCCCGTTCCTAGAATCGGGTTACGCAAATCCGGCCAATCGGAAACCCTCGAAGGAGAATCGACATGCGTGTACGTCACGTTCCCAGCGCGAAAACCCTCACGGCGATGGTCTGCCTCGCCCTCGGCAGCGCGATGACCGCCCTGCCCGCCTCGGCGGCGGACGCCGACCTGGTGCAGAAGATCGACGCGCTGCAGAAGGAGATCGACGCCCTGAAGGCGCAGGTCCAGAAGGTGCAGGTCGAGCAGAAGGCCGCCGAGCAGAAGGCCGCCGCCGCGCCGGCCGCCGCCGCGCCCGCGACCCAGAAGGAAGTCGAGACGTGGCGCAAGTACCTCGCCGCCGTGCCGACGGGCAATGCTCCCGCGACCAGCGCCCGCACCGGCATCCAGATCTACGGGCGCATCGACCTGGGCTATGAGAGCAACGACGACGGCACCGTGAGCCGCACCGTCCTGAACAACTACTCGTCGCGCATCGGCTTCAAGGGCACGCGGGTCCTCTCGAACGACCTGACGGGCATCATGCAGATCGAGACCGGCATCGCCCCGGACGACAACGCCAACAGCAGCTCCTTCGCCAACCGCGACAGCTACATCGGCCTGAGAAGCAAGGCCGCCGGCACCATCAAGGCCGGCCGCCATGACTCCCCGTTCAAGGACGTCGAGGGCGAGTCCGCCCCGATGAACGGCAGCGGCGACGCGATGGAAGTGATCATCTCCGGCAAGGGCACCGGCCGCGCGGTCGGCTCGACCTGGACCAACTTCTACACCCGCTACCCGAACGTGGTGCAGTACGAGACGCCGATGTTCGGCAACTTCCAGGCGAAGGCGGCCTACAGCACGGACGAGGTGAACGGCGCCACGGGCACGGTGCGCAAGCCTTCCTGGGCCGCCTCCGGCGAGTACGACGACGGCACCTGGTACCTGGGCGCCGCCTGGCAGGAATGGAGCAACTTCAACGGCTCGGGCTTCGATGCGACCGGCCTCAAGCTCGCCGCGAGCGTCGACATGAAGGGCTTCACGGTCGGCGCGCAGTACAGCAAGCTCGACAACGGCCTCGACCGCAAGACCGACAACTGGATGGTGACGGGCACCTACAAGCTCGGCCCGACGATCCTCAAGGGCAGCTACGCCGAGTCGAGCGAGTCGAAGAGCGGCGCGGACGACGGCATCAAGATGTGGGGCCTGGAGGTCGGCTATCCGCTCGACAAGCACACCACCGTCTACGCCTACTACACGAAGATCGTGAACGACACCAACGCGCGCGCCCGCTTCGAGAAGGGCGACAACACGTACACGCCGGCGGCCGGCAAGGACCCGTCGCTCGCCGTGATCGCGCTCCAGTACAACTTCTGACGTGCCTCGCCGCGGCGCCCTCCGGTCCCCCCTGGCCCGGTCGGCGCCCTCCGGCAGGGTCGAGTCCGCATCCGGAGAAAGACGACCATGAAGACGAATCGGTTGGGCAGGATACTCGTCGGCTTCCTCGCCGCCGCCTGGCTCGCAGCACCCGCGGGCGTGGCCTTCGCGAAGGAAGCGCCGAAGCCGCTCTACGTCCGCACCATCGAGCAGTACCCGAGCCCGAAGCTCGCCGAAGTCGAGGGACGCGAATACAAGGTCCTGCTCGACCCCGCGAAGACCAGCCCGCAGCTGGACGCGGCCTTCAAGGATCTCTGGGGCCGCATCCGCGCCGCCGGCGCCAGGCACGGCTTCACCGTCACCGAGAAGGACAAGAATCCCCTCGCGATCGAGTTCTCCACCAAGGAGTACTTCGACACGAAGGACCAGGCCCTCTACGCCAAGGGCTACCTCATCCGCATCACCACGCGCTACAAGGACGGCAAGCCGGGCGCCACGGTCGCCGTCACGGTGAAGAGCGTGCTGGAGGACGCCGAGCGCGCCCTCGCCGTGCCGCTCACCGCGGTCGGCGTCGACAAGGCGAAGACCGAGGCCGAGGAGAACGTCGGGTTCGGCCCGGACGGGATGCTCCGCGGCTACGTGGAAAAGGGAACGACCTACAGCGTGCCCGTCGCGGCGCTGGGCGCCTTCACGCTGGGCGACTTCGGCAAGGTCATGCCCGAGCTGCTCAAGCTCGGCATGCCGGCCGGCACGCCGCTCGTCTCGACGAAGGCCTACTCGTATCGCGTGCGCCCCGGCGCCGTCGTGCTGGAGGGCACCGAGCCCTGCGGCGTGTCGATGGAGGCCTGGAGCCGCACCGAGGGCGGAGCGCCGTTCCTCTTCGACTTCTCCTTCGGCTACGGCGACCTCGACTTCTACGCCATCGCGAAGACGCACGCCTCGGGCGAGCGCTTCATGGCGAAGGTGATCGGGGAAGAGCTGGCGGGCCTCGTCGCGCCCGACAGCGGCAAGTGGGGCGGCTCCAAGGTCCGCCTGATGATGAACCGTGCCATTCCCCTCGCCGCCGCCGTGGCGCCGGCCAAGGCCGCGGCCAAATCGCCCGAGGCGTTCATCACCTCGCCCACGGCCCCGGTCGACCCGCTCGACGCGCGCTTCGGCGTGGCCTCGCCGCCGGCCTACATCAAGCACTACGAGGCGGACAAGACCGGCAAGGTCCTGCTGAACCCGTACCTGCAGGTCGCCTCGAAGGAATTCCCCGCCGTCATCGACGCCAAGGGCGCGCCGTACAACTGGGTGATCGACGCCGAAGGCCGCGTCGCGATCATGCCGGAGGCCGCGCATCCCTACGGCCGCACCTACCCGAAGGGATTCTTCCGGCCTGAGGACCAGTCGCAGAGAAAGCCCGGCACGCGCGAGAACTACGGGCACGTGTCGGCGCTGGGCGGCGCGCCCGGCCGCATCAGCGGCGAGATCCTCTACGACAAGGACACGAACACGTTCCTCATCAACAACAAGTCGGGGCGCTACACCAAGCACAACGTCGACCGCACGCCCGAGCAGCTCATCGCCGCCGCGACGCTCATCCGCGAGGTGGTCGATCCGGGCAAGACGCCCTGGGGCGCGGTCGCATTCCTGCTCGAGTACAGCTCCGACGAGATGCGGACCGCCCTGATGAAGGATCCGAAGCTCCAGTACGACGACCCCGCCAGGAAGTCGCGTCCGCACCTGATCGTGATGGACGGTGCCGTGACCACCTTCAAGGCCGAGGCGATGCCCAAGGCGGCCGCCCCCGTCGCCGCCGCGCCCGCCCCCGCGAGCGCCCCGGCCGCGCCGGCCACCGCCCCCGCGAAGAGCGCCAAGGCGAAGAAGCCGAAGGCCGCGCACAACGACGATCCGTCCTGACGCGACCGACCCGAGGACTCCCACCATGAACGCGAAACGCCACACCCTGATCCCCGCACTCGCCCTCGCGCTCGGCTTCGCCTTCGCGCCGGCGCCCCTCATCGCGCAGGACGCCGCCACCGCGCACGTGTCGGTGCTGCGCGGCGAGAAGCACTACCTGTCGGGCTATGACCCGATCAACCGCGACGGCACCTACAACGTCGTGATCGAGATCCCGGCGGGCACCACGGCCAAGTACGAGACCAATAAGGACACGGGGATGATAGAGCTGGAGCAGAAGAACGGCGCGCCCCGCTTCGTGCAGTACCTGGGCTACCCGGTCAACTACGGCGCCATCCCGCGCTCGGTGCTGCTCAAGTCCAAGGGCGGCGACGGCGACAGCGTCGACGTCCTGGTCCTGGGTCCCGCCGTGCCGCGCGGCTCCGTGGTGCGCGGCCGGGTCATCGGCGTGCTGAGCCTCGTCGACACCGGCGAGCTCGACGACAAGGCCGTCGTCGTCATGGAGAACGGCCCGTTCGCCAAGGTGAAGAGCATCCCCGACCTCGACGCGAAGTTCCCCGGGGTCACGACCATCCTGCAGACCTGGTTCACCTCGTACAAGGGCTACGGCAAGGATGGCAAGCTCATGCTCTCCTCGACGGGCTTCAAGGACCGCGCGGCCGCCATCCGGCTGATCGGCGACGCCATCCTCGACTACGAGATGTCCGTGGTCACCGAGGCGGACAAGCGCCCGCTCGACCCGAAGGGCAACCCGTACCTCTACCGCTCGCCGATCGCGAAGAACCTGGGCGAGTGACCCGACCCCCGGACCTCCCTATTCGGGGGGGGCTGCCGTGCGCGCGGAGTTTCCGTGAGTGGACGGAAGCGCGCACGGAGGGCCCACCTCGCCATGGCGAGCCCGACGAGACCAGGAACGACCGAAACGAAAGGATTCACCCCATGGGCAAGGAAATCGAGCGCAAGTTTGTCGTGGACACCGCCGCCTGGAAGCCGCAGGGCGCCGGCACGCACTTCAAGCAGGGCTACCTGAACTCGCAGAAGGAGCGCGTGGTGCGCGTGCGCATCGAGGGTGATCGCGCCAAGCTCACGGTCAAGGGCCCGAGCGTCGGCGTGACGCGCTCCGAGTTCGAGTACCCGATCCCGGTCGAGGATGCCGCGCTGCTCCTGGACAACCTGTGCGAGCAGCCGCTCATCGACAAGCATCGCCACAAGGAAGTCCACGGCGGCAAGACCTGGGAGATCGACGTCTTCCACGGCGAGAACGAGGGCCTGGTGGTCGCCGAGATCGAGCTCGCCTCCGAGGACGAGAAGTTCGCCGCCCCGGCCTGGGCGGTTCGCGAAGTCTCCTCGGATCCGCGATACTTCAATTCCAACCTGCTGAAGCACCCCTTCCGCAGCTGGGCCCCCGCCTGACGCCCCGACCCGAGATGCCCGCCGCCGAGACCGCGCCGCCCCAGACCGCCCAGGACCAGAAGCTGCTCGCGCTCCTGGGCATGGAGCGGATGTCGCTGTCCTCCAAGCCCCGGGAGGCGCAGGACTCGACCGAGAAGTGGATGCGCTACCTCGGGTTCCCCGGGGGCATCGCGCTGTTCCTGCTCATCCTCTACCTGCCGCCGGGCGCGGGGCTCAGCGCCTCGGCCCAGGCGGGCGCGGCGTGCTTCGCGCTCGCCCTCGTGTGGTGGGTGACGGAGCCCTTCCCCACCTACGTCACCTCGCTCGTCCTCATGTTCCTGCTGCTGGTGACGCGGGTGGCGAGCGACAAGACGATCATGTACGTGCTCGGCATGGACGTGATCTGGCTGAACCTGCTCGCGTTCATCCTGAGCTCGATGCTGGTCAAGGTGAAGCTCGCCAAGCGCATGGCGCTGTGGCTCATCCTGCGCTTCGGCAAGAAGGCCTCCTTCGCCCTGCTCGCCTTCCTCATCCTGCACATGATCCTGGCGCCCCTCATCCCCGCGACGGCGGCGCGCGCCGTGATGGTCCTGCCGCTGATGGTCGTCGTGGCCGCCATCTACGGCGCCACCGAGGAGACCAACAACAACTTCGGCCGCAACCTGATGCTGCTCAACCTGTGCTGCATCTCCGTGCTCTCGTCGATGACCATGACGGGTTCGGCCGCCAACCTCATCGCCGTCGGCATGATCCAGACGATGGCCGACCAGCGCGTCTACTACGTGGACTGGGTGAAGGTCGGGGCGCCGGTCGCCGTGGTGACGATGTTCATCATGTGGTGGGCCGGCCAGAAGCTCATCTTCCGCATCCCGAAGGACGAGCAGGTGCCCCGGCTCGCCGGCGGGCTCGGGCTCGTCCGGCAGCAGTACGAGTCCCTCGGCCCGCTCACCCGCCCCGAGAAGAAGGCCATCGCCATCTTCTCGCTCGTGCTGGCGCTGTGGATGACCGACGTCTTCCACCTGCAGTGGTTCGGCGTGGAGGTGAGCGCGCCCTTCGCGGCGCTCCTGGGCGCGGTGATCGTCCTCTTCCCGCGCTACGGCGTGCTGCAGTGGTCGGAGGCGGAGATCCCGTGGCACCTGCTCGTCTTCAGCGCGGGCGCCTACGCCGGCGGCCTCGCCCTGGACGACACCGGCGCGGCGGCCTGGGGCGTGAAGACGCTCTTCGGCAGCTTCGACCTGAAGAGCGTGCCCTTCGGCGTCTCCTACACCGTCGTCATCGCGGTGATGATGTACAGCCACCTGCTCACCACGTCGAAGACGGTGCGCACGCTCATCATGCTGCCCATCATCATCACGCTGGCGAAGTCGCTGGGCTGGAACCCGCTCTCGTTCGCCCTGCCCGCGGCCCTGTGCATCGACTGGGTGGTGGGGCTGCCGATCAGCGGCAAGCCCAACGTGATCCTCTTCTCGACCAACCAGTACTCGGTGGGCGACAACTTCAAGTACGGGATGGCCACCTGCACCGTGGGCGTCGTCATCCTGGTGGTGTCCGCGATGACGTGGTTCCACTGGATCGGGCTCACGCCGGACTTCTGGGCGGTGGCGAGATGAGGCCGGTCCTCGCCTTCGTCCTCTCGATCGCCTGCGGCGTCGCCGGCGCGGTGGAGATCCGCGACTACACGACGCGGGTGGACGTCGGCCCGGACGGCTCCGCGCAGGCGAGCGCGAGCGTGGCGCTCTCGGGCGCCCTGCCGGGACGCCTGCGCGTGCCCGTGGGCTTCGCGAGGATCGAGGCCCTGCGCCCGCTGGAGGCCGCGCCCGGCGTGACGATGGCAGCCGGTGGCCAGGACGGGATCTCGTGGGTCGATGTCGAGCTGCCGCCGGGCATCGCGGAAGACGCGACGATCTCCTTCGCCTTCCGGTCGAAGGACCTGCTGGCCGTGCCGCAGCCCGAAGCGGGCCAGAAGCCCGTCCTGCCCGCGGGCAGCCAGTTGCTGCGCCACCGCTTCGTGAACACGCAGGAGGCGCCGATCGGCCATTACGCGGTGAAGGTGCTGCTGCCCCCGGCGGCCATCGTCCACCGCATCACGGAGCAGAGTCCCAGGCCCGGGCGAAAGGAGTTCGTGCCCCGCGTGGAGCTCGACCGCTTCGAGGGACGGCAGGGCGCGCTGCTGCGCCTCGACAAGGTGCGCCAGGGCGATCGCGCCTCGATGGAGCTGGAGGTCGTGGCCGAGCGGCGTTCGCTTCTCTGGCTGTTCCTGCTCGTGCCGCTCGCGGCGGGCTATCTCTACGCTTTCCGCGACCTGGTCGCGGCGCCGAAGCCCGCCTGATCCTGTCGCGGGGCTTCAGCGCGCCGCGCCGTCCCTCACGAACAGCGCGATCGACTCGACGTGCCCCGTGTGCGGGAACATGTTCACCACGCCCGCGGCGACGAGCCGGTACCCCTTCACGTTCACCAGCACGCCCGCGTCCCGCGCCAGCGTCGAGGGGCTGCAGGAGACGTAGACGATCCGCGACGGACCGCCTTCCTCCGGCAGCGCCTTGCAGATCTCCATGGCGCCGTCGCGCGGCGGGTCGATGAGCAGCTTGTCGACGGGCCCCAGCGCCGCCAGCGCGCCCGGCGCGTCCGTGTAGAGGTCGTACGTGAGGAACGAGGCGAGGTCCGCCAGGCCGTTGGCCCGCGCGTTCTGCCCGCCGCGCTCCGTGAGCGAGGCGGAGCCTTCCATCCCCACCACGCTCGCGCCGCGCGAGGCGATGGCGAGCGTGAAGTTGCCCAGCCCGCAGAAGAGATCGCCCACGCGCTCGCCCGGCCGCGGATCGAGCAGGTCGACGGCGCGCCGCACCAGCACGCGGTTCACCGCCGTGTTCACCTGCGTGAACTCGGTGGGCCGGTAGCCGATGGCGAGCCCGAATTCCGGCAGGCGGTAGTCGAGCGCGGGGGAATCGAGCGGATGGAACGAGTGCGCGGTGTCCGGCCCCTTGGGCTGCAGCCACCACTGGATGCCGTGCCGGTCCGCGAAGGCGCGCAGCTTCGCCGCGTCCTCCTCGACGATGGGCTCCAGGTGGCGCAGCACCAGCACGGTGACGGCCTCGCCCACGGCCAGCTCCACCTGCGGCAGGCGCTCGCGCGCGGCCATCGTCGTGAAGAGCTCGCGCAGCGGCACGATGAGCGCCGAGATCGCGGGCGGCAGCACCTCGCAGGAGCGGATGTCCGCGACGAAGGTCGACTTGCGCTCGCGGAAGCCCACGAGCACCCCGCCCTTCTTCGCGACGTAATGCACCGACAGGCGCGCGCGGTGGCGGTAGCGCCACGTGGGGCCGTGCACCGGCGTGAGGATCGACTCGGGCTTCACCTTGCCGATGCGCGCGAGGTTGTCCTCGAGCACGCGCTGCTTGGCGGCCACCTGCGCGCCCGCCTCCACGTGCTGCATCGCGCAGCCGCCGCAGGTGCCGAAGTGCACGCAGCGCGGCCGCGTGCGCAGGGTGGATTCGGCCAGCACCTCGGTGACGGTGCCCAGGTCGAAGCGCCCCCGGCTGCGTCGCCGGGTGAAGGCGACGCGCTCGCCCGTGATGCCGCCTTCGAGGAAGACGACCTTGCCGTCGACGTGGGCGACGCCGATGCCCTCGTGGTCGATCGATTCGATGGTGGCGACGCCCCCCGCGAGTGCCGGGGCGCGCTCACTCATCGCCGGGCGCCAGGCATTCGGTGGCTGGGCTCGAGAAGACCTGCCTCGCGATCGCGCTCACGTTGAGGATGCCGTCCACGGTGTAGGCGATCGAGCCCGCGTTGCCGCGCGTGAACTGCAGCGTCATCGTGCCCACGGCCGTCGGCGAGACCGGGGACCACTGCGGCGCGCTGTAGGCGGTGCCGGTGAAGGAGTCGAGCTCCCCGATGTACAGGCCGTCGGAGATGCGCTGCCCGCGCGACATCGCGTACCACATGGGATTGCCTTTCGCGTCGTAGGTGAAGAGCGCGGCCAGGATGATCGGCCCCTGGTGCGCGAGGAAGAGCCCCCAGCCCGGCGCCGCGGGATTCCACCACAGGTCCTGGAAGTTCGTGGTGAGGCTGCGGTCGAACGACGACCAGCGGCACACCGGCGGCAGCGAGTACACCTGCCGCTTGATCTTCTTGGTGATCACCTCGCCGTCGATCAGGTAGCTGAGCGTCGCCTCGGAATTGCTGGTGAAGGTGAGGCGCATCTGCCCGACGAGCGTGGGCTGCGGCGCGAGCAGCGGCTGCGCCGCCGTCGGCCCGTTGTACCGGTAGAGCGGGCCCTTCCAGAGGTTGCCCGAGTCGCGCTCGCCCACCGACATCACGAGCCAGAGCGGGTTGCCGCTGCGGTCGTAGATGAAGAGCGTGCCGAAGAGCGAGTGGCCCTGGTGCGTGAGGCCCAGGCCCCAGCCGGGCTCGTCGGGATTCCACCAGAGGTCCGTGTAGTTCTCGGCGACGGTGGCGAGAGAGGCGAGGAAGGTGTAGTCGCCGGTGGCGAGCGGGTCGCGCGTCGCGATGCTCACGTAGTACGTGCCCGCCTCGAGCGTGCGCGTGAGGCCGAAGGCCACGCGGTCCGCCTCGGCGTCGTTCACGCTCTTCAGGGTGTGGCCGGCCGCGTCGAGCAGGGTGCCCACCGTGTCGAGGTTGCCGGAGGTGCGCACCGTGAGCGTCGCGCCCCCGCGCGGGATGTCGATCCGGAACACGTCCACGTCGCCCGCGTAGTCGATGCGCGCGGGCACCGGCGTGTCGGAAGGGTTCGACGACGGCGTGAGGAAGAGCCGGTAGGCCTCCGAGGGCCGGTTGCCGATGTCGTCCGGCGCCGCCTCGACCGCCGAGATGTAGCCGGCGATCTGCGGATGGAAGATCTCCCACCGACCGAAGAGCGCCTCCTCCTGGTCCTGGTTGGAGCAGGCGAGGAGGTTTCCCGTGCGCAGCGTGGAACCGGAAAGCACGCCGCGCAGGCGCAGGCTCGTGCCCGACAGGGTGAAGAGGCCGGACCCGCTCGAGCCGCCCTCGGTCACGCCGCGGCTGTAGGCGACCGAGTGCATCGACTGCGGGTAGCCCTTCACGAGCGGCTCGGAGGTCTTCTTCCCGAGCGCGAACTTCTTCACGTCGCCCTGCGGGTGGCTGATGGACACGACGTCCGACGTGCTGGCGAGGGGCGAGGAATCCCAGCCGGCGAAGACCGCGCCCGCCGGCGCGTCGCGCGCGAGCAGCAGCAGCGTCGAATCGGCGGCATGGCTCGAGAACACGAGCTGCGCGCCGCCGCTCACCTGCCGCGGGCTCGCCGTGGACGCCGCGGCGCCGCAGGTGGGCACTTCGTTGAACCACAGCGTCGTGACGCTGGCCGCGGCCGCGGCGGTCGCGATGCAGTGGTTGGCGGTGACGACGTAGGGCGCCGGGAAGCGTTCCGTGTTGATGAGCGTGCCGGAGCACACGCGTGCCTGCGTGCCCTCGACGAAACTCACCAGGAAAACGGAGTTGCGCCGCTCGGCGATGGCGGCGTCGCGCGCGGCGTCCTCCGACGTGCACACGACGTCGGGGCTGCACGCCCCGGCCGTGGCCTTGGCCGTCGGCGACACGTCGAAGTGGACGATGGCCTCGACCGCGGGCGCTTGCAGGGGCTGCACCGGAGAGAAGAGCTCGATCTCCTGGCGGCTTCCGGCGGTGTACGGCGTCCAGGCCTCGCCGCCCTCGGCGGGCGCGCCGTGCGTCTCGCCGTCGCCGCCGCGCGCTGCCAGCTCCCCCCGCATTCCCTCGGGAAGCGAAAGGCGCGCGCGAAGTCCCGCGGCGCCCGGGCTCGACACCGCGATGCGCGCGACCCATCCGCCCGCGACCGGATTCCACGTGGGCACGCCGCCCGCGGACGCCCGCACCTCGCGAACGCCGCCGACGACGCGCCCGCGCGAATCGTCCGCCGCCGGGACTGACTTGGGCGCCGCGGCCGCCTGCGCTTCCCACGCCGGGGCGTCCGGCACGCGGAATGCCGCCCGCGATGCCTGCATGCCCGGCGCGCCGCGAGAGGGCATCTCGAGAGCGAGCGCCGGCACGGCCGCCAGGCAGGCGAGCGCGCCGACGGCCCGCAGGAGAGACCTACTCGTCATTCACGGCCTCGCAATCGGGACGCAGCGGCGCGAAGGCCTGCCGCTGGATGGATTTCGAGACCGCGATCCCGTTGATCGTGTAGGTGAGCGTCGCGACGTTGCCCGCCGTGAAGTCGACCGACATCGTCCCGACCTGGACGGGCGTGACCGCCGTCCAGGGCTTCGTGTCGAAGCGCGGCCCGGTGAAGCGGTAGAGCGGCCCCGTCCAGAGGTCCGTCCCGCCCGAGGCCCGCGCGCCGTTCGTCATGGCGTACCAGGCGTTGCGTCCCTGCTCGTCGTAGTCGAAGAGCGTGGCGAATAGCACGCTGCCCTGCTGGGTGAAATTGATGCCCCACCCGCTCTCCGAGGGCTTCCACCACAGGTCCTGGTAGTTGAACGTGTAGGAGCGGTCGAACACCGACCACTTGCAGGTGGTGGCGTCGGAGAATCGCTGCCGCGTGATGCTCTTGGACACGGCGACGCCGTCCACCGTGTAGTTGAGCGTGGCACTGTCCGCCGCCGGGAAGGCGATGGACATGATTCCCACCGGCGTGAGCGAGACGGCCGCGGGACTCCAGGGGTTCGCGCCGAAGGGCGGGCCGGCGGCGCGATAGAGCGTGCCCGCGTAGCTGCCGTCGCCCTGCGGCAGCCCCGCCGACATCACGAACCACAGCGGCGCGCCGTCGGCGCCGTAGGTGAAGAGCGTCGCGAAGACGACATCGGACTGCTGGTTGATGTTGAGGCCCCAGCCGCTCTCCGAGGCGTTCCACCACAGGTCCGTGTGGTTGTCGCCGATGGGCTGGAACTCGAACGAGAGCTGGTAGGCGCCGATGCCGCTCGATTCCCAGTGCGTCACGGCCACGTGGAAGGTGCCGGCCGTCACGGAACTGGTGAGGCCGAAGTCCAGGCTCGAGAGCTGCGCGTCGTCGTTGTGCTCGAGTCCCGCGCCCTCGAAGTTGAGCAGGCGTCCCACCGTGTCGATGCCGCCCGAGGCGCGCACGATGAGCACGCCCTTGGCGGGCACGACGACGCGGAACACGTCCACGTCGCCCGCGTAGTCGATGCGGCCCGCGACGGAGACCGCGCCGCTCGCCGGGAGCGCCACCGCCGTCGCCTCGGAAGGGCGGTTGCCGTGGTCGTCCCCCGCCGGTCCGCCGGCCGCGCTCAGGTAACCGGCCGCCTCCGGCAGGAACACGTCCAGGCGGTTGTAGACGCCGTACTCGTTCGGGTTGGCGCACGACAGGCCGTTGCCGTTGGTGAGCGTCGTGGCCGAGAGGATCGAGCGCAGCACGAGCGAGCCGTCCGCCGCCAGCGTGTAGAGGCCCGAGCCGCTCGAGCCGCCCTCGATGATGCCGCGCGAGAACGTGGTGAGCCACGCCGACTGGGGCCAGTCGCCGAAGCGCACCTCGCCCGCGACGCTCGCCTGGGCCCACTTGGCCACGTCGCCCGACGGGTGGGAAAGGCTCACGACCGCGTCCCCGGTCACGAGCTTGCTGCCGTCCAGCCTCGCGTAGGTGACGCCCGCCGGCGGCGCGGTGCGCAGGCGCAGCAGCGTCATGTCGGCGTTCGGCTCGGCGAACACGAGGTCCATGCCGCCGCCGGTCTGCACGCTCGCCGGGTTCACCGGACCCGAGCCGCACGCGCTGTTCTCGTAGAACCAGCGCGCGGAGAGCGTCGAGGCGACCGCCGGGGTGTTCACGCAATGGTTGGCGGTGAGGAAGAACGACTCGCCGGGTCGCGCGCTCTCGACGAGGGTGCCCGTGCACACGTAGGCGGAGCCGGCGTCGACGAAGGTGATCTGCGCCATGGACTTCTTGCGCGTGGCGATCGCGGCGTCGAGGGCCGGGTTGCCGGTGGTGCACAAGGCATCGACCGTGCACGTGCCGGCGGCCTTTCCGGCGAGGGGCCGGTCGAAATGCACGATGGCAGCGACGCGGATCGTCCCGCGCGGCCGGCCTTCGCTCCAGGCCTCCAGGGCCTGCGATTCGCCCGGCGTCCACGGACCCCAGGCCTCCGTCGCGCCGGCCGGAATCGCCATCGTCTCCAGTCGGCCGTCCGCTCCGCGCACGCGCAGCTCCAGCGGGCCGGTGCCCTCGAGCACGAGCCGCGCCCGCAATCCCAGCGCGCCCTCGGAAGCGGCGTCGAAGCGCGTGACCCACCCGTCGCCCTGCGCTTCCCATTCGAGCGCCGGGAGGTCCTTGGGCGCCGGGCGGACCACGCCGACCGCCAGCTTGGGCGCCTGCAGCGAGCCGGCCGATCCCTCGCCCGGCGCGAGGGCCGTCCAGCGATGGGACGCGGCCGGGGCCGCGAGGGGCAGCAGCACGGCGAGCAGCAGCGCGACGCGCGCGGCGATCATGCGCGCCCCGCCATGCGTTTCAATCCGAGCCATTGCTGCCTCCAGAAGCCCTCGCCGTAGTCGCGCCCGGCGAGCTGGTCGCGGATGCCCGTGGGCGGATAGCTGCCCGCGGGATTCGCCGTGCCGAACAGGTGGTCCCAAACGGGGAACAGGACCGCGAAATTGCAGCCGAGGTGCTCGCCCTCGTGCCCCAGGCCGATGGCGTGGTGCACGCGGTGGAAGCGCGGGCTCACCAGGATCCACTCCCCGACGCGGCCGAAATGCATCCGCACGTTCGCGTGCGAGAGGCTCTCCAGGGCCCGCGACAGCGCGACGAGCAGCACGAACTGCCCCGGCGGCACGCCGACGGCGAGCGCCACCAGGGCGAGCGCGGCGTCGGTGAGCACCATGTCGAGCAGGTGGTTGCGGTCGTCCGTCCAGAAGGTCATCTCGCGCTGGCTGTGATGCAGCGCGTGCAGCGCCCACCAGAAGCGGAACTGGTGCTGCGCCCGGTGGATCCAGTACATCGCGAAGTCGATGACGACCAGGTACGCGAGGAAGGACGCCAGCGGATGCGCGAGGAGCGAGGGAAACGCGTCCTCGATCTTGGGCGGGATGTAGCCGTGCATGCGCAGCCATCCGTCCAGCCCGTCCACCAGCGGCAGCAGGAGGAAGAAGATCGCGAGCGGCAGGACGCCCAGCCGCACGAGCAGCGTGTAGATGATGTCCACGCGAACGGCGCGGCTGGACGTCCGCGTCTCCACGGGCCGCCATTTTTCGAGGGCCGTGAGCACGAGCGCGAGCACGACGATCTCCACCGCGCCGATGAGGAAGACCTCCGTCCAGTCGAAGGCCATCTCGATCCACGACGTGAGGCCCAGCCGGAAGAGCGCGGGCTGCACGACGGACTCGAAGAGGGTCGCGTGCAGCGACGCCCACGCCGCCGCGAACGCGCCGGCCAGCTGGAGCACCAGGTTCTCTAGCGGATCCATCGCCGGTCGTCCGTGAGCCGCGCGAAGCACAGGCCCTTCGCCTTCAGGGCGCCGATCACCTCGTCCAGGCGCGGCCACAGCGGCTCGGCGCGCGACCAGATGCCCAGGTGCCAGAGCAGGATGTCGCCATCCTTGATGTCGCGCACCTGGCGGGCGACCAGCTTGTCGGCCGGATACCGGTCCGAGGGCAGCTCGTCGCCCGAGAAGCCCGCGGGGCTCCAGCCGGCGTGCGTGAAGCCGCAGCCCTTCGCGTAGTCGAGGGACTTCGCGGTGACCCTGCCGCCCGGCGCGCGCCAGAGCCCGTCGAAACCCCGGCCCGTCATGGCGCGGAAGGCTTCCTCGGGCTTCTTCAGCTCGGCGCAGAAGGCGGCGGCGTCGAGCGCCTCGCCCTGCGTGCTGCCGTACGCCGCGTACCGCACCTTGCCGTCGCGCGTGTCGCCCGCCACGTACCAGTGGCGCCAGGTGTGCGAACCGAAGGCGTGGCCCGCGTCGGCGAGGCGCTTCCAGAAGGGCGCCCACGCGGGATCGAGCGAGGTGTCCCCGCGCTTCGTCTTCTCGTTGGCGAGGAAGAACGTGGCCTTGACCCCGTGCTTGTCGAGGATGTCCGCCATGGCCGCGGCGGGCTCCATGTGGCCGGTGTCGATCGTGAGGTACACGGTGCCCGCACACGGCGCCGCCGCCACGGGCAGGGCCGTGGCGAGCGCCACCGCGAGAGCCGCGCGTCCCGTCATTGCCTCGGGGCGTGGGAAAGGAAGAAGAGCCCGTGCGGCGACTTGCCCACGGGAATGGTCTGCACGACCTTCTTCGACTCGAGGTCGACGATGGTGAGCATGCGGATCCAGCGCGTCGTGGTCCACAGCTGCCTGCCGTCCTTCGTGACCTCCATGCAGTCCGGTCCGCCGGGGACGCTGAAGGTCTCCTTCACCTCGAGCGTCTGCTGGTCGATCATCGAGATCGTGTTCGCCATGCGGTTCGAGAGGAACACGTGGCGGCCGTCGCCCTTCGCGACGAAGTTGTGCGCGCCGTTGCCCGTGAGCAGCTTCTTCACCAGCTTCCTCGCGCGCCAGTCGTAGACCTCGACGTGGCTCTCGCCCGTGATGCCGATGAGCAGGTGCCGGTCGTCGGGCGTCATCCAGATGCCGGCCGGCTGCTTGCCCGTGGGGAGCTTCCAGATCTCCTTCTGCGTCGCGAGGTCGATCGCGATGAACTCGTTGGATTCCTGCACCGTGACGAAGGCGAACTTGCTGTCGGCGGAGAACGCGACGTGGCTCGGCACCCTGCCCGTCGGGATGCGCTTCGCCAGCTTGAAATCGGCCGTGTAGAGGTCCACGCGGTCCAGGCGGTTCGAGACGGACCCGAAACACTTCTTGTCCGGCGGATAGCCCATTCGGGACGGGTCGCTGATTTCCGGCCCCCCGGCGCCGGAA
>CAZPLW010000013.1:36933-37817 GCA_964587315.1 uncultured Lysobacter sp.
TCTCGCCCGTCTTCGGGTCGAGGAAGACGAGGTCGTTGCTCGCCGCGTTGGCGACGATGAGTTCCTTGTTGTCCGGCGTCGCCATGAGGTGGTGCGGTTCCTTGCCCACCGGGATGCGCTTCACTTCCTTGCGCGTGGCGGGATCCACGATGGACACCGTGCCGTCGCCCGAATTCAGGACGATGACCATTTCTCCCGGCCCGTGGGCCGCCCCCGCGGCCGTGGCGACGAGAAGGACCGCCCAGCCGATCACTTTTCCAATAGTTTTCATAGGCTTATGATACCATGCCCGCATGACGCGCCGCCTGCTGCCCATCACGCACTGCAACGTCTGCGGCACCCCGGTCGAGACCAAGGTGCCCCCCGGCGACACCCATGCGCGGGCCGTCTGCCCCGCGTGCGGGCACATCCAGTATCAGAATCCGAAAGTCGTCGTGGGTTCCGTGCCCGCGTGGGAGGACGGCCGCATCCTGCTGTGCCGGCGGGCCATCGACCCGCGCCACGGCAAGTGGACGCTGCCGGCGGGCTTCATGGAGAACGGGGAGACGGCGTCCGAGGGCGCCGCGCGCGAGGCGCTCGAGGAGGCCAACGCGCGCATCGAGATCGAGGAGATCTACACGTTCTACTCGCTGCCGCACATCAGCCAGATCTACGTGTTCTTCCGCTCGCGCCTCGTCGACCTCGACTTCTCGCCCGGCGAGGAGAGCCTCGAGACGAAGCTCTTCGCCGAGGACGGGATTCCCTGGGACGAGATCGCCTTCGCGAGCGTCTCGCGCACGCTCGAGCACTACTTCGCGGACCGGCGCGCCGGCCTCTTCGTCCCCCGCTTCGGGGACATCCGGCCGCCGGAACGCTAGAAAACGGGGACGGTGCCCGATTTCAGG
>CAZPLW010000014.1:0-32933 GCA_964587315.1 uncultured Lysobacter sp.
GCCCAGCCGCGCGCCAACTTCTTCCCGAAGGCGCAGCGCCTGGACGTGTCGATGTACATGCTCGGCTGGGGCGGCGCCACGACGGACGCGATCTTCACGCTGCAGCCGGTCCTGCACAGCCGCAACGACAAGGGCGACGGCGACTACAACTGGGGCAACTACAAGCACCCCGAGTTCGACGCGCTCATCGACGACGCCAAGGGCGACACTGACCCGAAGCGCCGCCAGGAGACGATCAACAAGGCGATGAAGTACCACCACGACAACGTCCTGCACATCCCGCTGCACCTGCAGGTGATCCCCTGGGCCTCGCGCGCCAACGTGGAAGTCGTCCACCGCGCGGACAACTGGCTGCAGGCGACCTGGGTGAAGATCAAGTAGCACCCGTCCGCCAAACGACAATAGAGGAGGAGACCTCATGCATTCGCAACGCTGGACCCGTCCCGTGCTCGCCGCGGCGCTCGTCGCCGCCTGCACGCAGGCTTTCGCGCAGCAACCCCCGCCCGAGCTGCCCTCGGGCTGGACCGACAAGACCATCGTCTTCACCAGGAAGGAGATGGTCGTCGCCGCCAACCCGCTCGCCGTGAAGGCAGGCGCCGACATGCTCGCCCTGGGCGGCTCCGCGCTCGACGCGGCGGTCGCGGTGCAGATGGTGCTGGGCCTGGTCGAGCCGCAGTCGTCGGGCCTGGGTGGAGGCGGCTTCATCGTCACCTACAACGCCGCGACGAAGGCGGTCGAGACCTACGACGGCCGCGAGACCGCGCCGGCCAAGGCGACGCAGAACTACTTCATCGGACCGAACGGCCAGCCCCTCGGCTTCACGCAGGCGGTGATCGGCGGCCTTTCCACGGGCGTTCCCGGCGCCATCAAGGCGCTGGAGGTCGCGCACAAGGAGAAGGGCAAGCTGCCCTGGGCGATGCTCTTCGCCCCGGCCATCGCGCTCGCCGAGAACGGCTTCGCCATCTCGCCGCGCCTCTTCTCGGCGCTCTCGGGCGCCAACGCGGAGCTCAAGGGCCCGCGCGGCGCCGGCAGCTACTTCTACAACGCCGACGGCACGCCGAAGGCCGCCGGGACGGTCATCACGAACCCGGACTACGCGGCGTCGCTTCGCGCCATCGCGGCCGGCGGCGCCGACGCGCTGCTGAAGGGCCCCATCGCCGCGGACATCATCGCGAAGATCAAGGGACACCCGACCAACCCCGGGATCATGGAGCTCACGGACTTCGCGGCGTACACCGTCAAGAAGCGCGATCCCGTGTGCGCCACGTACCGCCAGCGCTGGCGCATCTGCGGCATGAGCATGCCTTCCTCGGGCGCGGCCACCGTGCTCGCGACGCTCGGCATCCTCGAGAACTACGACCTGGGCGCCCTCGCGCCCAACAGCGTCGCCTCGGTGCACCTCATCTCCGAGGCCTACCGCCTCGCCTACGCCGACCGCGCGCTCTACATGGCGGACCCGGATTTCGTCTGCGTGCCGACTGCCGGCCTCATCGACTCGAACTACCTCAAGTCGCGTGCCACGGCGATCAGCCTCACGCGAAGCATGGGGGTTCCCCGCGCCGGCACGCCCTCGGGCTGCGGCAAGGTGGAGCAGGCGCCGCACACCGACGAGTTCGAGAACGGCACCTCGCACATCTCGATCGTCGACCAGGACGGCAACGCCTTCTCGATGACGACGACGGTGGAGAGCGGCTTCGGCAGCCACCAGTGGGTGCGCGGCTTCGTGCTCAACAACCAGCTCACCGACTTCAACTTCGCGCCCACCGACGCGGCCGGCGTGCCCGTCGCGAACCGCGTCGAGCCCGGCAAGCGCCCGCGCAGCTCCATGGCGCCGATCCTCGTGTTCGACAACGCCAACGGCGGCCGCCTGCACGCCGTGGTCGGCTCCCCGGGCGGCAGCAACATCATCCAGTACGTCGCCAAGACGCTCATCGGCATCCTCGACTGGAAGCTCGACATCCAGGCCGCCATCAACCTGGGCAACTTCGGCGCGCAGACCTCGGCGGTGACGAGCCTCGAGCGGGCCAGCTCCGTGAAGGACCTGGGGCCCGGCCTCGTCGCGCTCGGGCACACGGTGAGCGTCATCGACATCAACTCGGGGATCCACGGGATCACGCGCCTCAACTCGAACCCGAATCCCGACGTCGCGATGCGCGCCATCGTGAAACCCCTCGCCGGCTGGGCCGGCGGCGCCGACCCGCGCCGCGAAGGCACGGCGGCCGGCCGCTGAACGAATCGGAGAACGAGACCATGAAGAAGAAGATCATCGGATGCGCGGCCGCCCTGGCCGCGATGGCCGCGGCGATGCCCGCCTCGGCGGCGGGCTGGTACGCGGGGCTTTCCGCCAGCGGCACCCACAGCGAGGTCAACACGGACCGCATCGGCGGCGACCTGCGCGCGCTGGGCTTCTCGTCGGTGAACCTGACCACGGACACGAAGGACTACGGCGGGCGCGCCTACGTCGGCTACCGCCTGCGGCCCTGGCTCGCGGTGGAGGGCTACTACGCGGATCTCGGCAACACCTACTGGCAGGGCACCGTGACCCCGACCGGCGCGATCGGCGCGCGCATCGAGTCGAAGGCCGTCGGCATCGCCCTGGCGCCGTCGTTCTCGCCGGCGAAGGACATGCTGGTCTTCGCCAAGCTCGGCGTCGCCCGGGCCGAGTCGAAGGCGAGCTTCACCTCGTCGGGATTCGTGGAACTCGAGAACTCGAGCCGCAAGGACACGAACACGGCCGCGGTCTATGGCGTGGGCGCCGCGTGGCGCTTCGGCGAGAGCGCGTTCCTGCGCGTCGACCTCGACTCGCACGACAGCCTGGGCAGCAACGAGATCGGCGGCAAGTTCAAGGTCCGCGCCGCGAGCGTGGGCTTCGGGCTGGCGTTCTGACGCCCCCCATGGGACGACGGGCCGGCCTCGCCTTCGCGGCGCTCGCCCTTCTCGTCGGCTTCGCCGCCCCCGCGGCGGCGAAGCCCTTCCGCTGGAGCTCGCAGGGAGACTTCCTCACCGCCGACCCCCACGCGCAGAACGAGGGCATCAACAGCCTGCTGCTCTACCACGTGTACGAGCGGCTCACCACGCGCGACAACGACCTGCGCATCATCCCGTCCCTCGCGCTGTCGTGGGAGCAGGCGAGCCCCACCGTGTGGCGCTTCAAGCTGCGGCCGGGCGTGAAGTTCCACGACGGCACGCCCTTCGGCGCCGACGACGTGGTGTTCTCGATCGAGCGCGCGCAGGGCCCCACGTCCAATTTCAAGACCTTCGCCAACCGGCTGGGCAAGGTGCGCAAGGTCGACGACCTCACCGTGGAGTTCGAGACGGCGAAGCCCACGCCGATCCTGCTCGAGTACCTCAACGCCGTCATGATCATGAGCCGCGCGTGGGCGCTGAAGAACGGCGCCCAGCGGCCGCAGGACTACAAGAACGCCGAGGACACCTACGCCGCGCGCAACGCCAACGGCACCGGCCCCTACCGGTTCGCCTCGTGGGAGCCGGAGGTGAAGACCGTGCTGCGCGAGAACCCCGGCTGGTGGGGCCGCGCGGCGGGGCGCTTCGGCGGCAACGTGACGGAGATGGTCTACCGGCCCATCAAGTCGGACGCGACGCGCATGGCGGCCCTCGTCTCCGGCGAGATCGACTTCGTCCTCGACCCGCCCCTGCAGGACGTGAACCGGCTGCGCTCGAATCCGGCCGTCACGATCCTCGAGGGGCCGGAGAACCGCGTGATCTTCCTGCACCTGGACCAGGGCCGGGACGAGCTCCTGCATTCCGACGTGAAGGGCAGGAATCCGCTGAAGGACCTTCGCGTGCGCCAGGCGCTCTACGCCGCCATCGACACGGAGGCCCTGCGGGCGCAGGTCATGCGCGGCAACTCCCGGCCGACGGGCTCCATGGTGCCCGCGCGCATCTCGATCATCCCGTCGCTCGAGCCGCGCGCCGTGCCCTACGACCCGGCTCGCGCGAGGAAGCTGCTGGCCGAGGCAGGCTACCCCTCGGGATTCGAGGCGCAGCTCCTGTGCCCCAACAACCGCTACGTGAACGACGAGCGCCTGTGCACCGCGATCGCCGCGATGTGGGCGAAGGTGGGCGTGCGGGCGCCGCTCTCGCTCCTGCCGCGGGCGCAGTTCTTCCAGCGCGTGGACAGGATCGATTTCTCGATCCACCTCTACGGCTGGGGCGGCGGCGCCACGGACCCGGGCGGCACCCTGGGGCCGGTGCTGCACAGCTTCGACGGCAAGGGCTGGGGCGACTTCAACTCCGGGCGCACGAAGGACGCGGAGCTCGACCGGCTCATCGAGGCGGCGGACGTCGAGATGGACACCGGCAAGCGCGCCGCGCTCCTCGAGCAGGCCCTCCAGCGCGTGCGCCAGCAGGTCTACACGATCCCGCTGCACCGCCAGGTGATCCCCTGGGCGGCCCGGAAGGGGCTGGGCATCGTGCACCGCGCCGACAACTTCATCGAGGCGCAGCAGGTCACGTTGCCGTAGAAGGGCCTGACCGGGGCCCCGACGGGCCGAAGGGCAAACGGGGCCATCTCGGGGCGGTTTCCGGCGATTTCAAGCCGTTGAAATCCGTGGCGCCTCCCTCCACGTTCGGTACGTGGCCGCCCCGTCGGGCGGCGATGCCCAACCGGAGGACCCCATGACCTACCGACCGCTATTCGCCCGCGACGTGTTCGCGGAACTGGACCGCCTGCAGCGCGACGTGCTCCAGGCCTTCGACCGCCAGCCTGCCATCCGCGGCGCCGCCCGCGGCTATCCCGCGCTCAACGTGGGCGCGACCCCGGGCTCGCTGGAGCTGTTCGTCTTCGCGCCCGGCCTCGATCCCGCGACGCTCGACGTCCAGATCGACAAGGGCGTGCTCACCGTGGCCGGCGAGCGCAAGGCCGAGGCGCCCGCGGAGAAGGCCACCCGCCACGTGGACGAGCGCTTCGCCGGGCGCTTCCGCCGCGTCGTGACGCTGCCGGACGACGCCGATCCGCAGGGCGTCGAGGCGAAGTACCGCGACGGCCTCGTGCACCTCACGATCGCCCGCCGCCAGGCCGCGCAACCGCGCCGCATCACCGTCCAGTGAAGGAGACCGCCATGTCCGATCTTTCCACCGTCAACCGCGCGGCCACCGAGACGCGCAGCCAGGCGGCCCTGCTGCCGCCCGTCGAAGTGATCGAGGACGCCCAGGGCATCACGCTGTACGCGGACCTGCCCGGCGTGCCGAAGGAGAACCTGGCCGTGAGCGTCGAGGGCGACACGCTCACGATCGAGGGCGAGATGGCCCTGCCCGCGATCGAGGGGCTCACGCCCACGCACGTGGAGCTGGACACGCCCCGCTACCGGCGCGTCTTCACGCTCTCCAAGGAGCTGGACGCCTCGCAGGTGAACGCCGAGCTGGCGCAGGGGGTGCTCAAGCTGCGCATCCCGAAGGCCGCCCACGCGCAGCCCCGGCGCATCGAGGTGCAGGTCGCCTGACCCGTACCCGGTGCTCGAATGAAAAAGGGGGAAGCGAACGCTTCCCCCTTTCCTTTCCTGCCCGGCGATTACTTGTCGCAGGTGTACGACGAGGTCACCGCGGCGCCGAGCGAGCCCTTGGCGTCCTGCGGGCGGTAGGAGAACGTGACGCTGCGCGGGGAGAAGACCACCTCCTCCTTCGCCGGCGCATCCCCGCCGCCGTAGGCGGTGTCCACGCTCGCCACGGTCGCGCTCGCCAGGGTGATCGTGAGGAAGTCCTTCTGTCCCTCGCCCGACTTGCGCGCGTTGAGGACGACGCTCGGCAGCGTCGACTTCTTGGCGGCGGCTTCCGCGAGCGCCGGCGAGGCGCTGTCGAGGAACTTCACCACCGCGAAGGCGCAGTTCTTGTTGTCCAGCGTCTGCGAGAAGCTGGCCACGTCGATCTCGCCCTTGTGATCGGCGTTCACCGATTCGCCGGCGATGCCGGGAATGCGCACCCAGCTGTCGATCGCCGCGTCCGCCTGCACGGCGCCCGCCGCCAAGCCGGTCGCGAACACGACCTGCATCGCCTTCCTTGCCTTGCCCGAAGCCTGTCTCATGCCGGTCTCCCGATTGCGCGCGCGAAATTCGCGAGGGGCCACGGTAAGCCCGGATCGGCCCGGATGTCTATCGCCTATTCGTGGGACAGGACCCGTTTCCGCCGGGAACGCCCGCGGGCATGATGGCCCCATCCCGCCCGCGCACCCGCCATGCTCCCGCCCACCGACTACGACCGGGTCGACTACCCGGGCCACGCCTACCCCCAGACCCATCCCGACCGGCTGGCGAGCCTGGCGTTCCTGTTCGGGATGTCGCCGGCCGACCCGTCGCGCTGCCGCGTCCTCGAGCTGGGCTGCGGCGACGGCGCCAACCTGATGCCCATCGCCGAGGCCTCGCCGCAGTGCCGGCTCGTGGGCATCGACCTGGCGGCGACGGCCATCGACAAGGGGCGCCGGCGGGCGGAGCGCCTGGGCCTCGCGAACCTGGCGTTGCGCGCCGGCGACATCGCCCGGCTGCCCGCGGACCTGGGCGAGTTCGACTACGTGATCGCGCACGGCGTCTACTCGTGGGTGCCCGAACCGGTGCGCGAAGGGCTCCTCGCCGCCTGCCGCCGCCACCTCGCCCCGCAGGGGGTCGCGTTCGTGAGCTACAACGTGCTGCCCGGGGGGCACCTGCGGCGCCTGATGCGCGAGGCGATGCTCATGCACCTGGAAGGCGTGGACGACCCGGCGCAGCGCACCGCTGCCGCGCGCGAGTTCCTCGAATGGGTCCGGACCTCGCAGGCGCGGGACCCGGAATCGGCCGCCTCGGCCCTGGCGCAGGAAGCCGCCCGGGTCGCGAGGCGGACGGACGCCGGGCTCTTCCACGACGACCTGGCGGCCGAGTTCCACCTGGCCCACTTCCGCGACTTCTGCGAGGCGGCCGCGCGGCACGACCTGCAGTTCCTTGCCGAGGCGGAATTCGCCGCCATGCAGGACCCGCCTCTGCCGCCGGCCGCCCGCGCGAAACTCGACGCCTGGGCGCCGGGGCTGGTGGAGCGCGAGCAGTACCGCGATTTCCTCGTCGAGCGCCGTTTCCGCCAGACGCTGCTGTGCCACGCGGACGTGACCCTGGGCAGCGACATGCACGCCGACCGGTTGATGGCGCTCGCGATGTCGTGCTCGCTCTCGCCCGTGGGCGAGGCGGCCGCCGACGGCAGACGGACCTACCGGACGGCCGAGGGCCTCTTCCACGCCACCGGCGATCCCGTCGCGCAGGCCGCGATCGCGCGGCTGCGGCAGGCCTGGCCCGCGGCGCTGCCGCTGGGCGAACTGAAGGCCGATGCCGTGCGGGATTCGGGAGGGGCCGCGGGACGGCGGCTGGCGGATTTCGCCCTCGCCGCGTACTGCGCGGGCGTCGCCCACGTGCACGTGCGCCAGCCGGCCTTCGCCCGGGTGGCGGGCGATCGCCCGGTCTCCAGCGCGCTCGTCCGGCTGCAGGCGTCCGAAGGGAACACCGTCACCGGTCGCCTGGGCAACACCGTCATTCTCGACGAGGCGCTCGGGCAGCAGGTGGTCCCGCTGCTCGACGGCACGCGCGACCGGGCGGCGCTCCTTCGCGAGACGGGCGCCGAAGCCTCGCAGCTCGACCGGTGCCTTTCGGGACTCGCCCGCTGCGCCCTCCTGCGCTGAAGGGCTGAAGGGGACGCACGCCTTCAGCGCAGGTGAAGGGGACGCAGGCTTTTCGAGATCGGGAAAGCCTGCGTCCCCTTCAGCTCAAGTGAAGGCGTGCGTCCCCTTCGAGAGCACGCGGTCGGCGGGGAGCACCGTGCGGGGCCCGTGGGGCGGGAGGCCGGCGAGCGTCGCGTAGTGCGGCGTGAAATCCGGCGCCGTCGCCTCGAACAGCTCCCGGAAATCGCGGATGACGAAGTACGTCTCCTGGAAGGTGTCGATCTTGTAGCGCGTGCGCATGATGCGCAGGAGATCGAAGCCGATGCGGTGGGGCTCGGGGCTCTCGATGCAGTACGGCAGCTCGCCGCCCGAGGAGAGGATGCCCGCCCCGTACGTGCGGATGCCCTGCGGCGTCTCGATGAGCCCGAATTCGACCGTGTACCAGTACAGGCGCGAGAGCATCTCGATGGCGCCGAGCGCGTCCGCCTTCAGCCCGCCCCGGCCGTAGGCCTCGAGGTAATCCGCGAACACCGGGTCGAAGAGCAGCGGCACGTGGCCGAAGAAGTCGTGGAACACGTCCGGCTCGACGATGTAGTCGAACTCCTCGGGTTCCCGCAACCACACCGTCACGGGAAAGCGCCGGTGGGCCAGGTGCTCGAAGAAGGCGCGGTCCGGGAGCAGCCCCGGCACGGCGACGATCTGCCAGTTCGTCGCGCGGGCGAGCTTCGGGTTCACCTCGTCGAAGCGCGGGATGCCGCCGCCGAAATCGAGCGCGGCGAGCGAGTCGGTGAACTCGCGGCACGCGTAGCGGGGCAGCAGCACCGCCTGCCGCGCGTAGAGCCGCCGCCAGAGGGCGTGCTCGGCCTCGGTGTAGGCGCCCCAGCGCTGGTCGACCGTGTAGTCCGGCCGCATGCCGGCGTAGTCGCCGCGCAGGCCGTGGGAGGTCTCGCCCGTCATCGCGCTAGCGCGTGCAGCGCTCCACCCGCTGCTCGATCGCGCCGAAGATCGTCGCGCCGTGGACGTCGAACATCTCGATCTTCACCGTGTCCCCGAAGGCGAGGAACGGCGTCTTCGCCGCGCCCTGCTCCACCTGCTCCACGAGCCGCGCCTCCATGAGGCAGGCATAGCCCGTCGCCTTGTCGTGGTTCGAGATGGTGCCCGTGCCCACCAGCGTGCCGGCCCGCAGCTCGCGCGTCTTCGCGGCGTGGGCGATGAGCTCGTGCAGGCCGAAGGAGGCGTCGGCGCCCGCGTTCGGGTTGCCGAACCACTGCCCGCGCACGTGGCAGACGAGGCGCAGGTGGACCCGGCCGTCGTCCCAGCTGGCGCCCAGCTCGTCCGGCGTGACGGCCACCGGCGCGAGCGCGTTGGCGCCCTTGCCGTGCACGAATCCGAAGCCCTTGGCGAGCTCGGCCGGGATGAGCCGGCGGAAGGAAACGTCGTTCACGAGCGTGAGGAGGCGCACCGCGCCCGCGGCCTCGGCCGGCGTGGCGCCCATGGGCACGTCGCCCGTGATGGCCGCGACTTCGCCCTCGAGGTCGATGCCCCAGTCCTCGCTCAGGGCGCGGATGGGATCGCGCGGCCCCATCATGTCGCCCGCCCCGCCCTGGTACATGAGCGGGTCGTGCCGGTAGCTCTCGGGCACGGTGTCGCCTCGCGCGCGACGCACGCGCTCGACGTGCGAGAGGTACGCCGAGCCGTCCAGCCATTCGTAGGCGCGCGGCAGGGGCGCGTCCACCTCGCCCTTCGCGAGCGCGGCCTGGAAATCGAACGCGTGGCGCTCGTTGCCGCACTCGAGGCTCTCGTACGCATCGAGGAGCTTCGGGCGGAGCTCGTCCCAGTGCTCGAGCGCGTGCTGCATCGTGGGCGCGATGCCGGCGGCGGACACGGCGGTGGCGAGGCCGCGATCGACCAACACCAGCGTGCCGTCGCGCGTGGGGCCCTTCAGGCTCGCGAGCTTCATCGGGGAACCATCGCTTTCGGGAATCCGTCCCACGCCGCGTCGTAGGCCCGGTCGAGGGCCGGGGTCGATTGGGCGAAGGCGGTGGGTTCGAACGGGTGGCGGCTCTCGACCATGAAGGCGAGGGTCGCGTCGAGGTACTTCGGATCCAGCGTCGCGGCGCTCGCCGCCGCGTGCGAGGCCCGGTCCGGCCCGTGGGCCGTCATGACGTTGTGCAGGCTCGCGCCGCCGGGCACGAAACCGCCCTGCTTCGCGTCGTAGGCCCCCTTCACCAGGCCCATGAACTCGCTCATCACGTTGCGATGGAAGTACGGCGGGCGGAAGGTGTCCTCGGCCACCATCCAGCGCGGCGGGAAGATCACGAAGTCCGCGTTGGCGGTGCCCGGCGTGTCCGAGGGCGAGGTGAGCACGGTGAAGATCGACGGATCCGGGTGGTCGAAGCTCACGGTGTTCATCGTGTTGAAGCGCGCGAGGTCGTACTTCACCGGATACGCGGTGCCGTGCCACGCCACGACGTCGAGCGGCGAATGGCCGTAGCGCGCGCTCCACAGGTGACCGCCGGATTTCGCGACCACTTCGCACGGCGCATCCTCGTCCTCGAAGGCCGCGGTGGGCGCGACGAAATCGCGCGGGCTCGCGAGGCCGTTGGCGCCGATCGGCCCGAGCTCCGGAAGACGGAAGGGCGCCCCGTAGTTCTCCGCGAGGTAACCGCGCGCGGGGCCATGCGCCAGCTCGACGCGCAACTTCACCCCGCGAGGCACGAGCGCG
Source organism: uncultured Lysobacter sp. (assembly GCA_964587315.1). Classification (GTDB taxonomy): domain Bacteria; phylum Pseudomonadota; class Gammaproteobacteria; order Burkholderiales; family Usitatibacteraceae; genus FEB-7. The sequence continues at coordinate 10,356 of CAZPLW010000014.1, forward strand.
ATCTCGCCCGGGGCCACCGCGAGCCGTCCGAACTCGGTGAAGAGGTCGATGGCGCCATCCTGCGGGATGAAGAGGAGCTCGCCGTCGTTGCACTGGAAGGCGCGTCCCGCCATGGACTTGTTGGCGCGATAGACGTGCATCGCGACCCCCGCTCCCATGCGCGCATCGCCCCCCGCCGCCATCGTGGCGAGCCCGTCGATGAAGTCGGCCGGCGCCTCCGGCATGCCGAGCGGCATCCAGCGCAGCCGGTTGGGCGTCACGCCGCCTTCGCCCGCGGGCGCCGTCCGGACGAGGCCGTCGTCCAGCCGGCGGAACGCCGGATGCATGGCCGACGGCCGCAGCCGGTAGAGCCACGAGCGCTGGTTCTGCGAGCGCGGCGCCGTGAACGCCGTCGCCGAGAACTGCTCCGCATAGAGCCCGAACGCCGGCTTCTGCGGCGAGTTGCGCCCCACCGGCAGCGCACCCGCGACGGCCTCCGTCTCGTGGTGCGATCCGAACCCCGAGAGATATTTCAAGGCGTCATCCTTGGCCACGGTGCCCATCCTCTCGAAAATCATCTGTGTTCATCTGCGTTCATCTGCGGTTCCAAAGCCTCTTGCCCGCCTCACTCTCAAACCACCCCTCTCGCAATCTGCTCCGCCTCGATCGACTCGAACAGCGCCTGGAAGTTGCCCTCCCCGAAGCCCTGGTTCCCCTTCCTCTGGATGATCTCGAAGAAGATCGGCCCGATCACCGTCTCCGTGAAGATCTGCAGCAGCTTGTCCTCGTGGTGATCCTTGTCCACGCCCTCGCCGTCGATGAGGATGCGGTTCGCGCGCAGCCGCTCGAGGTCCTCGCCGTGGTCCTTCACGCGGGCGTTCACGCGATCGTAGTAGGAATCGGGCGTGTCGAGGAACCGCACTTCCTTCGCGCGCAGGCCCTCCACCGTCGCGAAGATGTCCGCCGTCGAGAGCGCGATGTGCTGGATGCCCTCGCCCGCGTACGCGTCCAGGTACTCCTGGATCTGGCTCTTCGTGTCGCTGGGCTCGTTGATCGGGATGCGGATCTTCCCGCAAGGGCTCGTGAGCGCCCGCGAGGTGAGCCCCGTCTTCTTCCCCTTGATGTCGAAGTAGCGGATCTCGCGGAAGTTGAAGAGCTTCTCGTAGAACTGCGCCCACACGTCCATGCGGCCGACGTAGACGTTGTGGGTGAGGTGGTCCACCTCGATGAGGCCCGCGCCCGCCGGCTGCTGCTCCACGCCCTCGACGGGCACGAAGTCCACGTCGTAGATGGTGAGATTGCCGCCGTTTCCGGGGTAGCGGTCGACCAGGTAGATGAGGCTGCCGCCGATGCCCGTGATGGCCGGGATGTTGAGCTCCATCGGGCCCACGGGGCCGTGGTGCGGCTTCGCGCCCAGCTCCAGGGCCCGCTGGTAGGCCTTCGCCGCGTTCTTCACGCGGATGGCGAAGGCGCACGCCGACGGCCCGTGCACGCGCGCGAACGACTGCGCGAAGGAATCGGGCTCGCGGTTCACGATGAAGTTGACGCCGCCCTGCCGGTAGAGCACCACGTCCTTGGACCGGTGCCTGGCGACGAGCGTGAAGCCCAGCTGCTCGAAGAGCGCGCCCAGCAGCTCGGGGTTCGGCGCCGTGTATTCGATGAACTCGAATCCGTCGGTGCCCATGGGATTCGCGGGAGCTGCGGTCTCGGTCATGGGCCTCTCCTGGGCAAGCGGTTCGCGGGTCGGCGAATTGTACGCGCCACCCCGCGCAATGGGATTGCATTCCTGCCCCTCATTGCGCCATTTCACGCAATAATGTTGCGTGATGATCTCAAATGACGGCATAAGCGAATCCCGATGACCCTCGACCGCACCGATCGCAAGCTCCTGGATCTCCTGCAGAAGGAGGGCCGCATCACCAACCTCGAGCTGGCGGGCAAGGTCGCGCTCTCGCCGAGCGCTTGCCTGCGCCGCGTGCGGGCCCTGGAGGAGTCCGGCGTCATCCGCGGCTACGCCGCCCTCCTCGACCCGGCCAAGGTCGGCCTCGGCCTGACCGCCTTCGTCACCGTGAAGCTCGAGAAGCGCGGGCGCATGCCCACCGACCAGTTCGCGCGCGCCTGCCGCGAGTGGCCCGAGGTGGCCGCCTGCCACGCCACCACGGGCGACATGGACTACCTGCTGCGCGTGGTCGTCGAGGACCTCGCGCACTTCTCGCGCTTCGTGATGGATTCGCTCCTCAAGCACCCCGGCGTGATCGACCTGAAGTCGAGCTTCGTGCTGGAGGCGGTGAAGGAGACGACCGCGCTGCCGCTCGCGGCGCGCGGCTAGGCGAGCGGCGCGCCCCCGGGGGCGTCCTCGCCCCACTGGACGCAATCGCGGTACGCGTGCCAAGTCGCGTGGCCGATGAGCGGCATCGTGATCACCAGCCCCACGAAGAAGGTCGCGAGCCCGATCCCCGTGAGCAGCACGATCGTGAAGGCCCAGACGGCCATCGTGGCCGGGTTCTTCCCCAGCGCCTGCACCGAGAGGATGGCGGCCGACACCGCGTCGTTGCCGCGGTCCAGCAGCATCGGCACCGAGATCACGCTCACCGCGAAGACGATCGTCGCGAAGAGCCCGCCCGCCGCGAAGTACACGATCACGAACTCGATGTTGCCCCACGAGAAGGCCTTCGCGAGGAAGCCCTTCAGGTCCGGCATCGTGCCCGTGGAGAAGAGCGCGAAGGTGACCAGCGAGGCGCGCGCCCACACGAGGAAGATCACGGTGATCACGAGCACGTAGATGCCCAGGCCCCCGACGTTCTCGCGCCACGCGACGAGCGAGGCGACGAAGCGCGGTTTCACGCCCCGCTCCCGGTCGCGCGACAGGGAATACAGGCCCGTGGCCAGGAAGGGCGCCACCAGCAGGAACGCGCCCACGAGCGTGGAAACGTATTGGTAGGCGAAGTCGTAGAGCGCGAGGATCGTCCAGCCCATGGCGGCGAACGCCGCGCCGTAGAAGAGGCTCGCGAGCGGGGCGGCGCGCAGGTCGTCCCAGCCGCGCACGAGCCAGGCGAGCGGGGAGAAGGCCGGGATCTCGCGCAGCTCCCAGGTCGCGCCCTGGGGCGAGACGAGCGGCTGCGGGTCGGGGTCGGGCGCGGCCATCGGCTACCTCCCCGCGGCGGGCGCCTGCGCGGGCGGCGTGCCCTTCGACTTGAGCGCCTCGAGCTTCGCGAGGTCGATCTTCTCGATGGCCGCGCGGAATGCCTTCATGTCGAGCCCCTTCGACTCGGCGGCCACGAGGAAGCGGCCGGCCGCGACCACGTCCAGCTTGCCGGTGCGCGTGGCCTTCTCGTAGCGCTCGTAGGCCTTGCGGCCCTCGATCGTGGTGGTGCGCTCGTACCCGGAGTCGCCCTCCTTGTCGATCTCGACGTTGATCCACGCGACCGCCACCGCGGCGATCCCCGTGAGCGTGCCGGCATCGGTGAGCGTCACCTTCATGCGCCCGCCCTTGCCGTCCTCGTACACGGCCTCGGCGGTGGACGCGGCGACGCCCATGACCTTCGAGCGGGACCCCTCGGAGCTCCGCCGCTTCATGCCCGCGAGGCTCTCGGGCAGCAGTTCCTTGAGCGTGCGGAAGTCGACGGGCTCCACCTGCACGGAGCCCACCAGGGCCCCGCCCATCTGCTTCATCGCCTCGCCGGCCTGGCCCACGTCGCCGGCGAGCACGGCGGAGCCCATCCTGCGGGCGGCGTCGCCGACCGGCGAGCCGGTGTCGCCGGCTTTCGCGGAGTCCTCCTTGCCGCAGCCGGTGAGGGTGGCGGCGATCAGCAGGGCGACGAGGATGGGGCGGTTCATCGAAGGGTCTCCGTGGGTGGCGTAACTTAGCGCGTTGGGGGGCGGTTGGGAATCGGGTGGGCGGGGAGTGATGCGGGCAAATGGCTTTGGAACCGCAGATGAACGCAGATGAACGCAGATGGCCAGGGGTTCATTGAGATCGCGCTCGTGGCTGCAGCAAGTAGCAATTGGCCATGGGCAGGGACCCTCCTTCACCACAAATCATCTGCGTTCATCTGCGTTCATCTGCGGTTCCCAAGTCTTTTGCCCGCATAACTCCCACCCCTTCGTTGACGCCGAAAGCCCCCTCAGGCATCATCGGCGCCACTGTCATTCGGCCTGCAAGTCCTTGAATAATCTGGGCTAGCACCGACGGATCGCCCTCGCAGGCCCGCTCCCCCCAACGCACACCCGGAGACCCCCCATGTCCGCCACCCCCGTCCTCCGCGCGGCGACGCTCGCCATCCTCGTCGCGCTCGGCCTTCCCGCCGACGCGAAGACCCTGCGCTTCTCGAGCCAGGGCGACATCTCGACCATCGACCCGCACGGCAACAACGAAGGCTTCACCAACGCGTTCCTCGAGAACATCTACGAGACGCTCGTCACCCGCGGCAAGGACCTCAAGGTGGAGCCCTGCCTGGCCGAATCCTGGACGCAGGTGAGCCCCACGGTGATGCGCTTCAAGCTGCGCGCGAACGTGAAGTTCCACGACGGCTCGCCGTTCAGCGCCGACGACGTGGTCTTCTCGGTGCAGCGCGCCCTGGCGGACACCTCCAACTTCAAGCCCTACCTGGCGGGCGTGAAGGAGGCGAAGAAGATCGACGACCTCACGATCGAGATCGTGACGACCGGCCCGGCCCCCGTGCTCATCCCGCAGCTCACCGAGGTGCGGATCATGAGCAAGGCCTGGTCCACCAAGCACAACGTCACCAAGCCGCAGGACTTCAAGAACAAGGAAGAGACCTTCGCCACGCGCAACGCGAACGGCACCGGCCCCTTCATCCTGCGCACGCGCGAGGCCGACGTGAAGACGACGGCGGTGCTCAATTCCAACTGGTGGGGCAAGCGCGAAGGCAACGTGACGGAGATCGTCTACCAGCCCATCAAGAGCGACGGCACGCGCCTGGCGGCCCTCATCAGCGGCGAGGTGGACTTCGTGCTCGACCCGCCGCCCCAGGACATCCCGCGCCTCAAGCAGGACCCGAAGATCAAGGTCGTCGAGGGCAACGAGAACCGCACCGTGTTCTTCGGCATGGACCAGTTCCGCGACGAGCTCCTCTACTCGAACGTGAAGGGCAAGAACCCGTTCAAGGACAAGCGCGTGCGCGAGGCCGTGCAGCTCGCCATCGACACCCAGGCGATCAAGTCGCAGGTGATGCGCGGCCTCTCGGTGCCCGCGGGCATCATGTTCGCCCCGCAGGTGGACGGCTACCCGAAGGATCTCGACAAGCCCGTGAAGGTCGACCGCGAGAAGGCGAAGAAGCTGCTCGCCGAGGCCGGCTACCCGAGCGGCTTCGAGGTGACCCTCGACTGCCCGAACAACCGCTACGTGGCCGACGAGAAGATCTGCGTGGCCGCCGCCGCGATGCTCGCGCAGGTGAACATCAAGGTGAAGGTGAACGCGCAGCCGCGCACCATCTGGAGCCCGAAGATCCAAAAAATGGACACGGGCTTTTACATGCTCGGCTGGGGCGTGCCCACCTTCGACTCGCAGTACTCGCTGCAGAGCCTGCTGCGCACGCGCGTCGAGAAGACGGCGGACGGCGACTACAACCTCGGCCGCTATTCCAACGCGAAGGTGGACGCCCTCATCGACCGCATGAAGAGCGAGACGGACACGAAGAAGCGCGCCGAGATCGCGCGCGAGGTGACGCAGCTGCACCTGGCCGACGTCGGCCACATCCCGCTGCATCACCAGGTGATCCCGTGGGCCATGCGCTCCAACGTGACGGTCGTGCACCGCGCGGACAACCGCCTCACGGTGAAGTGGGTCAAGATCAACTGACGGACCCGGCATCGCCCCCGCCCGGGCGGGGATAGTCGACCGGACACGCGACGGGGAGCCGATGGGCTCCCCGGCCTGCGTTATGCTCCCTCCCATGCCCCTTCGCCTCGCCCTCGCCGCCCTCGTCCTCGCCCTCGCGCCCGTCCTCGCATGCGGCAAGGTGCTTCGCTACGCGAGCCAGGACGACGCCCAGACGGTCGATCCCCACGCGGCCAACCTGCTCACCTCCTCGCGGGTGACGGGCAACCTCTACGAGGCGCTCGTCTGGCGCGACAGGGACTGGAAGGTGATCCCGTGGCTCGCCGTGCGCTGGAGCCAGCCGGACGCGAGGACCTGGCGCTTCCACCTGCGCGACGGCGTGAAGTTCCACGACGGCGCGCCCTTCTCGGCCGACGACGTGGTCTTTTCCGTCGGGCGCGCCCTGCACCCGCTCTCGCAGATGCGCATCACGCTGCAGGGCGTGGAGAAGGTGACGAAGGTGGACCGCCTCACCGTGGACTTCCACCTGCGCGAGCCGAACCCGGTCCTGCTGGCGCACCTGTCGCAGCTGCGGATCATGAACAAGGCTTGGGCGGTGAAGCACGGCGCGACGCTGCCGCAGGACTACAAGGCGAAGGAGGACACCTACGCCGCGCGCCACGCGAACGGCACGGGGGCCTTCCGGCTGAAGGAGTACCAGCCCGACGTGCGCCTGGTCTTCGCGGCGCACCCGGACTGGTGGGGCCGCGCGGCCGGCAAGAACGAGAGCAACCTCACCGAGGTGGTGATGCTGCCCATCAAGTCGAACGCGACGCGCATCGCCGCCCTGCTCTCGGGCGAGGTGGACTTCATCATCGACCCGCCCACCCAGGACGTGGCGCGCCTGCGCGCCGACCCGAACATCCGCATCCTCGAGGGCGCGGAGCTGCGCGTGCAGTACCTCGCGTTCGACCTGTTCCGCGACGAGCTGCTCTACGGGAGCGAGCGCGCGAAGAATCCCTTCAAGGACATCCGCGTGCGCCGCGCCGTGGCCCACGCCATCGACGCCGAGGCCATCCGCGCCAAGGTGATGCGCGGCTTCTCGAAGCCCATCGGCGCCCTCATCACGCCGGGCATCGAAGGCTACTCGCCCGAGGGTGACATCCGCCTGCCCTACGACCGCGCCAGGGCCCGGGCGCTCCTCGCCGAGGCGGGCTATCCCAACGGCTTCGAGGTGACGCTGGACGCCGGCAACATCCAGCCCGCGGCCGACATCGCGCAGGCGGTGGTCGCGATGCTCGCCCAGGTGGGCATCCGCGCGAAGGCGAACATCGTCCCGCAGCCCACCTACTTCCCCCGGATCGAGCGCTACGACACCAGCTTCTACCTGCTCTCCTGGGGCGGGGGCCTCACGGCGGACGCGTACTACACGCTCCAGACGGTGCTGCATTCCCGCAATGACCGCGGCGACGGCGAGTTCAACCTCGGGCGCTGGTCGGACCCGCGCACCGACGAGCTGCTCGCTCGCCTTCGCGTCGAGCAGGATGCCGCCAAGCGCCGGGAGATCTCGCGCGACATCCTCCAGCGCGCGGCGGCGGAGCTCCCGCTCATCCCCATCCACCAGCCCCTCATCCCGTGGGCCATGCGCAAGAACGTCACGGCCCGCGTCACGCCCGTGAACACCCTCTACTTCTACCAGACGCGCATCGACTGACCGCGATGGCGCCGCCAATCCCCCGGACATGATCGCCTTCATCATCCAGCGCTTGCTGCAGGGCGTCGTCGTGATGCTCGTGGTCGGCTTCATCGCCTTCTCGCTCTTCAACTTCGTGGGCGACCCCGTGGCCCTCATGCTGCCGCCGGAGGCCACGCAGGCCGACCGCGAGGCGATGCGCACGGCCCTGGGCCTCGACCGGCCCTTCTACGTCCAGTTCGCGAACTTCATCGCCAACGCGGTGCAGGGCAACTTCGGCCTCTCCCTGCGGCTGGGCCGGCCGGTGTCGGCCCTGCTCGTCGAGCGGCTGCCGGCCACGCTCGAGCTCGCGTTCGTCGCCGCCTCCATGGCGCTGCTGGTGGGGATCCCGCTCGGGGTCTACACGGGGCTCAACCGCAACAGCTGGCTCTCGCGCGTCTTCCTCACCGTCTCGCTGGTGGGCGTGTCGCTGCCCACCTTCCTCATCGGCATCTTCCTCATCCTCATCTTCGCGGTGTGGCTGGGCTGGCTGCCGTCGTTCGGGCGCGGCGACACGACGATGCTGGGCGGCTGGTCCACGGGCTTCCTCACCCCCTCGGGCCTGAAGGCCCTCATCCTGCCCTCGATCACGCTGGGGCTCTTCCAGCTCACGCTCATCATGCGGCTCGTGCGCAGCGAGATGCTGGAGGTGCTGCGCACCGACTACATCAAGTTCGCGCGCGCCCGCGGCCTCACCAACCGGTCCATCCACTTCGGCCATGCCCTCAAGAACACGCTGGTGCCGGTGATCACCATCACGGGCCTGCAGCTGGGCGCCATCATCGCCTTCGCGATCATCACCGAGACGGTGTTCCAGTGGCCCGGGATGGGGCTGCTCTTCATCCAGGCCGTCCAGTTCGCGGACATCCCGGTGATGGCCGCGTACCTGTGCCTCATCGGCCTCATCTTCGTGGTCATCAACCTCGTGGTGGACATGCTCTACTACTTCGTCGACCCGCGCCTGCGCGTCGACCACTCCGCCGCCGGAGGCCACTGATGGACGCGCTCAGGCGGTTCCTGGACGGCGACGTCTTCCACAGCTTCAAGCGCTCGCCCATCGTGATCGCGTCGGCGATCGTGGCCCTCACCTGCATCGTGGCGGCCGCGGGCGCCGGCTTCCTCGCCCCGCACAACCCGTTCGACCTGAAGACGCTCAACCTGCTGGACGCCTTCACGCCGCCGGCCTGGACGGAGCGCGGCAATCCCGTCTACTTCCTGGGCACCGACGACCAGGGCCGCGACGTGCTCTCGGCCATCATGTACGGCTCGCGCGTCTCGCTCCTGGTGGGCCTTTGCGCCGTCGTGCTCGCGATGTTCATCGGCGTGACGCTCGGGCTCATCTCGGGCTACGTGGGCGGCAAGGTGGACGCCTTCATCATGCGAGTGGCGGACGTGCAGCTTTCCTTCCCGTCCATCCTGATCGCGCTCCTCATCGACGGCGTGGCGCGCGTGGCGCTGCCCAAGGACTCGCACGACGCCGCGGCGATCTACGTGCTCGTGCTCGCCATCGCGGCCTCGGGCTGGGTGCAGTACGCGCGCACCGTGCGCGGCTCCACCCTCGTCGAGCGCAACAAGGAATACGTGCAGGCCGCGCGCGTCATCGGCCGCCACCCCGTCGCCATCATGTTCACGCACGTGCTGCCGAACGTGCTGGGCCCCGTGCTCGTGCTCGCGACCCTGCACATCGGCACCGCCATCATCACGGAGGCCACGCTTTCCTTCCTGGGCGTCGGCGTGCCTCCCACCCAGCCCTCGCTGGGCACCCTCATCCGCATCGGCAACGACTTCCTGTTCTCGGGGGAATGGTGGATCACCGTCTTTCCGGGCGCCTGGCTCGTGATGATGGTCCTCGCGATCAACCTGCTGGGCGACTGGCTGCGCGACGCCCTCAACCCGAAGCTGCGCTGAGGAGGATCCATGAAGCGGCTCCTGGCCCTGCCCCTGCTCTGCCTGCCCCTCGCGGCCGCCGCCGGTCCCTACGACCAGCCGTACGCGATCATCACCACCGACACCCGCCCCTCGTCGGACCCGAACCTGCGCCCGGTCATCGTGAACCGCGTGGACGGCGAGAGCATCATGAGCCGCACGCCGGCCGTGGTCGCGCCCGGCAGGCGGATGGTCACGGTGGACCTGCCCCCGCGCAAGGGCTTCAAGATCGCCACCCAGGAGACCCTCGAGGTCATGGCGAGCCCCTGCATGCGCTACTACCTGGGGGCGAAGCTGGACAACCCGGTCGGGCAGGATTGGAAGGCCGTCGTCCGCTCGAGCGAGCTGATCGGCGAATGCGCGGCCAAGTTCAGGACGGACAAGCCGCCCCAATGAGCGCCCCGGCCCGCCCGATCCCGGCGAGATGTTCGGTAACGACAGTCCCGCCCGCCCGATGGTAGAAAATAGGAACCTCGCCGTGCCCGCCCCGCGGGCCAGGATCGAGGCCGATGCCCACGTTCCCGACAAGGAGTCCACGCCATGAAGAAGACGCTGTTCGCCGCCCTCGCCCTCGCCGCCGCCGGCCTCGCCCAGGCCGGGATGTACGACAACCCCTATGCCATCGTCGAAAGCGGCAACAATTCCGAGACGCGCAAGGAATCCCGCCTCGCGATCACGAAGGTCGACGGCAAGAGCACCCGCAACGCCCGCAAGACCGATCCCATCGAGCCGGGCAAGCACAAGCTCACCCTGCATTTCGAGTCCGCCCGCGGCAATTTCCGGCCGGAGTACCTGGAGGCCGAGATCGACCTCGAGGCCTGCACGCGCTACCGCGTCGTGGCCCGGTACGAGGTGAAGACCGGGCCGGACTGGAAGCCCCACTTCTACACCGAGCCCATCGGCGAGTGCGTGAAGAAGTTCAAGAAGAAGGAAGAAGCCAAGAAGGACGCCCCCGCCAAGTGAGCGTCGCCGCCAGCCCCCTGCTGGAAGTGCGCCACCTGCGCGTGGAGTTCAACACGCGCCGCGGCACCCTTCGCGCCATCGACGACGTGAGCCTCACGATCGCGCCGGGCGAGGTGCTGGGCGTGGTGGGGGAATCCGGCGCGGGCAAGTCCATCACCGGCACGGCCATCATCGGCCTGCTGGAGCCGCCGGGACGCATTTCGGGCGGCGAGATCCTCCTCGCGGGCGAGCGCATCGACAACCTGCCCGCGGAGGCGATGCGCAGGATCCGCGGCCGGCGCATCGGCGCCATCTTCCAGGACCCGCTCACCTCCCTCAACCCGCTCTACACCATCGGCCGGCAGATCACGGAGACCATCCAGACGCACCTGCCGATGAACGCGCGCGAGGCGCGGGAGCGGGCCATCGGGCTGCTGAAGGAAGTGGGCATCCCCGCGGCCGAGCGACGCATCGACCACTATCCGCACCAGTTCTCGGGCGGCATGCGCCAGCGCGTGGTGATCGCCCTCGCCCTGTGCGCCAACCCGCAGCTCATCATCGCGGACGAGCCCACCACGGCGCTCGACGTGTCGATCCAGGCGCAGATCATCACGCTCCTGAAGAAGCTCTGCCGCGAACACGGCACGGCCGTGATGCTGGTCACGCACGACATGGGCGTCATCGCCGAGACGGCCGACCGGGTGGCGGTCATGTACGCGGGACGCCTGGTGGAAGTGGGCCCCGTGCAGGACGTGATCCACCACCCGCAGCATCCCTACACCGCGGGGCTCATGGGGTCGATCCCGGCCATCGGGGAGGAAGTGGAGCGGCTGCCGCAGATCGAGGGGTCGATGCCTCGCCTGAATGCGATTCCGAAGGGGTGTGCGTTCAATCCGCGGTGCCCGAAGGTCTTCGATCGCTGCCGCGAGGAACGGCCTGACTTGCTTGACGCCGGCGCGACGCGCGCGGCCTGCTGGCTGCACGAGGTCAAGGGCGAAAGGCTTTTGGAACCGCAGATGAACGCAGATGAACACCGATGATGGTCGAAACCGATACCGCCGTGCGTGAGATGAACGACGCCAGGCCTTCCAAGGTCCTTCTCGAAGTCAGGGATCTCGCGCGGAATTTCGACGTGTCGAAGCCGTGGCTCAACCGCGTCCTCGAAGGCGCGCCGCGGGTGCTGCTGAAGGCGGTGGACGGCGTGTCGTTCACGATCGACCGCGGCGAGACGCTCTCGCTCGTGGGCGAGTCGGGGTGCGGCAAGTCGACGGTGGCGCGGCTCATCTGCGGCCTGTACGCCCCCACGCGCGGCGAGGTCGTCTTCGACGGCGTGGACATGGCGAAGATCGCGCAGCGGCGCGAGATGCTGCGCATGCGCCGGCGCTTCCAGATGATCTTCCAGGACCCCTACGCGAGCCTCAACCCGCGCTGGCGCGTGGGCAAGATCATCGCCGAGCCCATCCGCCAGCACGGCATCCTCACGGACGAGCGCGCCATCGCGAAGCGCGTGGGCGAGCTCCTCGAGGACGTGCGCCTCTCCGCCCAGGACGCCGAGAAGTTTCCCCACGAGTTCTCCGGCGGCCAGCGCCAGCGCATCTCCATCGCGCGGGCCCTGTCCTCCAACCCCGAGTTCCTCGTGTGCGACGAGCCCACCAGCGCGCTCGACGTGTCGGTGCAGGCGCAGATCCTCAACCTCATGAAGGACCTGCAGCGCGAGCACGGGCTCACCTACCTCTTCATCTCGCACAACCTGGCGGTGGTCTCGCACATCTCCAACCGCGTGGGCGTGATGTACCTGGGGCGCATCGTCGAGATCGCGCCCACCCGGACGCTCTTCACCCGGCCCCTGCACCCCTACACGCAGATGCTGGAGAGCGCGATCCCGGACATCACGATGAGCGGCAAGGCGAGGACGCCGGTGGCGGGCGAAGTGCCCAACCCGCTCGACCCGCCCCCGGGCTGCGCATTCAACCCGCGCTGCCCGCACGCCAACGACCGTTGCCGGGCCGAGCGCCCGGAGCTCATCGACGTCGACGGCGCGCAGGTGGCCTGCCACGCGGTCGAGGAACGACGCATTCCCCTGCGCGCCGCCTGAGGGCCGCGGCGCCCCGGTGACGCCGATCGGCGACACATTGCGAATCCGATTGACGCGAGTCAACGCGGCTTCCGGAGGCCGGCGCAGGCTGGTCTTGGGGAACTCCGCGATTCGCGGAGAAGTCCGACGGAAAGTGCCGGATTTCCCCGCACGCACCTGAAGGAGATCACCATGTCCCAAGCCACCCAGGAAGTCACCCGCGAGAAGCTGCTCCAGGATTTCAACACGGTCGTCGCCGAGACCGAGAAGCTGCTCAAGGACGCCGCCGTGGTCGGCGGCGACAAGGCGAACGCGATGCGCCACGAGGTCGAGCTCAAGCTGAAGGCCGCCCGCGAGAAGCTCGTCGAGATCGAGCAGGCCGCGGTCGTGAAGACCAAGGCCGCCGCGCAGGCGACCGACACCTATGTCCACGAGAAGCCGTGGCAGGCGATCGGCATCACCGCCGGCGTGAGCGTGCTGGTCGGCATCACCATCGGCCTGCTGCTCAACCGCCACCGCTAGGCGGGAAAGCCGCCACGTGACATCCGGTCCGAAGGACGAAGGCCCGGGCGGCCCCGCCCGGGCGCTGGGCGCCGACCTCCTGGCGCTCCTTCGGGCGCGCGCCGAGCTGATCGGCGTCGAGCTGGAGGAAGGCGCCGCGCGGCGAAAGCGCCTCCTCGTGCTCGGGGGCGTCGCGGTCCTCTTCGGGGCGGTGACGCTGCTGCTCGCCGCGCTGCTCGTGGTCGCCCTCTTCTGGGACACGCATCGCGTGGCCGCGGCGGCGGGCGTGACGATCGTCTACGGGGTCGTGGCCGCGTGGGCGTACGCGAAGTTCGTCGAAGTCGCCCGCGATGCCCCGCCGCCCTTCAGCGCGACACTGGCCGAATTCCGCAAGGACCTCGAGATGCTCCGGGGAAGCGATGACCCGCCCGACTGACGACTACGAGGCGCGCAAGCAGCTGCTCGTCGCGCGCTCGGCGCTCTGCCGGCTGCGCCTGTGGCATGACGCGGCGCGGGTTCGCGAGAGCTTCACTCCGGCTCGCGTGGGCGCCTCGGTGGTCCGCTCGCCCGCGGCGCGCACCGCGGCGTTCCTGCTGGCCGTCGAGATCGCTGGCCCGGATCGCATCGCCCGGCTGCTCTCGCTCGCGAGCAGCGCCCTCACCTTCGCGCGGATCGCGGGCGCAGCCTTCGCGTGGCTCAAGGATCCGCCGGCGAATCCGTCCGAGCCGCCCGCGCCTTGAAACGCGCCGCGCACCTGCAGCCGTCCGACCTGCACGGGCTGGGCCGTCTCGCCGTCGACGCGACGCTGGGCGTCACGAACCTGGTCGAGGCCCTGCACCACAACATCGCCCGCGTCGCCCCGCCGCTCGGCAAGCCCGGCCGCGGGCGCACGCGCGGCATCACCGGTCTCGTCTATTCGGCCGTTCGCGGCATCACCGGGTTCGTCGGCCTGGGCGTCGATGCCGGGCTCGCGAGGCTCGTGCCCGCGCTCGGGGCGAAGGCGTCCACGGCCGAGCGCGACGCCATGCTCTCCGCGCTGAACGGCGTGCTCGGCGACCACCTCGCCGGCACGGGCAATCCGCTCGCGATCCCGATGCGCCTTCGCCGCGGCGGCAGGCCGCTCGTCCTCGAGCGCGCGGCCCTCGCGGCGGCCATCCCCGAGGCCACCCCGCGCATCGCCGTGCTGGTGCACGGCCTTTGCCTGGACGACCGCCAGTGGAAGCGCGACGGCCACGACCACGGCGCGCTGCTCGCCCGCAAGGCGGGCTGCACGCCGGTGTACCTGCACTACAACACGGGCCTGCACGTCTCGACGAACGGACGCGCGCTCGCGGCGATGCTCGAGTCGCTCGTCGACGCGTGGCCCGTGACGCCGCAGTCGGTCGTGCTGGTGGGGCACAGCATGGGAGGCCTGGTGGCGAGGAGCGCCCTGCACTACGCCGGCCTCGCCGGCCACCGCTGGCCCGCGAAGCTCGAGGCGTTGTTCTTCCTGGGCACGCCGCACCTGGGCGCGCCCCTCGAGCGCGGCGGCAACTGGGTGAACCTGCTGCTGGGCGCGAGCCCGTACACCGCGCCCTTCGCGCGCCTGGCGAAGCTGCGCAGCAGCGGCATCACGGACCTGCGCCACGGCGCGCTCCTCGACGAGGAATGGACCGGCAAGGACCGCTTCGCGCACGGGCCGGCGCCGACGCACAGCCACCCGATTCCCGAAGGCGTGCGCGCCTATGCCCTCGCGGCGACCACGGCCTCCCGCGCCGATGGCGCCCGCACGCCCGGCGACCGCCTCGTCCCGCTCGCGAGCGCGCTGGGCCGCCACCGGACGAAGGCCCGCCATCTGGGGATCCCGAAATCGCGCCAGTGGGTGGGCGTGAGCATGCATCACCTCGACCTGCTCTCGAGCCGCGAGGCCGGGGCGCAGATGGTCCGCTGGCTCGCGGAGCTGCGCGGGAATGCCCCGGCATAGCGCGTATGATGAATTGACGGAGACATCGCGGTCCCCGCGCACGGCCAAAACCCCGCGACGCGACAATTCGAGCGCACCGCCATGAACTGGAACCGCATCTCGGGCAACTGGGATCACTTCAAGCCCCTGCTCAAGCACCGCTGGGACAAGCTGGAAGACCAGCAGCTGCGCCTCATCGCCGGCAACCGCGACAAGCTGATCGGCAAGATCGGCGAGGTCTACGGCCTCAGCGAGGGCGAATCGGACGCGCAGCTTTCCGCCTGGCAGGACTCGCAGGACTGGACCCCGCCGAACTGACGGCGGGCGGGTCCGCGAAGCGGTCCCACGCGGGCTTCGGCCCGAAATGCCCCACGAGGAAGTCGACGAAGGCCCGCACCTTGGGCGGGACGTGCTGCGTCTGCGGGTACACCGCGTAGATGCCCAGCTCCGGCGGCTTCCAATCCGGCATCAGCACCACGAGCCTGCCGGCCGCGATGAGCGAGCCCACGTAGAAGGTCGGCAGCAGCGCGATGCCCGCGCCGCGCTCGGCCGCGTCGCGCTCGAGCAGGCCGTTGTTGAGGCGCAGGTTGCCCGTCACCGGCACGCGCACCTCCTGGCCGCCCTTCGCGAAGCGCCACACGTTCCCGCCCGTCGAGAGCGTGTACACGAAGCAGTTGTGCTCGGCCAGGTCCTCCGGCGACTTCGGCGCGCCGTGCTCCCTCACGTAGGCGGGCGAGGCCACGATGACCTGCCGCGACGGCGCGAGCTTGCGGGCGACGAGCGAGGAATCGGTGAGCCGGCCGACGCGGATGGCGAGGTCGAAGCCTTCCGCCACCAGGTTCACGAAGCGGTCGTCCAGCCGGATGTCGAGGGTGACTCCCGCGTGCTTCGCGAGGAACTCCGGCAGCACGCAGCCCAGCTGCAGGACGCCGAAGGCCGTGGGCGCGCTCACCACCAGCCGGCCGCGCGGGGCGCTCTGGAAGCGGGCGAGGGACGCCTGGGCCTCGTCGATGCGCTCCAGGGCGAGGCGGCTCTGCTCGAAGAGCGCGGAGCCGGCCTCGGTGAGGGCGAGGCGCCGCGTGGTGCGGTGGAGGAGCCGGGCGCCCAGGCGCGCCTCGAGGCGCGTGAGGTACTTGCTCACGACTGCCTTGGAGAGCTCGAGCTCGTCCGCCGCCTTCGTGAAGCTGCCCTTCTCCACCACCTTCACGAAGACGGCGATGTCGGCCAGGTTCTCCATGGGGGCCTCCCGATTGGTTCGAAATCGTGAACAATCATATCGCACCCGCCCGCTCGATCCGCAAGGCGCCCGGTCCCACCATTCGTTCCACGCGCACTTCGCGCCCAACGACCGAACGAAAGGAACCGCCATGAACTACGACTTCGCCGCCGCCAGCGCCCACTTCGCCGCCCGCAACGCCTTCACCACCGGCCCGCACGAGCTCCTCGGGCTCATCGAGGCCAGGGCGCCCCTGCAGGTCGTCGACGTGCGCTACCCGCCCGACTTCCGCGCCTCGCACGTCCCCGGCGCCGTCAACCTGCCGAAGAACCAGTGGGACAACCCCGCGAAGCTCTCGAAGGACAAGCCCGTCTACGTGTATTGCTACAACGCGCAGTGCCACCTCGCCGCCGAAGCCGCCTCTAAGCTCGTGGCGCAGGGTTACGAGGTGGTGGAAATGGAAGGCGGCTTCTCCACGTGGGAAGCCTTCGGACAACCCGTGGTGACCTCGGCCCCGGCCGTGGCCGCCGCCTGAAGAGGGAGAGCGCCATGATCGACAAGACCACCGCCCCCCTGGCCGCCCTGCTGCTTCGCGTCTCGCTGGGCGTCATGTTCATCGCCCACAGCGTGTACCTGAAGGGCGTCGTCTTCACGCTGCCGGGCACGGCGAAGTACTTCGAGTCCATCGGACTGCCGGGGCCGCTCGCCTACGCGACCTTCGCCGCGGAAGCGATCGGCGGCGCGATGCTCATCCTCGGCGTGAAGGCGCGCTGGGTGGCGCTGGGACTCCTCCCGGTGCTCGCCGGCGCGACCTGGGCCCACGCCGGCAACGGCTGGCTCTTCACGAACGCGGGCGGCGGCTGGGAATATCCGCTCTTCCTCTCGCTCGCCGCGCTCGCGCAATCGCTCCTGGGGGACGGCGCCTACGCCCTCTCGAAGAGCGTCTCGTTCGACGACCTGCAGCCGGTGGCGACGGGCAAGTACGCGCTCTAGGCCGGCGTCACGACGGCCCCGCGGCAAGGCGCCGCGGGGCCTTTCACTTGGCCTGCACCGGCGCGATGGCCCTCAAGCGCTTCTCGATCTCGGTCCAGTCCACCGGCCCGCCCTGGAAGCGCCGCGCCAGCACCGACAGCGTGCTCTGCCAGGTCTTCTCCGCGTTGGCGTAGTACGCGTCCCACTCGGTGCCCTCGCCCCAGCCGCCGTGCAGCAGCGAGACTTCCGTCGCCTTGTCGCCCTTCGGGGCGAGGCGGACCGTGACGTAGGTGACCTGCTTGCGCATCGCCGGCATCGTGGGCGGCGCGATCCACGTGAAGGTGAACATCGTCGGCTCCTGCATCGCGAGGAGCTGCATGCCGTCGGTGCCGCGCATGCCCTCGGGCGCGTAGGGATTGAACCAGATCTCGTAGGCGCCGCCCGTGACCGGCTCGACCTTGGCGCCGGGCGCGAAGAACGTGCGCAGGCCCTCGGCCGACATCCAGGCCTTCCATACGTCGCCGATCGGCGCGGGCACGATCACCTTCAGGCTGAGCGCGCGCTCGGGATTGGCGGGCGCGGCCGGGGCGGACGCGGGCTTGGCGGGAGGCGGCGTGAGCACGGACTGCGCGAGCGCCGGCCCGGAGGCGAGGCCGACGGCGAGAAGGGTGAGGGCAAGCAGGCGTTTCATCGGAACTCCGGAATCAGAAGACGAAGGGAAGGATGGCCCGGGTGCTGCTGCGGTAGGCGGCGTAGCCGGGATGGACGAGGACGAGGCTGCGCTCCTCGCGCGCCGCCTTGGCGGCGAGCACGACGGCGAGCAGGAGCCAGAGCGCGGCCTGCGCGGCATCACCCGCGACGACGACGGCGGCCATCGCGACGAGCACGGCCAGGTACATGGGGTGGCGGATCCATCGATAGGGGCCGCCCGTCACGAGCGTGCCGCCTTCCTTCGGTTCCGGCCGGATGTTGAAGTTCCCCGGGCGGTTGGCGGAAATCGCCCAGAGGCCGATGGCGAGCCCGCACGCGATGAGGACACCGAAGGCGGGGCCGATCCGCGCCGGCTCCGTGCGCACGATCATCAGCCCGATGAGGCCGAATTGCAGTGCGACGAGCAGGCGCGACACGGGGCTAGCGGCCCGCGAGGAATGCGCGCAGCCGCTCCATCGCCTCCTCGAGGCGCGCCACGGGCTGGGTGTAGGCGATGCGCACGTGACGCTCCGGCGCGGCGAAGCCGAAGTCCTTGCCGGGCGTGATGGCGATGCCGGCGTTCACGAGCACCTCGCGCGCGAAGGCGAAGCTGTCGTCCGTAAGCGCCGAGCAGTCGGCGTAGACGTAGAACGCTCCCTCGGGCTTCGCGGCGATCCGGAAGCCAAGCGATTCGAGCGCGGGCAGGAGGAAATCGCGGCGCGCGGCGAGCTCCCGGCGCCTTGCCTCGAGGATCGCGATCGTCCCGGGCTCGAAGGCCGCGAGGGCCGCGTGCTGCGAAAGCGTCGCCGGCGAGATGTAGAGATTCTGAGCGAGCTTCTCCACCTCCCGCACGTGGCTCGCGGGCGCGACGAGCCAGCCCAGGCGCCAGCCCGTCATCTGGAAGTACTTCGAGAAGCTGTTGATGACGAAGACGTCCTCGCCGGCCTCGCAGGCCGTGCGCGCGTCCAGGCCGTAGGTGAGGCCGTGGTAGATCTCGTCCGCGATGAGCGCGGCGCCGCGCTCGCGGCAGAGCCGGGCCAGGGCCGCCATCTCCTCCGGCGGCACCATCGTGCCCGTCGGGTTCGAGGGCGTCGCCACCATGACGACGCGCGTCTTCGGCGACCATTCGGCGCGCGCCAGTTCCGCCGTGAGCTGGTAGCGAGTCGCCGGGCCCACGGGCACGAGCTTCGGCACGCCGCCCAGCGCGTGCACGAAATGCCGGTTGCAGGGATAGCTCGGGTCCGCGAGCAGCACCTCGTCGCCCGCATCCAGCAGCACGCCGAAGGCGAGCAGGAGCGCCGCGCTCGAGCCCGCCGTCACGACGATGCGCGCCGGATCGACGCGCACGCCGTAACGCTCGGCATAGAAGCGCGCAATGGCCTCGCGCAGCGGCGGGATGCCCAGTGCCGAGGTGTAGTTCATCGGCTGCGCGTCGAGCGCGCGGTGGGCCGCCGCCACGATGGGCGCGGGCGTGCGGAAATCCGGCTCGCCGATCTCCAGGTGGATGACGTCCCGCCCCGTCGCCTCGATCTCCCGCGCCAGCGTCTGGATCTCCATCACCTCGAAGGCGGCGATGGAATCCATGCGCGAGGCCAGGTGCAGGCGGGCGGCGCGGTCGTTCATGGCGTCAATGCAGGTGGCCGCCGGGGACGTCCAGCTCGCGCACGCCCTTGCGGTCGCGAATCGCGTCGACGGCCTTGAGGATCCGCTCGCGCAGGGCGTCGGCGTCCGGCACGCCGCGGATCCAGAGCACCGGGTTGGTGACGTCCGAGGTCTCCAGCTCCACGTTGCCGATGCCCACCAGGCGCATGACGAACGGCTGCTCGAAGCTCGCGTCCTTCACGCGGTAGAGCTCGAGGCTGTCCGTGCGGCGGCTGAAGACGCCCTGGCGGATGCGGATGCGCTGGTCGGTCACCTCGTAGGTGAAGCAGCGCGTGGCGATGTACCGCCAGATCGCGTACGGGATGGGGACGACGAGGATGCACAGGACGAACGGCCAGAAGTTCGTCCATTGCGAGGGGCTGCCCTGCCAGAGTACCTGTTCGTCCGTGCTCATCGACATCCTCTCGAGTGGGGCCAAGGAGCCATTATCGCAATACTCCGGCTCGCCAGGCTCGTGCAGGTGCGAGAACGGTCGAATGGCAAGGGCCGGCGGAAGAAGCGCCGCTTCGTGCCATTCGCGACGATGCGTCCAAGGGCACGAGACGATCGAGGGCAGGTCGGCGAGTTTCCGGTTCATGGCGGCGCGGTCGTCGCAGGATTGCCTCCCGGCATTGTGGGGAGGCAATCGTTGGACGGGTCGGATCTTGGGGGGAGTCGTGGGTTGACTCCCCCCAAGATCCGGGGCACCCGTCCCGCAAGAGACCGTGATTGCGCCGCCCTGAAC
Source organism: uncultured Lysobacter sp. (assembly GCA_964587315.1). Classification (GTDB taxonomy): domain Bacteria; phylum Pseudomonadota; class Gammaproteobacteria; order Burkholderiales; family Usitatibacteraceae; genus FEB-7. The sequence goes on from CAZPLW010000014.1 coordinate 30,495, forward strand.
CGGAAACTCGCCGACCTGCCCTCGATGGCCACCTCCCGATGGCCATGGCTCAACGCCGCAAGTGCTCGTCCCAGAATTTCTGCAGCCGCTTGGCGGAAACGGGGAATGGGGTCTTCAGCTCCTGCGCGAAGAGCGAGATGCGCAGTTCCTCGATGAGCCAGCGGTATTCCTCGAGCTTCGGGTCGCGACGCCCCGCCTCGTGGTCGGCCGCCGCCTTCGCCTCGTACTGGTTCCACAGGCCCGCCACCACCGGCCCGTGGCGATGGTCGCGGTCGGGACTGGCGCGGTACTTCTGCATGCGCAGGACGAGGCCCTTCAGGTAGCGCGGCAGGTGCTCGAGCTTGTCCCACGGCGTGCGCTCGAGGAAGCCGGGGAAGACGAGGCGCTGCTGCAGTGCCTTCACCTCGTGCGGGAGCTTGCCCAGGCCCGCCGACTGCGCGAGCGCCATCGTGAGGGCGTGGTTGGCCTCGGCGATGGCGTTGGCGTGGCGCGTGACGGCCTCGGTCACCGCGGGCAGGCGCGCGCGGGCGCGTTTCTTCTGCTCCTCGTAGCCCTTGGGGCTGCGGGGCGCCTCGTCCTCGCCCAGGAAGGCGCGGTCGATCACGCAGGCGACGAAGTCCGCGCGCAGCTTGTCCGCGGACATGACCGCCTGCAGCTTGAGCGCGAGGGCGTTGAAACCGGAGGGACCGCGCTCGAGCTGCTTCACCGGCTCCTTGAGGTCGAAGGCCAGCAGCCGCTTCACGCCGCCGCGATGGGCCTCGAGCGCCTTGTCCTTCGTGTCCATGAGGCGGATGGCGACGCTCGCGCCCTCGTCCACGAGCGCCGGGTAGCCGGTGAGCGTCTGGTTGCCCCGCCGGAAGGTCACCTCCGCGGGCAGGTCCCCGAAATCCCACGCCTTGATGCCCTCGCGCTCCAGGCCCGGCTTCGACTGCGAGAGCGTGAGCTGCGCGGCCTCGCCCAGCTGCTTGCGAAGCGCGCCGAGGTCCCGCCCCATCGCGAGCTCGCGCTTCGCGTCGTCCACCACCCGCAGGTTCATGAGCAGGTGCGCGGGCGGCGCTTCCTTCGACCACACGCTCGAGTCGAGGCGATCGCCCACGAGGCGTGAGGCGTAGGCCAGCACTTCCTCGGCGATGGGCCGCTCGCCGGGCTTCACGCGCTCGAGGAAGGCCGTCACGTGCTCGGGCACCGGCACGAGGGCCGTGCGGATACGCTTGGGCAGCGCCTTCATCGTCCAGGCGACCTTGTCGCGCACCATGCCGGGCACGAGCCAGTCGATGGCCGCCTCGTCCACCTGGTTGAGGAGCGCGAGGGGCACGTTCATCGTGACCCCGTCCATCGGGTGGCTGGGCTCGAAGCGGTACGCGAGCGCGAACGCGTGATCGCCCAGCCGAAGCTGGCGGGGAAAGAGCACTTCCGTCACGGACTCCGCCCCGTGGCGCATGAGGTCCTCGCGCGTGAGGTGCAGGAGCTTCGGCTCCGCCTTCGCGCGCTCCTCGTACCAGTGCTCGAAGGAACGCGAGTCGCGCACCTCGGCCGGAACCCGCGCGTCGAAGTACGAGTAGAGCGCCCGGTCGTCCACCAGCACGTCCTGCCGGCGCGCGCGGTGCTCGAGGTCCTCGATCTCCTTCACCAGGCGCTGGTTGTGCGCGAGGAACGGCTGCCGCGTGTCGAACTCGCCGGTGACGAGGGCCCCCTCGATGAAGATCTCCCTCGCCCGCACCGGGTCGAGCTTGCCGTAGCTCACCTTGCGACGCGCGACGATGGTGAGCCCGTAGAGCGAGATCGTCTCGTAGGCAGCCACCTCGCCGCGCGCGCGGTCCCAGTGGGGCTCGTTGTGCAGGCGCGTGACGAGGTGCTGGGCCGCGGCCTCGATCCACTCGGGCTCGATGCGCGCCACGTTGCGGGCGAAGACGCGCGTGGTCTCCTGCACCTCGCCCGCCATGATCCAGCGCGGGCGGTTCTTCTTGAGCCCCGAGCCCGGCCAGATGGCGAAGGGGATGCCGCGCGGGGCGTTGTAGTGATCGCCTTCCTGCGCCTTGAGGCCCACGTTCGAGATGAGGCCCGTGAGGAGCGCCCGGTGCATCTGCTCGTAGGTGGCTGGCGTCGGGTTCTCGCGGATCTTCAGGTCCGCCGCCATCTCGCGCAGCTGCCCGGCGAGGTCGCGCCACTCGCGCATGCGCACGTACGAGAGGAAATGGTCGCGGCAAACCTGCCAGAGCTTGCGACCGGACTCCTTGTGGCGGAAGGCCTCGTCGAAGAACTTCCACAGGTTCATGAGCTGCACGAAATCCGAGGCGTCGTCGCGGAACCCCTCGTGCGCGCGATCCGATTCCTGCCGCTTGTCCTGCGGGCTGTCGCGCGGGTCCTGGAACGACCGGGCCCGGGTTAGGATTATCATCCGGGAGGGGCCGGTTGACCCCGCGCGGACGAGGCGCCTGC
>CAZPLW010000014.1:32943-37308 GCA_964587315.1 uncultured Lysobacter sp.
TCCGAGGGGCGGTCGCGCGGATCCTGGATCGAAAGCGCCGCCGTGAGGATGATCATCTCGGCGAGGCAATTGAACTCGCGCGCGGCGAGCAGCATGCGGCCGATGCGCGGGTCCACGGGCAGGCGGGCCAGCTCGACGCCCAGCGGCGTGAGCTTGCGTTTCTCGTCGAGGGCGTTCAGCTCGAAGAGGCTCTTGTAGCCGTCCTCGATCTGCCGAGGCGTGGGCGGCTCCACGAAGGGGAAGGCCGCGATGTCGCCCAGCTCGAGGGCCGCCATGCGCAGGATCACGGAGGCGAGCGAGGTGCGCAGGATCTCGGGCGTCGTGTACTCCGGGCGCCCCGTGAAGTTCTCCTCGGAGAAGAGGCGGATGGCGACGCCGCTCGCGACGCGCCCGCACCGTCCCGAGCGCTGCTTCGAGGCGGCCTGCGAGATGGGCTCGATGCGCAGCTGGTCGATCTTCTGCCGGGGGCTGAAGCGCTTCACGCGCGCGAGGCCCGTGTCGATCACGTAGTGGATGCCCGGCACCGTGAGCGATGTCTCGGCCACGTTGGTCGAGAGCACGATGCGCCGCCGGGCGGAGGTCTCGAAGACGCGGTCCTGCTCCTCCGCCGAGAGCCGCGAGAAGAGCGGCAGGATCTCCGCGCCCTTGGGGTGGTGCTTCCGGAGCGCCTCGGCCGCCTCGCGGATCTCGCGCTCGCCCGGCAGGAAGACCAGGATGTCGCCCGTGCGGCTCTCGCGGTCGATCTCGTCGACGGCCTTCACGATGGCCTCGTTCATGTCGACGGGCTCGTCGTCCTCGTCCTCTACCTCGAAGAACTCCGGCCGGTAGCGGACCTCCACCGGATAGGTGCGGCCCGAGACCTCGATCACGGGCGCGCCCCCGAAGAAATCGGAGAAGCGCTGCGTGTCGATCGTGGCCGACGTGACGACCACCTTCAGGTCCGGACGCCGTTCGACGAGGCGCTTCACGTACCCCAGCAGGAAGTCGATGTTGAGGCTGCGCTCGTGGGCCTCGTCGACGATGATCGTGTCGTAGGCGCGAAGCTCGCGGTCCGAATGCGTCTCGGCGAGCAGGATGCCGTCCGTCATCACCTTGATGGCGGTCTCGGGCCCGGTGCGGTCCTGGAAGCGGATCTTGTGGCCCACGAAGCCCTTGGGCGTGCCCGGCAGCTCCTGCGCGAGGCGCGAGGAGAGGCTGCGCGCCGCGATGCGCCGCGGTTGCGTGCAACCGATGAGCCCCGCCGCCCCGCGCCCGAGCGCGAGGCAGATCTTCGGGATCTGCGTCGTCTTGCCCGAGCCCGTCTCGCCGCAGACGATGGTGACGGGATGCTTCGCGATGAGGGCGGCGATGTCCTCGCGCTTCTGGGCGATGGGCAGGTCTTCGGGGAAGCGAGGAACCGGCAATCGGGCTGCCCGCGCCGAGTACCCCTTGCGCGAGCGTTCCACCAGCGCCTCCAGCAGCGCCTTCTCGCGCTCGCAGGGGCGCCCCGACCGCAGGCGCTCCGCCACGGTGGCGGCGAGGGCGGCGATCTTCGGGTGGTCCGCCGCGAGGGTGGCGGCGAGGAGGTCTTCGGGGTGGGCGTTCAAGCCGCCATTTTACCGGGCATGGGCCCGCCTTCCCGTGAAGGCGCCGTCTTTCCGTCGAAGGTGACTGCAGGAAGACTGGCAATGGGATCGGGTGCGAGGTGAAGCTATCCCCATTCAGCGCGGCGCATCATCGGCCTCTTGCGGGACGGGTGCCCCGGAATTTCGGGCCAGGCAACACACGCCAGGCCCGAAATTCCGACCCGTCCAATGTTCGAGCCACGGTAACCCCGTGGCCCGAACCTGCGACGGCCGCGCCGCGATGAATGGGGATAGCTTCACCTCGCACCCGATCCGTTCGTGGCCATGGATGCGGCATCGCTCCGTCGCGCGGCTTGAAGCAGCCAACGTGGCTGCCGGATACACGAACCTGACCCATGGCATGGTCGATTTCACCACGGGCACGAAGCGGCGCTGCATCCGACCGCGACATCCCCGGTCCCATTGCAGAACGAACGAACTACCGCAATCTCTCCAACACTTCATCGACGCTGGATTCGGCAAACGAATGCAACTCCGCCGTCGTCCGGTTCTGCATCGGATGCGGCACGTAGACCGACGCCCCCGCATACCCGATCGCGCCGCACTGCTTGGCGAACGCGTCCCGGAACTCCGTCGTGAGCACGCTCAACCCCGGGATGCCGCGCAGGTCCAGGTCGTTGAGGTCGTGGGTGCTGCAGGAGGTGCAGGAGCCGCAATCCGACGGCGCGATGATCACCGCATCGCATTCGGTGGCGACCGACTGAAGGATGGGGATGGGGGCGGTACGGGTATTGGTTGGCTTGGCGTAGCGTCTCGTGCGGATGCCGCGCGCCTGCAGGAGCTGCTCCAGCCGGTCGATGTACTCGGCGCCGCGCATCTTGCCGATGTCGAGCAGGCCCACGGTCTTGCCGGTGAGGTCCGCGGGCGCGGCCCTGCGGGCGCGCTGCGCGGCGGCGGCTTCGGGCGTGGGGTCGCGCAACTTCAGGATGGCGTTCATTCGACGATCTCCCGGGTGACGGGCTGCGACTCGTGGCGGAAGCGCCCGCCGGTCCAGCCCGCGAGGATGGCGGAGAAGAGGCCCGCCTGCCCGCCCGCGCGGACGATGAGCAGCCCCTCATCCCAGAACTTGGGCACGGATTCCTCGGCGCGCTTCGGGTCGATGCCCTCGCCCACGCCCTGCGCGCCCTGCACGAGGTCACGGCCGGGCCGAAGGAGCGCCGCGTGCAGTTCCTTCGTGATGCGCGCGCGATCCCAGCCGGCGTTGCGGTAGATGGCGTAGTGCTCGGCGGAGAGCACCAGCATCGCGTTCGTGAACTGGCAGAGCTTGGGATGCCCCACCGCGGCGAGGCTCATCGCGAAGGATCGCGTGATCTCCTCGGGCGTGCGCGATCGCTGGTCGATGAAGCCCTGGATGCCGTCGCCCTGAAAGAGCGTGACGGCGCTCCTGCCCGGCACGATGCCGCGCGCGACCGAGAGTGGCTCCCATGTCGGATCGGTCTCGTCCTCCGCGAAGCAGAACGTGTACTTGCCGGGGCCGCCCAGCGTGGCGCGATCCAGTTCGCCCGGAATGCCGCCGCCCACGTTGCGCACGATGAGCTGCAGCGCGCGGCCGATGGTGGCGTTGGCGCGGTTGCCCTGCCCCAGCGCGTTGATGCCCCAGTTCATGCCGATGCGCTTCGCGATGGGGCCGTTGACCACGATGACCGGTCCCGAGAAGCAGGTGGTGCACAGCAGGCCGTGCATCGTGAATACGGGTTCGAGCGCGGTTTCCAGCGCGGCGAGCACCACGGGCATGTACTCGGGCTTGCAGCCGGCCATGACGGCGTTGATGGCGACCTTCTCCACCGTGCATTCGGCGAGGTTGGGCGGCACGCGGCCCACCACCTCCTGCGGGAGGCGCCGCGTGCCCGCGAGCATGCGCAGGATTCTCTCGTCCGTGGGCGGCACCACGGGCAGCCCGTCCGTCCAGCCGCGCTCGAAGCAGGCCTCCATCGGGTCGTCCCACTCGCCCACCTCGATCTCGCGCGAGGCGAGGCCCGTGTCGCCGTAGCGCACGACGAGCCGCTCGTGCACGCCGGGCTCGCGCGACTTCGACCCGCAGCCCGGCTGCCAGGCGGGCATGCCGTCACCGATGCCATGGTCGCCCAGGAAGGCGCGCCATTCGTCGCGCTGCCAGCCCACGACGCGGCCCGTCTCGATGCCGCCCTCGACGCGTACGAGCGTGGGCACCGTCTCGATGTCGTGGCGGAAGGATTCCTCGAGGGCCGTGTCGTCGAGCGGCGCGAGGTCCTCGAAATGCGCGGGCTCGTCCTGCACCACGGCGCGGATCGGCAGGCCGGCGGCACGCAGGCGGGCGAGGAGCGGGTGCACGAGGGCGCAGGTCTCGCACTCGCGCTTCACGAAGGCGAGGATGCCGTCGGCTCGGGACATGGAAGGGTTGCGGGAGGTGTGGGAAGCAACTAATATACTAGTATGTTTTCAGCCCGGTCAATGCCCGCCGACACCCGCCCGCTCAAGGCCCGCATCGCCGATGCGGTGCGCGAGCGCATCGCGCGCGGGACGATCGGCCTGGGCGAGCGCCTCTCGGACAAGGACCTCGCCGAGGAGCTGCAGGTGAGCCGCACGCCGGTGAGAGAGGCCCTGCTCCAGCTCGCCAGCGAGCGGCTGGTGGTGATGCATCCGCAGCGCGGCACGTTCGTCTTCTCCGCGACCGCCGACGAGGTCCGGGAGCTGTGCGAGCTGCGCGGCGTGCTGGAGGCGGGAGCCGCCCGGCTGCTCGCGGCGCGCGGGGGCCGCGGGG
>CAZPLW010000015.1:0-35066 GCA_964587315.1 uncultured Lysobacter sp.
GGGCGGGGGCTCACGAGGCGGCGGGGGGCCATGGGCGCGAGCATCCCCGCCCCGCGGGCCGCGCCGTACCCCAGGTCGCCGCAGTAGGCGACGATGTGCACCTGCGGCATCGCCATGGCCACGCAGCAGGCGATGCCCGCCACCATGAGCAGGCCCTGCGCGGCCCCGGGCGAGAAGCCGAAGGGGCGGTCCGCGTCGGCGCCGGGGGCGAAGGAGGCCGGCGCGATGGCCTCCGGGGGCCGCCGGTGCAGGAAGAGCGCGAGACCGGTCATGCCGAACGCGCACAGGAGCCCCATGCCGAAGTAGGCCGTGCGCCAGCCCGACGTCTCCACCACGTGCTGGACGATGGGCGGCCAGATGGCGCCCCCGAGATAATTGCCGCTCGCGCAGACCGCCACGGCGATGCCGCGGCGCTTGTGCCACCAGAGGGACGTGTCGGCCATCAGCGGCGAGAAGGTGGCCGAGATGCCCAGGAGCCCCAGCACCAGGCCGTGCACGAGGTTGAACGCGTGGATGTCCGTGGCGTAGCTCGCGCCGATGTAGCCGGCGGCCATGGCGAGCGAGCCCACCACGAGCGGCACCATCACGCCGAAGCGATCCGCGAGCCGCCCCATCAGCACCCCGCCCACGCCCATGCCGATCATGAGCAGCGAGTAGGGGAGCGAGGCGTCGGCGCGGGCCACGCCGAACTCCGCCTGCACCGCCGGCAGCACCACCGGCACCACGTACATGGCCGAGGCGCCGATCGTCATGAGGGCGAGCGTCACCCCGAGCCGGAAGGCGGCGTAGCGGGAATCGACGAGCGAGGCGGGAGACGGGGTGGGGGCCACCGGCGCATGATGCCCGATTGCGGGCGGGAACCTCGGTGACATTTCGTGTCAAATACCGGGCCGCCCGTCCCTAGAATCGTGCCGTTCGTCCCATTGCGCCTCGTCCGGGCCCGTCCGGAAGGCGAAGATCGGGACTTCACCACCCCGAGGTCTTCCATGCGCTTGCGTCTCTTGCCCCTCGTCATCGCCGGCATCCTTGCGGTGCCCGCCCTCCCGGCCCTCGCGGTCACCGCGCTCGCCGCCGCGCCCGCCCTCGCGGACGACCCGACCATCCAGGCCGAGAAGAAGGTGATCACCAGCGCCGACCAGATGCCGCGGCGCAAGTACCGGATCACGAAGCTCCCGAGCGAGCTGCTGGAGTCTCCCAAGGCCGACCTCAAGGAAGCGGTCGACGCGCTCGACAAGGATCTCGCGGAGGACCTCGCGACCCTCGACATCCGCGACCGCGCCACGCGCACGGGCCTCGTGGGCACGCGCGCGCAGATCGCGATGTTCCGCGGCGATTTCGCGGCCGCGCAGCAGTTCCTGCGCGAGGTGCGCTCGCAGCAGGAGAAGGAAGCCGACAGGCTCACGAGCGGCCTCATGCTCGAGACGCTGGCCGCCACGCTCGCCGCCGGCGGCACGCCCGAGGCGCAGCGCGCGCGCTTCAAGTCCGAGGTGGCCGCCCGGTGGGGGGCGCTGCCCTGGGCCGTCGTCGGCGACAACCTGAAGGGCGCCAAGGGGCAGATGGAGCTGCTCTCGAAGAACGTGATCATCGGCAGCTTCCGCACGAGCCTCGACCCGGCCGCGAAGAACCTGGGCCTGGACGTGCCGGCGCCGATCGTCGCGGGCATCGTCGGCTCGCGCAACGCCTTCGAGTTCGTGGTCCCGGTGAAGGACGACGCCATCGCGGTGCTGCAGGCGCTCGTCGACCGCAACCAGGTGGCCAAGGCCGACACCTGGACGCCGCGCCTCGTGACGCTGCCGGCCGACGCGAAGGCGAAGCCCGTCGTGGTGGGCATCTGGGACAGCGGCACGGACGTGGACCTGTTCAGGAAGGCGGCCAATCCCGGCATCGCCTTCGACAAGGACGCGCGGCCCGTGACGGCGCTGGTGCGCCCCATGGGGGATGCCGCGAAGCGCCTGCCGATGCTCAAGCAGTTCGTGAAGGGCTCCATGGACGTGCGCGCCGCGGTCGATTCCGAGGACGCCCGCGCCTTCAAGAAGCACATCTCCGGCCTCAAGCCCGACGAGGTGAAGCAGTTCACCGAGGACCTCGCGGCGGTCGGCATGTGGGTGCACGGCACGCACGTGGCGGGCATCGCGGTCGAGGGCAATCCCTTCGCGCAGGTGACCGCGGTCGCCATGCACTGGAGCCACGATTCCGTGCCGCAGCTGCCCACGGGCGTGAGCGCCGCGCGCAACGCCGCCGCCTACCGCGTGGCCGTCGAGCACTTCAAGAAGGCCGGCGCCCGTGTGGTGAACATGAGCTGGCGCTACGGCCCGAGCTTCTACGAGGGCGCCCTCGCGTACCACAACGTCGGCAAGACGCCGGAGGAGCGCAAGGAGATGGCCAAGCGCATCTTCGCCGTGGAGAAGCAGGCCCTGCACGACGCCATCTCCGACGCGCCCGGCATCCTCTTCGTGGCCGGCTCGGGCAACGAGGACAACAGCGCGGATTTCTCCGAGTACATCCCGGCCGGCTTCCAGCTGCCGAACCTCATCACCGCCGGCGCCGTCGACCAGGCCGGCACGGAGACTTCGTTCTCCACCTTCGGCAAGACGGTGGTCGTGCACGCCAACGGCTTCGAGGTGGTGAGCTACATGCCGGGCGGGGACAAGACGAAGCTCTCCGGCACCTCCATGGCCTCGCCCCAGGTGGCCAACCTCGCCGCCAAGCTCTTCGCGGTGAAGCCCGAACTCACGCCCGCGCAGGCCAAGGAACTCATCCTCCAGGGCGCGGAGCGCAACGGGCGCGTGAACCTCATCAACCCGAAGAAGTCGCTCGCGCTGGCGGGCTATCCCGGCTGACGGTCCGGCGACGGGGATTGGGGTAGAGTCGTCTTCCTCCCCGATCCCCGCACCACCGCCATGAATGTCTTCCGCCGCTCGCTTCTCGCCTCGCTCGCCGGCCTCCTCGTCTCTCCCGCCGCCTTCGCGCAGGGCGGCTACCCCAGCAAGACGATCACCTTCGTCGTGCCCTACGCGGCCGGCGGCTTCGGCGACATCCGCGCGCGCCAGGTGACCGAGCGGCTCTCGAAGGCGCTCGGCGTTTCCGTCATCGTCGACAACAAGCCCGGCGCCGGCGGCGTGGTGGGCACGGGCGCGGTGGCCAAGGCCGCGCCCGACGGCTACACGATCGGCATGGGCAACCTCGCGCCGCTCGCGGTCAACCGCGCGCTCATGAAGAAGCTGCCCTACGACCCGGACACGGACGTGGTGCCCGTGATCCTCCTGGAGAAGGCGCCGCTCGTCCTCTCGACCCACGCCTCGCAGGGCCTGAAAAGCGTGAAGGACCTCATCGCGCGCGCGAAGGCGGAACCCGGCAAGCTCACCTACGGCTCCTCGGGCGTGGGCGGCGCGCACCATCTCTCCGGGGCCATGTTCGCGCACCAAGCCGGCATCGAGCTCACGCACGTGCCGTACAAGGGCGGCGCCGCGGCCGCCACGGATCTCGTCTCGGGCCACATCGCGATGATGTTCGAGATGGGCTACGCGGCCCTTCCCGCCATCAAGGGCGGCAAGGTGCAACCGCTCGCGGTGTCCAGCACGACGCGCCTCGCGTTGCTGCCCGACGTGCCCACGCTCGCCGAGTCGGGCCTCGCGAACTTCGAGTCCTACAACTGGCAGGGCGTCATCGCGCCGAAGGGCACGCCGCGCGGGATCGTGATGCGGCTCAACCAGGAGCTGAACGCGATCCTCCGGCAGCCGGAGATGCGCGAGGCCATCGTGTCGCAGGCGAGCGAGCCCGTGGGCGGCACGCCGGAGGAATTCGGCGCGTTCATCAAGGCCGAGGCGGCCAAGTGGACCGCCGTCGTGAAGGCGGCGAACATCCAGCCGGAGTGACCGCTAGCAGGCGGGCGGACGCCGGCCGGTGACCCCGGCGGCCCGCTCGAAGGCGTGCGCGAACTGCAGCACGCCGAAGTCGTCCCGGTACCGGCCCACGACCTGCAGCCCGACGGGCAGCGGCGCCTTGTCGTCCGTGAATCCCGCCGGCACCGAGATGGCCGGGTGGCTCGTGGTGGTGATGTAGTACGCGCTCTTCATCCAGTCGATGTAGGAGGCGAGCTTCACGCCCGCGATCTCGGTCACGTACGGCTGGGTCACCGGGAAGGGAGGCACTTGGTTCACCGGCAGGCACAGGAAGTCGTACCGCTCGAGGAACTCGCGCATGCGGCGGAAAAGGTCGGCGCGCAGGTTCATGGCGCGGGCGATGCGCGTCGCGTCCATCTTCAGCCCCTGCTCCGTGTTCCACACCACGGTGTCCTTCATGAGCTTGCGGTGCTTGTCCAGGAGCGGGCCCAGGCGCTGCACGTAGCCGAGGGCGCGCAGCACGTGGAAGACCTCCTCGGCGCCCGAGAGGTCCGGCGCGGCCTCCTCGACGCGGCAGCCCATGTCGGCGAGCACCTTGCGCTGGCGCTCGAGCACCGCCACGACGCGCGGGTCGACCGGCAGCAGGTCCGCGCCCTTGAGGCGACCGTTCTCGATGGGCCACCATGCCACACGCGTCTTCCTGAAGTCGCGCCCGAGCGGTTTCGCGAAGTCCGAACCCGGCTCCGTGATCGTGATGGGCGAGCGCGGGTCGGGCCCGGCCATCGCACTGAGCAGGAACGCGGCATCGTCGACCGTGCGCGCGATGGGCCCGAGCACGCTCAGGGTGGCCCAGGCGTCGATGGCGGGATACGACGGCACGCGTCCCGGCGTGGGGCGGAAGCCGACGACGCCGTTGAAGTTGCCGGGGTTGCGCAGGCTCCCGCCCAGGTCCGAGCCGTCGGCGAAAGGCAGCATGCCCGTGGCCACGGCCACCGCCGCGCCGCCCGAGGAGCCGCCGCAGGTCATCCCGAGGTCCCAGGGGTTGCGCGTCGCGCCGAAGACCTCGTTGAAGGTCTGGCTCCCCGCCGCGAACTCCGGCGTGTTGGTCTTGCCGAGCGTGATGGCGCCCGCGGCCTTCAGGCGCTCGACCAGCGCGTGGTCGGCGGTGGGCACCGTGTCCTTGTAGATGAGCGAGCCCTGCGTGGTGCGGATGCCGGCCGTCGCGATCATGTCCTTGTACGCGATGGGCAGGCCCGCCAGGGGGCCGATGGGGTCGGCGCCCTTCGCGCGGGCGCGCTTCGCGTCGACTCGCTTCGCCTCCTTCAGCGCCTGCTCCGGCACGAAGGTGACGATGGCGTTCACCGCGGGGTTCACGCGCTCCACCTGCGCGATGAAGGCGCGCATCACCTCGACCGTGGAGAGCTTGCGCGTGCGCAGCAGGCGCGCGAGCTTGCGCGCGGGCAGGAAGACCAGATCGTCCATGGCGGCGCCGCCGGCCGTCAGCCGACGGCCACGTCGACCGACAGGTAGCCCACCCGGCAGCTTCCCACCGTGACGCGCAGCGTGCCGCGGCCTTCGGTCACGAGCGTCACGAACCGCTCCTGGGCGTTCCCGCGCGTCCACGGCATGAAGATCGACGAGCCGTTGTGGAGGCCCGCGCCCCAGCCGTCGAGGTGGCCGATCTCCACGACCGATTCCGAGGGCGCGACGATGCCCACGCCCTCGCCCTCCGCGGTCACGCGCAGGGGCTCGGCGAACGGAAGGCGCCGGGCCGATGGAAGACCGCACGTGCCAAGGTAACCGGCGTTGGCGACGCGCAGCTCGATGCGCGTGTGGCCCGGGCCCACCGCCTCCTTCTTCACCACCTCCAGCGTCACGCGCGGCACGAGGGCGGCCACGCGCAGGAAGGCGGCGCTCTGCGTGGCGCACGTCTCCGGCAGCTTCGAGAACGGCGGGTTCCAGATGCCCACGCGGCCGTCGAAGCCGCCCACCTCCACCTCGCCCAGCTGCGGGTGCTTCGCCTTCCTCCAACGCTTGAAGACGCGGCCCTCGTTGATGTCCTTGTCCAGCTTCGCAAGCGCGCGGAAGTCCTTGCGGTCGAGTTGCGAGTAGTGGTCCACGAAGGGCTTCTTGCGTTCGATGCCCAGCTGCTTGAAGAGGTCCCACAACTCGATCACGTACGCGAGGCACCCTCGCTGGTGATAGGCCCACTCCGTGATGTCGCCGAAGAGCGGCTTGTCCGGCTCGTACAGGAACTCGTGGTAGCCGCTCACCGTCGCGTAGCCGGTGTGCTCCGTGAGCCAGGCCTCGGCCTGCTTGAAGATGGCGAGGTCCGTGGGATCCATCTTGCTGTCGGGCTTGTCGCCCAACGGCCGGATGAGCACGCCGCCGAAGGTGTGCAGGTTCAGCCACGTCATGATGTGCGGGTTCCTCACCGCGAAGTCGATGACGGCCTTCGTCTCCGGCGCGCTGCCCGGGTAGTGGCCCGCGCCGGCCTGGTCGGGCTCGGCGTGCCACATGTACGGGAAGTTGCGGTTGAAGTCGTAGAGGTTGTCGCCCAGGAAGTACGGGTCCGGGATGCGGCGGCCGTCGAAGTTCTCGATGAAGCCCTCGGGGTAGAGCTTCCAGAAGGGGCCCTCGTCCTCCGGCAGGCGCGGCACCATCACGGGCGGGTCGAGGGGCACGCCGTCCTCGCCGCGCAGCTCCACGAGCTCGCCCATCGGGTCCTGCTTGCGCATGTACGTCTCGAGGCCGTCGCCGTCCACGTCGCCCGATTTCCAGTGCGCGTGGTCCTTGTTCGCGCGGTCGTTCACCGGGCTCGAGCGCACGTAGCGGCCCTTCTTGAGCACCTCCTCGGCGCCGTCGGGCGAGATGCGCGGCACGACGTAGAAGAGCGTCTCGCGGATGGCCTCGGCCATGTGCCTGGGCAACGGCTTGCCGCCCGCCTCGTCCTGGCCGCCGTGGATCGCGAGGATGTCCTCCGCGATCGAGAGCGCCACGCTCGAGCCGCACACTTCCGAGGCGTGCATGTTGCCGTCGATCCACACGGCCGGGCGCAGCCGGTCCGCGTCGCGGCCGATGGTGAGGAGCGGGATGTCGCGGCCTTCGGCGGTCGTGCCCAGGGAGGTCAGGCGGACGACTTGCGGGTGCTTCTTCGCCCAGGCGGCGAGCTGCGCGGTGAGTTCGGCGTAATCGAGGTATTTGTTCCGGAACACGAGGGCTTCCTGTCTTTCTTGGTCGACGTGAAGCCCGCGAGTTTACTCTGAAGAAGGGGACGCACACCTTCAGGAGCGGGTGATGAAGGGGTGATGAAGGGGACGCACACTTTCAGGAGCGGACGCTACCGCACCCGCTCCTGAAAGTGTGCGTCCCCTTCATCACCCCTTCGGCGGATGGACGAACTTCGAATCCTCGGGCGCCTCGGCCCGCTCGTTAAGGCCATAGTCCCGCGACACGTCGGCCACGCGCAGGCGATAGTCCGCGAAATACTGGCCACGGCCCAGCTTCTGCATGGCGCGGTGCTCGGGCAGGTTGCGCCATGCGGTGAGGGCCCGCTCGTCGCGCCAGTACGACAGGGACACGAGCTTGCCGGGCGTGGTGAGGCTCTCGAAGCGCTCGACGGAGATGAAGCCGTCCACTCCCTCGGCCAGCGGGCGCATCTTCGCGGCGGCCGCCAGGTACGCGGCCTTGTGCTCGGGATGCGGATGCACTTCGAAGATCACGGCGATCATGGGTGCCTCCGTACGGGTTCGACGCTCAGGCGGCGCGATCGGGGAGTGCCTCGGGGTCGTTGTAGCTCTTCACCTGCGTGCCGCGGTAGAGGATCTGCGCGTTGCGCTCCGCGATCCGCTTGTGCAACTCGACGAACGCCGCGTCCATGTCGCGTGCGGGCCGCGGCTCGTGCTCGAAGTGGTGCTCATTGTCGACGCCGCGCACGAGCGTGGCGCTGTCCTCGCCCGCGACCTGCCGCACGCTCGTCGGGATGTAGCGGATGGCGAAGCCGATGCGCCGGTCGCCGGAAGGGTTGGGCGGCGAGCCGTGCACGAGGCGCACGTGGTGCAGCGACACCTCGCCGGGCTCCAGGACCACCGTGCGCGCCTTCGACTCGTCCACCGATTCCACCGGGATCTCCTGCCCGCGCGTGAGCAGGTTGTTCTTCGCGAAGGTGTCGCGGTGCGGGATCTGGTCCTTCGTGTGCGTGCCGGGGATGAAGTTCATCGCGCCGTTGGTCTCGTTGGCCGGCGTGAACGCGACCCAGGCCGTCACCACGTCCGGGCGGTCGAGGCCCCAGTACGTGGAGTCCTGGTGCCAGGAGACGAACGCGGGGTTGCGCGGCTCCTTGATGAAGAAGTTCGTCGTCCAGCAGAAGAGGTTGGGGCCGTAGAGGTCCTCGATGGCGTCGACGATCTTCGTCTGGCGCACCAGGTCGCCCAGCCACGCGAAGAGCAGGTGCGACTTGTGCCGCAGGTCGCCCTTGAGCGGCCCGCCGTGCTCGGCCTCGAACGCCTCCAGGCGCTGCCTCAGCTCGGCGGCGTCCGCCGCGCTCATGACGCGGATGGGAAAGATGCAGCCGTCGCGCCAGTAGGCGTCGACCTGTTCCTGCGTGAGGATCTTGGGCATGGTGGGAGCCTCCTTCTAGGCGCCGCCGGTGATGACCTTCATCACCTCGGGCGGGTAGGTGTCGCCGGGCTTGCCGTGGTAGATGATCTCGCCGCGCTCGAGGACGAAGATGCGGTCCGCGAACTCGGGGATGTGGTGCACGTTCGACTCGGCCATGAGGATGCCGTGGCCGAGCTTGCGGATGGAGGCGATGCCCTCGATGATGCTCGGGATGATCGCCGGGGAGAGGCCCTCGAAGGGCTCGTCGAGCAGGAGCAGCTGCGGGTCGAGCGCGAGCGCGCGGGCGATGGAGACCATCTTGCGCTCGCCGCCGGAGAGCTGGTCGCCGTCGCGGTGCACGTACTGGCGCAGCTTCGGGAAGATCTCGTAGGCGAGGTCGATGCGCGCCCGCGCGGGCCGGCCGGCCTTGCGCGTCCAGGTGGGCAGCTCGATGTTCTCCGCCACCGTGAGGTCCGCGAACACCTGGCTTTCCTCCGGCGAGTAGCCCACGCCCAGCTGCGCGATCTTGTAGGTGGGCAGGTTCACGAGCGACTTGTCGCGAAAGTCGATCGTGCCGGAGACCGGGCGCAGGTAGCCCATGATCGTGCGGAAGGTCGTCGTCTTACCCGCGCCGTTGCGGCCCACGAGGCACACCAGCTCGCCCGGGCCGACCTCGAGCGAGATGCCGCGCAGGATGAGGCTGCCC
Organism: uncultured Lysobacter sp.; assembly: GCA_964587315.1. Classification (GTDB taxonomy): domain Bacteria; phylum Pseudomonadota; class Gammaproteobacteria; order Burkholderiales; family Usitatibacteraceae; genus FEB-7. The sequence goes on from CAZPLW010000015.1 coordinate 9,148, forward strand.
TGGATGTCGACCGCGAGGTTCTGGATCGAGAGCATCAGGCTTCCTTCGCGAGGCGGCCGACCATGCGGCCGACGATGGCCGCGACGATCGCCGGGTCGCCGAAGAATTCCTTCGGCGGCCTGTCCGCGAGCACCTTGCCCGCGGTGAGGGCCACGATGCGCGTGGAGTACTCGGCCACGAGGTCCATGTCGTGCTCGACCAGGATGATGGCCTTCACGCCGGCCTTCTTCGCCGCGTCGACGACGTTGCGCATGATGCCGTGCTTGTCCGCGCTGGACACGCCGCTCGTGGGCTCGTCCAGGAGGATCACCTCGGGCTTGAGCGCGAAGGCACTCGCGATGTCCAGGAGCTTCTTCTCGCCCTGCGAGAGGTAGCGGGCCTCGGTCTCGAGCTTGTGCTCCAGCCCGAAGATCGACGCCACCTCGTGCACGCGGGCGCGCACGCTCTCGTCCTGGCTCACGTCCTTGAAGAACGAGAGGCCCTTCCACTCCTGCGAGATCACGGCCACCGCGATCGTCTGCCCGACGGTCATGGCCGGGAAGATGTGCACGAGCTGGAAGGCGCGCGCCATGCCGCGGCGCGCGAGCATGACCGGGCCGATGCCCGCGATGTCCTCGCCGCGGAAGCGCACCAGGCCCGCCGTGGGCTTCAGCAGGCCCGTGAGCACGTTCACCAGCGTCGTCTTGCCCGCGCCGTTGGGGCCCACGATGGAGACCAGCTCGCCCTCGGCGATCGAGAGCGAGACGTCGTCCAGCGCGACGAAATCGCCGTACTTCTTTCCCACGCCCACCGTTTCGAGGATCGTGCTCATTGCTTGTGCAGCCTCGTCCAGAGGTCCTGCCCCAGGCCCACGAGGCCGCGCGGGAAGAGCACGACGATCACGATGAGCGTGAGGCCGAGCCAGAATCGCCAGAACTGGGTGAGGCCCATGAGCTCGGACTTGAGGAAGATGAAGGTGAAGGCGCCTACCAGCGGGCCGAAGAAGTTGGCGAAGCCCCCGAGGACGGCCATGAACACCAGCTCGCCGGAGTGCGTCCAGTAGGCGAGCTCCGGATCCGCCTGCCCCGTGTTGATGGCGAGGATGGCCCCACCGATGGCGCAGTAGAAGGCGGAGATCGAGAACGCGATGAGGCGGAAGAACCTCACGCGCACGCCCAGGTATTCGCTCTTGCGGCGGTTCTCGCGCGAGGCCACGAGGTGCAGCCCGAAGGGCGAGTGCACGATGCGCCACATGACGAAGCCCAGGATGGCGAGCAGGCCCACGCAGTAGTAGTAGAAGGGCCCGACCAGGAACGCCGTCTTGTCGAGATCCTTGAACTCGTTGCCGAAGAGCGTGGGCCGGAGCACCCGGATGCCCGTGTCGCCCCCGGTGATGTCGTAGAACTTGAAGAGGAAGGAGTGGAAGAGCATCCCGAAGGCGAGGGTGAGGATGCCGAAGAAGATCTTCTCGTAGCGCACCGACAGGAGCGCCACGGGGATCGCCGCCGCCACCGCCGCCGCGCCCGACAGGAGCAGCACCAGCTCGAAGCTCTTGATCCCGAGCTTGCTCGAGAGCACCGCCGCCCCGTACGCCCCGACCGCGACGTAGAGCGCGTGGCCGAAGGACAGCAGCCCGGTGTACCCGAAGAGCAGGTTGAAGCCCAGCAGCGCGATGGCGTAGGCCACCGCGGGCAGCACGAGCGTGATGTAGTAGGCCGACAGCACGCTCGGCAGCGCGAAGAGCGCCGCGAGCGAGGCCAGCACGAGGATTCCCGCCGCCGTCTTCATTCGACCGCCTTGCCGAAGAGGCCCGCCGGGCGGAAGACGAGCACGATGATCACCACGAGGTAGATGGCGAGCATCTCCAGTTCCGCGTACCAGGAGATGGCCGCCGCGCGCATGAGGCCGACGATGAGTGCGCCCACCAGGGCGCCGCGCATGCTGCCCAGGCCGCCGATCACGACGACCGCGAAGGCCTCGACCACCAGCTCCACCGGCATGTCGAGGGAGGCCGCCGCCGTGGGCACGACGAGCGCGCCGCCCACGGTGCCGAGCATGGTGCCCAGCGTGAACACGCTCGCGTACATGACGCGCACGTTCACGCCCAGGGCGAGGGCCATCTCGCGGTTCTCGGCGGTGGCGCGCAGGATGCGGCCGAAGTTGGTCTTCTGCAGGAACGCGCCGATCCCCAGGGCGATGGCGATGCTCGCGAGCACCACCAGCAGGTTGTAGGTGGGGATCCTGAGCGCGCCGATCTCGACCTTGCCGTAGAGGGTGGCGATGTCGCCCATCACCTTGGGCGTCGCGCCCCAGAAGTAGCGCAGCACGTCCTGGAACATGAGGACGAGCGCGAAGGTGAGCAGGAGCTGGAACGCCTCGTCGCGCTTGTAGACGGTGAGCAGCAGGGCCTCGATGAAGGGCCCGATCGCGCCCAGGAGGATGCCGGAGACGATGAGGACGGGCAGGAACAGGGCGGGCGGCACGCCGGCCGCGATCGCCCAGTTCACCGCGCTGATGCCGAAGTACGCGCCCAGGGCGTAGAACGACCCGCAGGCGAGGTTCACGATCTTCTGGACGCCGAAGACGAGCTGCAGGCCCGCGGCGACCAGGAACAGGACGGCGGCGTGGAAGACGCCGCCGAAAAGGATGTCGAAGAACGAGGTCAACGAGCGGCCGTCACAGCTTGATCTGCGCCGTCTCGATCCACTTCCAGAAATCGCCGCCGGGCGGCTTCTGGATCTGGTCGGAGTACATCGTGTCCACGGTCCCCAGCGTCGGGAAGTCGTAGTTGTTCTTGTGCGTCGTGAGGCCCTGGTAGAAGGTCTGCTCGGCGATGTGGTCCTTGCGCATGTGGCCGGGGCCGCCGAGGGACTGCACCTTCACGCCCTCGATCGCGTTGATGATGTCCTCCTTGCCGGGCCAGGCGTTCTTCGCCTTCTGGGCCGCCTCGACGCCCGCCTTGAACACCTGCATCGCGAAGTACGCGCGGTCGGCCTCCCAGTGCGGGTAGTCCTTGTACTTGTCCACGTACATCTTCACGAAGTCCTTCTGCAGGGGCGAGGCGTCCTTGTGGTCGAAGTAGAGCGTGTTGTGGCCGAAGATCATGCCCTCGGGCGTGAAGCTCTTCTTGAGCGCCGTGTGCTGGAAGCCCGCGGCCGGGAAGACGAACTTGGTGCCGCCGTCCATGAGGCCCGCGCTGTGGGCCGTGCGCATGAAGATGGGCAGGTCCGCGAAGAGGAGCGAGGAGAAGACGAGGTCGGGCTTGGCGGCCTTGAGGGCGGCCACGTGGGAGTTGAGGTCCGTGGTGCCTACCTTCGGCCACTGGTCGGCGACCACCTTGTGCTCCACCCCGAACTTCTTGAGCAGCGCCTGGAAGGCCGCGAAGTTGTTCCGGCCGTAGGAGTAGTCCGGGTTGATGCCGGCGATGGTGGCGAACTTGCCCTTCCAGTACTTGATCGCCAGGAGCGAGGCCATCACCGCCTCGCACTCGTTGTCCGTGCTGCGGAAGACGTAGCGCGGGTTGGGCATGGTCTCCTTCACGCCGTCCTGCGTGGTGCCGTCCCAGAAGATGAGGAGGGCCTTCATCTCCTCGGCCACGGCGCCCATGGCGAGCGACACGCCCGAGGACACGATGCCCTGCACGCAGTCGACCTTGTCCTGGAGCACGAGCTTCCTCAGGCGCTCGATGGAATCCTTCGGGTTCGTCTCCTCCTCGACGATGAGCTCCACCTTGCGCCCGGCGATGCCGCCCGTGGCGTTGATGCGCTCGACCGCGAACATCGTGCCGCGCAGGCCGCACTCGCCGATGGTGCCGGCGATGCCCGCCTTGGGCGCGATGATCCCGACCTTGATCGGCGTGTTCTGCGCGAACGCGGGGAAGCTCAGGTACGGCGAGGCGGCGGCGACGATGCCGGTGCCCCCGATGGCTTGCAACAGTTTTCGGCGATTGCTGTTCATGGCGAACCTCCTCTTCCGGTTTGGTATCCGAGCCTTTAGACGTGCGTCGTGTCGCGGGTGAACTTCTCGATGACGTCCAGCAGCCTTTCCGTGGCCTTGGCGGCCTTCTCTTCGTTGCCCGACGCGATGGCCCTCGCCATCTCCGCGTGCATGCGCGCGGTGAGGGCCGTGTCGCCGACCTGCTTGTGGTGCGTGAAATAGAAGCGCCGCGAGAGGGAGTGGATGAGCCCCATCGCGCCCAGCGCGAACTCGTTGTGGCAGGCGGCGCTCGCGAGCGAGTTGAACTCGCGGTCGGCCCGCATGAAGGTGACGTCGTCGCGGGTCTTCGAGCACTGCTCGAAGACCGCCGCCAGCTCCGCCAGGCGCACGCGCTCCGCCTCCGTGGCGCGCCGGGCGGCGGTGCGGGCGACGAGCGTCTCGAGCGCGCGCCGGACCTCCAGCAGCCGCAGCTGCCGCGTCACGTTGATCTCCGAGACCACGATGCCGCGCCGCGGCATGATGTTCACCAGCCCCTCGCGCGCCAGGCGCTGCAGGGCCTCGCGGATCGGCGTGCGGCCGATCGCGAGCTGCTTGGAGAGCTCCGCCTCCGTGACGACCGCGCCCGGCGCGAGCCGGAGGGTGATGATCATCTCCTCCAGGTCGGCATAGGCCTGCTCGCCGAGGCTGCGGGCTACCGGTGCTTTCGCTTTTCGACGAGCGACAGGAATTTCTCGTACTCCTTTTCGTCCACGCCGTAGCTGTGGTCGTCGTCGGGGAAGGTGCCGCCCTTCACGTCCTTGATGTAGGCGTCGATGCCCTTCAGGGCCACCTCGGTGAGGTTGGCGTAGCGCTTGGTGAACTTGGGCTTGAAGTCGGTGAAGACGCCCAGCAGGTCGTGGCCCAGGAGGATCTGGCCGTCGCAGCCCACGCCGGCGCCGATGCCGATGGTCGGGATCTCCAGCTGCTGCGAGATGACCGTGGCGATCTTCGCGGGAACCGCCTCGAACTCCAGCATGAAGCAGCCGGCGTCCTGGATGGCGAAGGCGTCCTCGAGGATCTTCATGGCCGAATCGGCCGTCTTCCCCTGGATGCGGAAGCCGCCGAACATCGCCACCGTGTGGGGCGTCATGCCGATGTGCGAGGCGGTGGGAATGCCGGCGTCGACCATGGCCTTCAGGATGTGCGCCTGGCTCCTGCCGCCCTGGGGCTTCACCGCGTCCGAGCCGCCCACCTGCATGAAGCGCGTGGCGTTCGCGAGCGCGAGTTCGACCGTGTGGTAGCTCTGGTAGGGCATGCATCCCAGCACGAAGGTGTTGGGGGCGCCCCGACGGATGGCCGCGCAGTGCATCACCATCATGTCCATCGTGGCGGGGATGGTCGTGGGATGGCCGTGGGCGATCATCGCGAGGCTGTCGCCGCACACCGCGACGTCCACCCCCGCCATCTCGGCCCAGCGGGCCGACGTGTAGTCCGGCACCGACATGTAGACCATCTTCTCGCCGGTACGCTTGGAATCTCGGATGTCCTGGAGCGTGCGCTTCTTGCGCTCCGGGGCGGGCGTGCTTGCCGCCATGGCGGCCTCCTCGTTATGGTGGTGGCCGGGCGGTTTGACCGACGGCTGATGTGTGCCTAATATATCAATGATATTTGATCTGGATCAAGCGGGGAGCCGAAAATGATGACCGAGAAGCAGCGGAAGTTCCGCGAGAAATACGTTTCCGAGATCAGCCCCTGGTACCACGGCCTGGTGCACATCGGCGTCATGTACGTGGCCGGCATCAGCGCCATCGCGTGGTGCGTGAGCCAGCTGAAGTCGCCCACGTGGGAATGGCTCCTCATCGTGCCCATCGCCATCGCCGGCAACTTCGTGGAATGGGGCATGCACATGCACGTCATGCACCGCCTGAAGGACGTCTTCGCGCTGCGGGCGATCTACGACCGGCACACGCGCCAGCACCACCAGTACTTCACCGACAACGACGTCGAGATCCACTCGGTGAAGGAGTTCCGGATCGTCTTCTTCCCCTGGCGCGTGCTCATCGTGCTGGCGGTCGCGAGCGCGATCTTCGGCTACACCGCCTCGCTCGTGCTGGGCCCGAACGCGGGCTTCATGTTCCCGATCACGATGATCGGCCACTACATGGTCTACGAGACCTTCCACGTGTGCTGCCACCTGCCGGAGAACGCGTTCGTGCGCAACGCGCCCTTCATCAACACCATCCGGCGGCACCACACCGCGCACCACAACATGGGGATCATGATGCACCTGAACATGAACCTCACCTTCCCGGTGGCCGACTGGTTCATGAACACGAGCGACCTGGACCGGGGCCTCCTGGGCCACCTGTTCAACGGCTACGACGAGACGCACCAGAAGCCCGAGCTCAAGCCCCTGATGGCGAAGTTCCGCACCGCCAAGGTGGAGGAGGAGCGGGTGACGCTCGAGGGACCGAAGCTGGGCGACGAGGAACTGTCCGCCCTCGCCGCCGCCGGGCGCGTCGTCCAGGTGTAGCGGGGCCGCCCTCCCGTCAGAACGGCTGGCGCTCGATCCGGATCGACTTGTTGCCCGGCAGCGTCATCGTGCCGGTGGTGGTCGAGTCGAACTGGACCGTCACCGGCGCCTCGTTCGCATTCACGACGACCGGCGCCCTGTAGGCGCCCGTGAGCGTCTGCCCGCTCGCGTAGCGAGTCCACCCCGAGTTGAGCACCGTCGGCTCCGGCGTATCCGCGACGACCAGGTACCAGATGGGGTTGCCGGCGTCGTCGTACATGAACCCGGCCATGTCCAGGGTGCCGTTCTGCCACTCGAGGAAGTAGCCGCGGCCGCTCTCGGCCGGGTTCCACCACCAGCCCGATTCCGGCACGCCCACCTGCGGCGGCGCATCCACGCCCTTGAAGTCGAAGCGCTGGATCGGCACCGCGCCGCCGGGCCAGACCATCGTGCCCTGCTGGAGCGTGTTGAAGGTGAGCAGGAGCGATCCCGCGGTCGTCGGGGCGGCCGGCGCCTTGTAGGCGCCCGCGAGCGTCTGCCCGCCGCGGAACTGCAGCAGGTCCCCCGCGAAGACGGAGCCATCGATCGACGTGGGGCCCGCCGAGATGAACCAGGTGGCCCGCCCGTCCGTGTCGTAGAGGAACGAGGCGTAGAAGAAGTTGTGGCCCTGCACCTCGATGCCGAAGCCGCGGCCGCTTTCGGCGGGGTTCCACCACCAGCCCGTCTGGGGCCCGGCCGGCTCGCACTTGAGCGCGCCGGGCACAGCGGTGACGCTGCGGGTGAGGCCCGAGGCGATCATGCCGCTCGAGGACGGGCCGTAGCCCACGTAGAACGTGGTGCCCGCGACGCCGGAAGTCGACGAGCCCGGCGGGATCACCGCGAGCGAGGCGCCGGCCGTGGTGAGCAGACCCGTCACGGCGGCGGTGAGGCTCGTGAGGCTCGCGGCTTGCAGCAGCCCGTCGGCACCCAGCTGCGCGATCACGCACGCGATCGGCGTTTCCTTGCCGCCCGCGCCGATGGCCTTGCCGATGCGCGTGGGCTCGATGGGGGCCGGGGCGGGCCGTACCCGGCTCTCCGGCGCCACGGCGAAGGCGAACAGGCGTCCCTGCGTCCCGATGTCCTGCGGCCGGAACTGGATGTTGCTCGTGGCCGAGATGGTGGTCGGGGTCGAGGTGACGTTGTTCGAGAGCCCGAAGCGCGGGGCGCGCGCGACGACGCGCACGATCGTGTTGACCTGGTAGGTGGCGACGTTGCGGCTGCCGGGCAGGAGCGCGTTGGGCTTGTCGTCCACGATGGCCTGGAAGACGGCGATGGCCACGTACTCCGTGCCCTCGCGCAGCGTGTTCGGGGGGATGACGACGGTGGCCGACTTGCTGCCCGGCGTCGTTCGCGCGAACTGCCGCGTGAGGGGCACGCCCGGGAAGTCGCAACCGAAGGGCCCGACCTCCTCGAACGGCAGCGTGAACTGCCCGCCGACGAGCCCGACGCAGATGAGGTCATCGGCGTGCGTGCCGTAGGCCGTGAACTCGTTGGTGGTGATGACGAGCGCGTTGTCGGTCTCGACCACGTACTTGCCGCCGATCCACGCGCCGCCGCGCAGGGTGAGCTGCGGCACGTTGGGGTACTGGTTGCCCGTGAGGTCGAGCGACACCGTCGTGCCGTTCACCTGGATGTGGTAGGTGCCGTTGCCGAAGAAGCCGTCGCGGATGGCCGCGGTCCGGCCGCCGAAATCGTTGCCGTTCAGGCCCCAGCGCCAGCCGTTGTCGCCGGGGCGGTAGACCAGGCGGCCGTTGTTGTGGATGGCGCCCAGCGCCGCGGTGTCGATCGGGCCCGTGAGAATCGGCGCCGCGATGCCCGCGATGCTGGTCCCGCCGGGCGTGCCGTTCACGTCGGCGCCGAAGCCGAAGCCGTTGATCGTTGGGGCGGAATCGACGCGCGATGGCGTGGTCTGGATGAACTCCGCGCCCTTGGAAACGGTGACGGACTGGATCTGGGCGATCGCCTCGGCGGCCCCGAGGGCCGCCAGGAGGACGATGCAGGCGAAGGACCAGGGCTTGGGGCGGGCGCGGATCATCGGCGGGACTTCCTCCGGGGGATTCTCGGGCTACACGGCCACAATATTGCAGGTCCCCGTAACCGCGTCCACCCGCCCCGGCATCAGAACCGGAAGCGCGTGATCGGAATCGCGTTGCCGCCGGGCAGGGTCATGAGCCCCGTGGTCGTGGAATCGAAACGGATCGTGATGGGCGCCACGTTCGGGTCGACGAGCGTCGCGGGCTTGTAGGCGCTCGTGATCGTCTGGCCGTTCGCATAGCGCGTCCAGCTGCCCGTGAGCGTGCGCGCATCGGGCGTGGGGTTCAGCACGAGGTACCACACCGGATTGCCCGCGTCGTCGTACATGAAGCCCGCGAGGTCCGCGAAGCCGTTCTGCCACTCGATGAAGTAGCCGCGGCCGCTCTCGCTCGCGTTCCACCACCAGCCCGATTCCGGCACGTTCGCCTGCGGGGGCGCGGCGAGGCCGTTGAAGTTGAAGCGCTCCACCTGCACCGCGCCGCCCGGCCAGAGCATCGTGCCGCTCTGCGCGTTGTTGAAGGTGAGCAGGATCTGGCCGATGGTGCGCGCGGGCGCCGGCGCCTTGTAGGGGCCGGCGAGCGTCTGGCCGCCGCTGAAGCCGAGGAGATCGCCCGCGAAGAGCGAGCCGTCCAGCGACGTGTTGCCCGAGGCGATGGTCCAGGTGGCGCGGCCCGTCTCGTCGTAGAGGAACGCCGCGTAGAAGAGGTGGCGGCCCTGCACCTCGATGGCGAAGCCGCGGCCGCTCTCGTTCGGGTTCCACCACCAGCCCGTCTGCGGCGCCTGCGGGGCGCACACCTTGGAGCCGGGCACGCTCGCGACGCCGCGATTGAGGCCCGCGTTGATCATCGACGAGGACGAGATGCCGTAGCCCACGAAGAACGTCGCGCCGGCGATGGTGGCGGAGGACGAGCCCGACGGGATCACCGCGACGCTCGAGCCGTTGGCGCTGAGCAGTCCCGAGATCGCCGCCTGCAGGCCCGAGAGCGACACGGCCTGCAGTTGGCCGCTGCTGTTGAGCTGGGACAGGACGCACGCGATCTCGAGATCCTTGCCGGCGGCCGACTTCGCCTTCCCGATGCGCACGGGCTCGCTGCCGTCCTTCGCCTTCGCCACGGCGTTCTCGGGCGCCAGCGCGAACACGTACACGTTGCCGTTGGTGCCGATGTCCTGCGCGCGGAAGCGCAGGTCCGCGACGATGCCCTGCGCGGCATTGGAAGCGACGAGGAGGAACCCCGGCGTGCGCTCGAGGGAAATGGCGCTCGCCACGGCCGGGTCGAGATCGAGGAACCAGTCGTTCGTCTCGATGGCGCCGGCGCCGTCCTCGCGCACCACGACGATGGGCGTGCCGCGCGTGACGAAGGTGCCGTCGCCCAGGCGCCCGTCGATGTTGTTGCCCCACGCGGTGACCGTGCCGTCCCGCGCGAGGGCCATCGCGCCCGTTCCGCCGCCGGAGACCTGCGCGATCGACGCGAGGCCCGGCACCACCGTGGGCACCGTCATCTCGAGCCCGGAACCGTCGCCCAGCTGCCCGGACCAGTTGGCGCCCCACGCGAACACGGTGCCGTCGCGCTTGATGGCGAGCGAGAACGAATTGCCCGCGGCGATGGACGCGACGTCCGTGAGGCCCGCGACCGGGCCGGGGCGGGAACGATCCGTGTTCGTGCCGTCGCCCAGCTCGCCCGAATAGTTGCTGCCCCAGCTCCACACGGTGCCGTCGCTTCGCAGCGCCAGCGAGTGGGCGCCGCCGCCCGCGAGCGCCGTGACGCCCGTGATTCCCGTGACCTGCACCGGCGAGAAGCGATCCGTCGTCGTGCCGTCGCCCAGCTGGCCCGTGCCGTTGGTGCCCCAGGACCACACCGTGCCATCGCGGCCGAGCGCGAGGGCGTGCCCGTAGCCCAGCGCGATCGCGGAAAGCAGCGGCAGGCCGGGCACCCGCGTCGGCACCATCCGTCCGTCCTGGTCGCCCAGGCCGAGGAGGCCCTGGTAGTTGTAGCCCCACGCCCAGAGCGTGCCGTCGCCCTTGAGCGCCATCGAGTGGTAGTAGCCCGTGACGACACTGCGCACGTCGGTGAGATCCTTCACCGGCCCCGGCGTCGAGCGTCCGTTCTGCGTGCCGTCACCCAGCTGTCCCTGCGAGTTGTTGCCCCAGGCGATCACGGTGCCGTCGGCCTTGAGGGCGAGCGTGTGCTGGCCGCCGGCGGCGATGCCCGCGATCGACGTGGCGCCCGGCACGCGCGCGGGCGTGGAGCGAAGCGGCCTCGCGCCATCGCCCAGCTCGCCGTACTCGTTGGAGCCCCACGCGAAGACCCGTCCGTCGCCGGGCACGACGAAGCCGTGATAGCCCCCCGCCGCGATGGAGGAGATGGCGGGCACGCCGGCCAGCCGGCCGGGAACGCCGCGGTTCGCGCTGGCGCCGTCGCCGAGCTCGCCGTTGGCGTCGCTGCCCCAGACGAAGACGGTGCCGTCGCCCTTTCGCGCCATCGAGAAGTAGGCGCCGGCCGAGATGTCGACGACGCCCGTGAGATCGGACACCGCCACCGACGCGGATGACGGCGTGAACTTGCCGTCGCCCAGCTGCCCGGAGTAGCCGTCGCCCCACGCGCGCATCGTGCCGTCCGCCATCAGCGCGAGGTTGTGGTAGATGCCCGAGGAGATGGCGACCGCGCCGTTCAGCCCGGAGATCGCGACGGGGCGCAGGCGGTCCGTCGTGAGCCCGTCGCCCACCTGGCCCGCGTAGTTGCTGCCCCACGAGAAGACCGTGCCGTCGGTCGCGATGACGACGGTGTGCTCGCCGCCCGCCGCGATGAAGGCGACGGCGCGCAGGCCTTCGATGGCCCGCGGGGTGGGGCGGCCCGTGGTCGTGCCGTCGCCCAGCTGCCCGCTGCCGTTGCGGCCCCAGATCCACACGACGCCGTCGTTCGCGAGGGCGACGCTGTGCGAGCCGTTCGCCGCGATGGCCTTCACCGCGGGAAGGCCCGGGACGCGCACCGGTGAATTCGTGCTCTCGTCGTAGCCGAGCTGGCCCTCGTAGTTCATGCCCCAGGACCACACCGAGCCGTCGGCCTTGAGCGCGAGCGTGTGCCCGTAACCGGTGACGACATCCGTGACGCCGGAGAGGCCCGGCACCGGCGCAGGCGTGGCGCGGCTCGTGGTGCCACCGTCGCCCAGCTCGCCGAGGCTGTTCTTTCCCCACGCCCACACGGAGCCGTCGCCGCGCAGGGCGATCACGTGGTTGAAGCCCGAGGACACCTTGCGCACGTCGCCGATGCCGCGCACGACGGCGGGCGTGGTCGCGACCAGTGTGCGTCCGAGGCCGAGCTGCCCCGAGGAATCGTCGCCCCACGCGCGCACGGTGCCGTCGGCATGAAGGGCGACCGAATGACGATTGCCGGCACTGATCGCGGGCGTGGCGGCGTGGGCCGGGACGAGGAAAGCCAGGGAAAGGCCGAGCAGGAGAGCGAATCGGCGCGTGCGGGACATCGTCACCCCTCGGAGGCGAGCGAGGCGGTGAGTATCCCACCCGCCTCGAAGGGGTGCCAAGTGAAGATTCGACACGGACGGGAGGGCCAGGGATCGGGGCCCTCCCGCCGGCGCAGGGCGGCCGCGCCCGGCGGCCGGAGCGCCGCTACTCGTCAGCCGCCAGCGCGAACGCCACCGCCGCGGCCAGCGCGGCCGGGATGCCGTACTTCTCCATCTTCGAGACCTCGTCGCCCGCGATCAGCTCGACGGGCACCGCCGTGAGCTCGAGCACCCGGTTGGTGACCGAGTCCTCGACCAGGCGCGTGAACGAGTTCTTGCGCGAGGTGGCCATCACGATCTGGTCGCAATGCAGGCGCCGCGCCGCGTCGGTGATGGCCCCGGCGCGATCGCCCACCGCCTTGTGGACGGTGTAGGGAATGCCGAACTTCTCGAGATCGGTGCGCGAGGAGGCGAGCGCCTTCTCGGACTCCTCGTCGTGATGGTCGTGGCGGCTCTTCGCGCTGGTGAAGTGGGCCACGTCCTGCGAGAAGGGCACCTGGACGTTGAGCAGGTGCACCTCCATCGCGCTGTCGTTCATGAACTGCTTCACCACGTGGCGGATGGCGTATCCGTCGTTGCGGGTTCCGTGCACGGGAACGAGGACTTTCAGCATGGCATTGGCTCCCAGGGAGATGACGGGCGACTTGCGGTCGCCGTCGATCGAAAGCGGTTCGAGGGGGGGCGCCGTGTCGGGCGCCGCGGCGGGGTTCCTGCGCGCCTTGCGGCGGAAATGGAACTTGAGCAGCTCCATCGCGAGCGGCGAGGCGAAGAAGAAAGGCAGCATCACGAGCCAGTCGGCGCCCGTGAGCGCCACCGTGTCGAAGAAGGGCGCGAGGAAGGGCACGTACACCACCGCCAGCACGAGCACGAAGGAGACGGCGACGGCCGCCACCATCCAGCGGTTCGAGAAGAGGCCGATCGAGAACGCGCTGTGGTATTCCGAGCGGGCCGCGAAGGCGCGGATGAGCTCGGAGGTGCACAGCGTCACGAAGGCCATCGTCTGCGCGGCGGCGAGGTTGTCCGGATAGCGCTGCATCGCGATCCAGAAGACGGTGAGGATCGCCAGCATGTCCACCAATCCCACCACGCCGATCCCGATCGCCATGTCGCGGTTGATGACCGGCTCCTTGGGCGAGCGCGCCGGCTGCTTCATGATGTCGTCGTCGCCCTTCTCGAGGCCCAGGGCCAGGGCCGGCGCGCCGTCGCTCACCAGGTTGAGCCACAGGAGCTGCACGGGCTTCAGGGGCATCGGCATCCCGAAGAGCATCGCGCCGAAGACGATGAGGATCTCGCCCACGTTGCAGGCGAGCAGGAAGTAGACGAACTTCCGGATGTTCGAGTAGATGATGCGGCCCTGCTCGATGGCCGAGACGATGCTCGCGAAGTTGTCGTCCGTGAGCACCATGTCCGCCGTCTGCTTGGCGACGTCCGTGCCGGTGATGCCCATGGCGACGCCGATGTTGGCGCGCTTCAGGGCCGGCGCGTCGTTCACGCCGTCGCCCGTCATGGCGGCGACGTGGCCGCGCGCCTTGAAGGCCTCCACGATGCGCGTCTTGTGCTGGGGCGAGACGCGGCAGCACACGTCGATGCGGTCCGTGCGGGCGGAAAGCTCCTCGTCGGAGAGCTTGTCGATCTCGGCGCCCGTGAGCACGAGGCCGCCGGGCGTGCGCAGGCCGATCTGGCGCGCGATCGCCTCGGCGGTGTCCTTGTAGTCGCCCGTCACCAGTACGGTCTTGAGGCCGGCCCCCCGCGCCCCGCGGCTCGCTTCCATCACCTCGGGCCGTGGCGGGTCGATCATGCCCAGGAGGCCGACGAACACCAGGTCGTTCTCGATCGCCTCGGGCGTCGGGTTCGGCGGAATCTCGTCGAGCGGACGGAACGCGACCGCCAGCACGCGAAGCGCGTCGCCCGCCATCTCGGCGTTGGTGTCGAGCAGGGTGCGGCGCATCGCATCGGACATCGCGACCGCCTGGCCGCCGTCCAGCATCCGCCCGCACAGCCCGATCACCACGTCCGGCGCGCCCTTCACGAAGGCGACGAGCGGCGGGAAGTGGGCGATGCCCTCGTTGCGGTGGAGGGTGGTCATGCGCTTGCGCTCGGAGTCGAACGGGATCTCCTGCACGCGCGGCATGCTTCCCGCGAACTCGTCCTGCAGCCAGCCGCCCTTCGCGCCGGCCACGATCATCGCGCCCTCGGTCGGGTCGCCGACGATGTGCCACGCGCGCGCGCCCTGCTCGTCCGGGCGCTCCTCGAGACGGGCGTCGTTGCACGAGATGGCGCCCTGCAGCAGGGCCGCGGCATCGGTGTCGGCGTGCGCGTCGAACCGGGCGTCGCCCTCGAGGAATTCGCCCGCCGGCTCGTAGCCCTCGCCCGTCACGCGAAGGTGCCGCCCGCCCGCCCAGGCGCGCACCACCGTCATCTGGTTCTGGGTGAGCGTGCCCGTCTTGTCGGAGAGGATCACCGTCGCGCAGCCCAGCGTCTCGACGGCCGGCAGCTTCCGGATGAGCGCGTGGTGCTTGATCATGCGCTGCATGCCCAGGGCGAGGCAGATGGTGACGATGGCCGGCAGCCCCTCGGGAACCGCCGCGATGGCGAGGCTCACCGCCGTCATGAAGAGCGAGACGATGACCTGCCGGTTGGCCTCGAGGTAGGCCACGAATCCCATGCCGGAGAAGAGCGTGGCGAGATTCGCGTCGCGCACCAGGCCGTACAGGAACACGATCGCGCAGATGGCGAGGCACGCGGTGCCCAGGACCTTGCCCAGGTGCCCCAGCTTCTTCTGCAGCGGCGTCGCCTCGTCCTCGAAGGACTGCAGCATCGTGGCGATCATGCCGATCTGCGTGTTCATCCCCGTGCACGTCACGAGACCCCGGCCGCGGCCGTAGGTGACGAGCGTCCCCATGAACGCCGTGTTCCGCCGGTCGCCCAGCGGGATCTCGGCATCCAGCACGACCGCCGCGTTCTTCTCGACGGGGACCGATTCGCCCGTGAGCGAGGCCTCCTCGATCCGCAGGTTGAAGGTCTCGACCAGGCGCACGTCCGCCGGGACGAAGTTGCCCGCCTCGAGCAGGACGATGTCGCCGCCCACCAGTTCGCGGCTCGGCACCGACACGATGCGCCCGTCGCGCACGACCTGCGCGTTCGGGGCCGACATCCGCTTGAGGGCCGCGAGCGCCTGCTCGGCCTTCGATTCCTGCACGACGCCCACGACGGCGTTGAGCGCCACGATGACCATGATCGCGATGGAGTCCACGACCTCGCCCAGGGCCAGCGACACGACGGCCGCGACGATGAGGATGATCACGAGGTAGTTGTTGAACTGGTCCCACAGCAGCGCGAGGAACCCGGGGCGCGGGCGTTCCGTCAGTTCGTTGGGGCCCTGCACGGCGAGGCGCTCCCGCGCCGCGTCGGTGGTGATCCCGCGCTCGAGATGGGTTTCGAACGCCGTGACGAGTTGCTCGATCGGCTTGCCGTGGGATTCGCGCTCTTGCATGGTCGTTGTCTCCTCCTGCTGTTCGTCCCGTCGAGTATCCGGCGGCGAAAGGGGAAGCGACATTCGAACGTTTCGATGGCGCGCATCACGGATGCGGATGGTCGCGAACGGATCGTGATGCCATCCATCCGGAAAGCGGAAGCACGGCGCTTGCCCGGACGGGTTGTGACCCGGATCGGTGCATGATAGAAAGGATGCATGTCCCGGACCGCATGTCCGGGGTTCCCTTCAAAGGGGAGTAGCTTCGGCGGCGACCCCGCTGCCGCGACGCGATCGTCAACCCGGGCCTTCCGCCCCGGTCGCGCCGGCCGAGCCTCTCGGCGCAAGCGAGACCTTTGCGCAAGTCGCAGGCAAAGGAGTCCGCCATGACGCAGCCGGGTATCCGCCGTTACCTGAAGCACGGAACGCTCACGCAACTCAAGCTCTTCGAGGCCACCGCCCGGCTCGGCAGCTTCACGCGCGCCGCGCAGGAGCTGCACCTCTCCCAGCCCGCCGCCTCGGCGCAGATCAAGAAGCTGACCGAGACCGTGGGCCTGCCGCTCTTCGAGCAGGTGGGCAAGCAGATCTACCTCACCGACGCGGGCAAGCGGCTGCAGCGCGGCTGCGACGAGATCTTCGGCGCGTTCGAGACCATCGAATCGGACCTGCAGGGCCTGCGGCGCGTGGACGCGGGCCGGCTCGCGCTCGCGGTGAGCTCCACCGGCAAGAGCTTCATGCCGCGGCTGCTCGGGGCCTTCCTCGAGGAGCATCCGGGCGTCGAGATCTCGGTGCAGGTGCACAACCGCCAGAGCCTGGTCCAGCGCCTCCTCGCCAATGCCGACGATCTCTATCTCTTCGCGGACCGCCCCGACATGGAGGGCGTGCTCCAGCAGGAGCTGCTTCCCAACCCCCTGGTGGTGCTCGCGCGCGACGACCATCCGCTCGCGCACGAGAAGGACATTCCCTTCGAGCGGCTGGCGCAGGAGCCCTTCCTCATCCGCGAGGAGGGTTCCGGCACGCGGCGGGTCGTGATGCGGATGTTCCGCGAGCGCGGGCTGCTGCCGCGGGTGCGCATGGAGCTCGGCACCAACGAGGCGATCAAGGAAGCGATCCTCGCGGGCCAAGGCGTGACGATCCTGTCGCGGTACACGTTCGGGCTGGACCCGGAATCGTCCCGCTACGTGTGCCTGGACGTGGAGGGCTTTCCGGTCGAGAACCACTGGTACTTCGCGTATCCGGCGGGCAAGCAATTGTCCGCGGCCGTACGCGCGTTCCTGGATTTCGCCCGCGAAAGGGCGAAGTCGCTGGTGCGCGAGACCTACGGCGGACAGTAGGCGCCGGAGTTGCTTGTCGAGGGTGCGCGGGGAACCCGAGAGCGGGCGCGCGCGTGCGGTCAGGGCAGGAGGGCCCCGCCGACGCTATCGCTGGTGCGCGGGGAACTGGCGGACGGGCTTGGGCTGGCGACCCGCGTCCGGGCCTTCGAACTGGCGCTGGACGAAGCGGTAGATGTCGGAGAGAACGTCCGAGATGCACTCGGCGATGTAGAGGCTGCGCTCGACGCGGGCGCGCCTGGCTAGTTCGTGAAGGGCTTCGTCGTTCGACATGGTGTCGCTCCTTGTGGGTGGGACTGGCGGCAACGAACGGGTAGTTCGCCACCGTGCGACCATCCTACAAGGGTTTTGTTGCAGTGCAATGTAGAAAAAGCACGATTGTTACGACTCAAATGATCGAATCGCCTCGATTTGGTGCTGCGCCGCACCATTTCGTGGCCGATCAGGCGCGGGAAAGGTCCTTGGCGGCCGCCATGACGAGCGGCGCCCACGTTTTCATGGCCTTCGGGCGGAAGCGATCCTGCGGGCCGGAAAGGCCGATGGCCGCCACCGCGCGCCCGCCCGCGTCGAGGATCGGCGCCGCGACGCCATAGACCCCCTCGCGCCATTCGCCCTTGTTGGTCGCGTGGCCGGCCTTGCGGATGCGGTCGAACTCGCGGCGAAGGTCGAGGGGATCGGTGATGGTGGCGTCGGTGAATTGCCGGCGGGCCTTCGTCACGTCCACCGCGTCCGGCGGCTGGAAGGCGAGGAGCGCCTTGCCCGTGGCGACGCAGTGCGCCGGCGCGCGCCCGCCGATGGCCGAGTACGCGCGCACGGGATGCGGGCTGTCGATCTTGTGCACGTACACGACCTCGTCGCCGTCGAGGAGGGACAGGTGCACCGTCTCCTTCGTCGCGGCGGCGAGCCTGCGCATGGTGGGCGTCGCTTCCGTGGCGATGTCCAGGCGCGCGATGACGCGCGAGCCCATCTCCCACACCTTCAGCGTGAGCTCGTAGCGGCCCGTCTCGGCGACCTGGCGGACGTAGCCCAGCTCGGACAGTGAACGCAGCAGGCGATGCGCGTTGCTCTTCTGCAGGCCCACGGCGTTCGCGGCCTCCGTGACACCGACGGGGTGCCCGAGGCGGGCGAGCGTCTCGATGAGGCGCAGGCCCTTGGCGAGGGTCTTTTCCATGCGCGTGTCGTGCTTACTGGAATGGCTGTTCCGTATCGTGGAACGGCGCTCCCGCGGGTGTCAATGCACGCGGTCAATCGGCGCGCATCACTCCAGCTTGCCGTGGCAGGCCTTGTACTTCTTGCCGCTGCCGCAGGGGCAGGGGTCGTTGCGGCCGACCTTGCCTTCCTCGCGCTTCACGGGCTTCCTGTTCACGCGCTGGTCGAAGCCCCACTGCCACGCCTCGTACACGCAGTCGTAGAGGTTCTCGCGCGCTTCCTCCATGAGGTCCTCTTCCTCCTCCGGCGTGTGCCATTCCTCGCCCTCGTCCTCGGCGTGCTGCTTGAGGGCGCCGGAGAGCGCCATGGAGGGGAAGAGGAATTCCTCGACCAGCTCCTCGTCGTCCGCGAAGCTGTACCAGTCCGGCTCGCAGAGCGCGACGCCCAGGAGGTAGCCGTCGCACCACACCGCGAGTTCCTCCTCGCCTTCCTCCACGGGGTAGTAGATGAGGTCGAGGCCCACGCCTTCGGCGAGGGCGGCCTGCGTATCCGCGGCGAACTGCTCGAGGAGTTCCGTGACCGCCTTCGCCTCGTCCGCGTTGGCGAACTTCGATTCGCCCATGGCGGCGGTGAGCCACTTGTCCTTCGGGATCTCCTGGGGGCTCGAGGCGATGGCGCAGAAGAAGCCCTGCAGGGCGTCCAGCGTGAGGGAATCCTCCAGGTGCGGGGCCGAGAGGAGCGTTTCGAGTCGGTCGAGGTCTTTGGCGTTCATCTGATCATTATCAGGCTTTTGCGCGGCGGCGCCTTGCGCGTGGAGGGCCTTGGACCAATGTGCTTTTCGCACCCGAGGCCGACAATAAGGATGCAGTCATCTTTCGAGAGTTCACGCGCCACAAGCGCAAGAGCCGATACGGAGCGTTCTCATGAGGAACAGCCACATCGAGTATGTCCCCGAGTCCTTCCTGAAGGACCTTTCCCCCGAGGCGTTCGACGAGCTGGCCGAGGAGCTGGGCTTCTGGCTGGCGGCTTGTCCGGAGATCCACCCCTATGGGTCGCGGCTGGCGGAATTGCCGAAGGATTGGGGGGTCGTGGAAGACGTGGAGACGAGGAACTAGTCTTCGGCCGGGTGTCGTGTCGTAAACTTATGTTATGACACGGAGGTCTCGGAAGAACGACGTGGGCTGGCTCGACTTGGCCAGCCTGCTGCCTTGGTGGGTCTGCCTGATCCTCGCGGTCCTTTCATTTTTCCTGCTGCACTGGGTTGCCGCAACGCCCGTCGATCCGCGGAAGGCGGCTACAAGCCTCGGCCAATTTGCCTCGGGATCCCTCGTTCGAGGGCTCGCCATCATCGGGCAGTACTTCCTTCCCATCTTGTTCGGGTTCGCGGCACTCATCTCGGGAAAGCGATCGATTGCGGCCCATGCGCTGATTCGCGATGAGCGACGGGATCCGGCTTGGGGCTCGCGTCCGCTGGATCCGATCAATCCGGAGCGCGACTTGTATGCGGATTGGAAAGACGTCGGCCGCAATGAGCCCGCGTTGCCCGCCGTCGACACCAGCGAGTGGAACCTGACCCTCCTCAAGGCTCTCGACTGGAAGCGATTCGAGCTCGTGTGCGCGGGCTACTTCGAGGAACTCGGATTCCGCGCGGAGACCACAAGGGCGGGACCTGATGGCGGCATCGACATCCACCTCTTCATGAACGAGAGCCGCCATCCGGCCATCGTCGTGCAGTGCAAGGCGTGGAGGAACGTTCCGGTGGGGGTAAGCCTGGTTCGCGAGCTGCTCGGGGTGATGACGGCGGCGGGCGTCAAGGAGGGAATCGTCGCCACGGTCGGCACGTTCACGAGCGAGGCGAGGACGTTCGCGCTGGGCAAGAATATCCATCTCATCGACGGGCAGGACTTCCTCACGAAGCTGCGGAACCTGAAGCCGGAAAGGCAGAGGAGCCTGCTCGCTTTCGCGACGCAAGGGGACTTTTCGACGCCGACTTGCCCTTCGTGCGGAATCGGAAACCGGATGAAGCTCAGGACTTCGGGGAAGGATGGGACGCGGTTCTGGGGGTGCGGAAATTTTCCACGATGCCGGACGACGATGCGCATGGCCGCACAGTAATTCGTTGTCGGCGGTTCCCAGGCTCATCGCTTGAGCCTCCCGTTTCCCACACTGGTCTCCTCACTCCAGGAGGCCCGCATGAAAGCGATCGAATCCGTCCTCTCCAGCCTCGAGGTGCGCGAACCCGCCGTCGCCGGCAACCTCGCCGTCTTTCCCCTCTTCCGCCCGCTGCAGGCGCCGATGGACTACCTGCTCCTGGACGAAGCGCTCGAGCGCGACCTCGCCCACGTGACGGAGGTATCGCAAGGCGGCTCCTTGCCCGAACTCGCCTTCGAGAACGCCTCGCCGCAGCGCGTGCTGCTCGTGGATGGCGACGAGCTGGTGGGCGCCCGGCAGAACCGCATCGTCAACATCTCGATCCTGGTGGAGGCGGGCAAGAAGCTCGTCATCCCCGTCTCGTGCGTGGAGCAGGGGCGCTGGGCGTACCGCAGCGCCAAGTTCTCCGCGGCCAAGCGTTCGCTTTTCGCCTCGGCCAAGGCGCGGAAGATGGCGGCCGTGTCGCGCTCGATGCGGGACGAGGGCGCGCGCCGCTCGAACCAGGGCGAGGTGTGGGACGACATCCAGTCGAAGATCTCCTTCAGCCGAGTTGCCTCGCAGACCTCGGCCATGGCGGACGTGTACGAAGCCATTGCCCCGGATCTCGATTCCTACGAGAGATCCGTGTCCGTCGCCGAGGGTCAGTTGGGCGCGGTGTTCGCGAGCGGCGGGCGCGTGATCGGGCTGGAGTTCTTCGATTCGCCCGCGGCGTTCTCGCGCTGCTTCGCGAAGATCGTGCGGGCCTATGCGTTGGATGCGCGGGAGGAAGCCCAGCCCGTGGATAAGGCGGCGACGCTTGCGGACGTGCGGCAGTTCCTCGACGCGATGCAGAAGGCCACTACCGAGAAGTACGCAGCATTGGGGGAGGGCGAGGACGTGCGGCTGGAAGGCAAAGGCCTGGCCGGCGGTGCGCTCGTGGATGGGGAGCGGGTAGTGCACCTGGCGGCGTATCGAGTCGAGGCGGCTTGAACTCTGCGAGAGTTCCCGATCACTTCACGGTGATGGGAATCTCTCGGCCTGCCGCGCTTGCCGCTCGCCACGTACGACAAGGCGCTGCGGCGGTCGAGATCGGTCGAGATCTGGAAGGGGTAGGACGCTGCGGTTGTCCTCGAAATTGCGGGGGCGGTAGTCTTCGGACGTTCGCTCCATTGAAAGCCCGCCCTGAAAAGCATCGACCGCTTCATCGACCAACTCGCCGCCTTCAACGCGCCCCGCGTCTTCAACCCGTGGCACGAGGTGGACCCCGAGAACGACATCGGCCGCAGCGCGCCCGCCATTCGCCGCGACAACCTGCGCCGCTATCTATCCGAGCGGGTGGGCCACGCACGCCTGTTGCTGGTAGCGGAAGCGGCGGGCTACCAGGGCGCCAAGTTCAGCGGCATCGCCATGACGAGCGAACGCCAGCTGCTGGCCTCGGGAGCGATCGCAAACGATTTCTTCGAGGGGGAGAAGAGGCGGACCAGCCGCGAGATTGTGCGCCCCGCCGGCTTCACCGAACCCACCGCCACCATCGTCTGGGGCCGCATGCTCGAGGCGGGCCTCGCCGGGCGCGAGTGGGTCAACTGGAACACGTTCGCCTGGCACCCGCGGAAGGACGGCCCCCTCACCAACCGCACGCCCACGCCCCAGGAGTTCGAGGCGGGCGTGCCGGCGCTCAATGGCTTCCTCTCGCTCTATCCGGGCGTGCCGGTCGTGGCAGTCGGCGAGAAGGCGAGGGGGAAGCTGGACGAATTGGGCGTGCGCGTGCTCGCCGCGGCTCGCCATCCGGCAAACGGCGGTGCGACGGAATTCCGCATGGGGATCGACCGGGTGCTGCAAGGCCTGCACCGCTAGGGCGCAGGCGGGGCGCGGGTGACGCGCGGGCGGCTTACGCCTGCGAGCGCGGCAGGTACGCCGACATCTCGTCGAGCTGCTCGCCGGCCTTCGTGACCTTGGCGCTGAAGAAGCTCATGGCTGCGACGATGAAGTCGGAGATGCCTTCGGCCAAGGCGATGGTGTGCTCGAGGCGTTCGCGACGAATGATGTTCTGGAGGGCGGCGTTTTCGATCGTGTTCATGTTCTTCCCGAGAGTTGTGTTCGGCCGGAAGGTCCGGCTCTCATATGAGCACTATCGGCTTTCGCACGACCGTTCACAAACGAGTAGTTTTTAACCCATGGGATAGAAAATCTAGCTCATGTGGTGTCTTCTCCGGGAACTCGCAAGGCGTGTGGCCCAAAGAAACCACACCAAAACTGTGGTTATGGGCTTGGTCGGCAGGCGGGACCGTCTGCCAGCAGGTTCGTGGCGTTTCCGGTTCCGAGGCACTTCATTCCGGTGGCCTGCCCGGCCATGGTCCGAAGCCGATCGATCGCCGCGGCCGCGTCTCGGGCGCCATGAGGTCGCGAATGGCCTCGAATACCACCTTGAACCGGGCGTCGTAGCGGCTTTCGAGCTCTGCCAACTTTCTTGAAAGCTCAGCATTGGAGGCCAGGATCTGCCGAAGCCTTACGAACGTCCGCATGATCTCAATGTTGACGAGGATGGCGCGGGGACTGCGCAGCACCGACGAGAGCATCGCAACCCCTTGTTCCGTGAAGGCGGTCGGAGGGTATTTTCGATGGCGCCCCCGGCCGGTCTCTAAGATCACAGTTTGTGATCTTAGAGATGCGGATTCCTCGGCCGTGAGACGGACGATGAAATCATCGGGGAAGCGTTCCGGATTTCGCGCGACGGCCTGGTTGAGTGACCGGACTTCAACGCCGTACAAGGACGCAAGATCCTCATCCAGCAGCACACGCTGTCCCCGCACCAGGAGGATCCGGCTCTCGATTGCAGTGGCGGCAGATGATATGGCGGTCATCCCCGACCAACGTCCGGAGCCGCCAAGGCGATGACGCCACCGGCACGCTGGGATGGCCCTTTCCAAGGTCACAACTTGTGACCTTGGACGCCGTGCTCACCCAACCGATACCATCCATGGGTAGCTCACCAATTGAGCCACCCCACGGGAAAACTCCCCTCATGAGCCAGCTCGAGCGCTTCCACCGGATCCAGGACCTCCTCGCTTCCCGCACCGTGGTCTCGAAGGCGGACTTCCTGCGCGAGCTGGAGATCTCCCCGGCCACCTTCAAGCGCGACCTCGAACAGCTGCGCGACCGCTTCAACGCGCCCATCGAGTACGACCGCGACAACAACGGCTACCGGCTCTCGAAGAAGGGCAACGCCGGCCCGCGCTTCGAGCTGCCGGGCCTGTGGTTCAACCCGTCGGAGGTGCACGCGCTCCTCACGATGCTCGAGCTCCTGAAGGGCCTCGACCCTGGCATCCTCGCGCGGCACGTGGATCCGCTGCGCACCCGCCTGCTCGCCATCCTGGAGGAGGGCGACGCCTCCGCCCGGCAGGTTTCCGACCGCATCCGCATCGTGCGCATGGCCGCGCGCGGCATGAAGCCGGAATTCTTCCAGCACGCCGCGAGCGCCACCCTCAAGCGCCACCGCCTCGCCATCACCTTCTGGAGCCGCAGCAACGACGAGACCACCGACCGCGTGATCTCGCCCCAGCGCCTCGTGTTCTATCGCGGCAACTGGTACCTCGATGCGTGGTGCCACCTGCGCAACGACATCCGCAGCTTCGCGCTCGACGGCATCCGCGAGGCGAAGGCGCTGGCGGACAGCGCGAAGTCGGTGGCGGAGAAGGACCTGAACGATTTCCTCGCCTCCAGCTACGGCATCTTCGCGGGGCGGCCCAAGGCTTGGGCGAAGCTGCACTTCTCGAAGACGGCCGCGCGTTGGGTGTCGTACGAGAAGTGGCATTCGCAGCAGCGCGCGCGGCACGAGAGCGACGGCTCGTACATCCTCGAGGTGCCCTACAGCGACGACACCGAGCTGGTGATGGACATCCTCAAGTTCGGGCCGGACTGCAGGGTGGTCGAGCCCAAGGAACTCGCGCAGAAAGTGGCGGCGCGGGCGAAGGCGACGGCGGCGCAGTACCGCTAGGCGGATTTCGCCGTCACGCGCAGCTTCATCTTCGTTTCGCGCTGAAGGGCAACGACGATCCCGAAGAAGTTCTCGATGTTCGGGTTTCCGTGCGGGGCGAGCATGCGGTGAAGGCTCTTGCTGGGCCTCCTCACGGCCTCGGCAAGCCCTTCGAAGCCGATGGTCGCGTTGACGAGGTCTCGCAGGATTGCCTTTCCCGTGCCCGTGTCGCCCGCCAGGTAGGCATTGATGGATTCGGTGAACAACGCCTCACGGAACCGGGCGTCCTTCCGGACGCGGGATAGCACGGTTTCCTTGAATTCGCGGGTAAGCGCCATTCCGGTCAGTCTCCCAGTTCACGCTTTCGTGCGCGGTGGTCTTTCCATCGCTCGCGGGCCCGGCCTGGGCGATCGAGATACTCGACGATTCGGATGGATGGTACGTTTAAGGTAACACAGACGTTACTATTAAGGGAGGGGACAACGAACAGGCTTCCCTTCAAGAACGATCATCGGAAAGACGCGATGACATCGGGCCTTTGGTAGCTCACTTCCTGAGCCTCTCCTCCCGCACATTGGTCGCTCCTGCCGGACCACGGCCAAACCGGGAGTCCCCATGGACCTCGCCGCCGCACCC
Organism: uncultured Lysobacter sp.; assembly: GCA_964587315.1. Classification (GTDB taxonomy): domain Bacteria; phylum Pseudomonadota; class Gammaproteobacteria; order Burkholderiales; family Usitatibacteraceae; genus FEB-7. The sequence continues at coordinate 33,837 of CAZPLW010000015.1, forward strand.
TTCCTGCGCCACCCCGAAACCGCGGAATGGACCCCCCTCGGGCTTCGCGAACCGCCCACGCGCTGGCTGCGGGGGCGCCTGGACGAAGTGGCCGCCGCGCTGCCGGATTTCGAACGCGGTCCCTTCGCCATGGCACCCGAATCCGAAGGCCCCTGGCACGCCAACGAGCTCTTCGACCTCATCAGCACGCGCGCGGACGAATCGTGGGTTCGGCGCCCGGTCTCCGTGGTGGGCAAGGGCTACCGGCTCATCGGCCACCGCCAAGCGCTCGGGCGGATCGCGGAGGTGCTGCGCGGCATCGGCTTCGACGCCGAGGCGCTCGACACCCACGCCACGCTCGACCGCTACGGCGCCCGGCTCGCGCTCGAAGTGCAGCTGGGCTCTCGCTGGATGGTCGATCCGGGGGACGGCCACCCGCTCATGCTGCAGTTGCGGTGCCTCAACTCGGTGGACGCCAGTGCCTCGCTGCGCGTGATCTTCAACTGGTACCGGCTCGTCTGCACGAACGGTCTCGTGGTCGGCTTCTCGCAGGAGGCCGGGCGCGTGCGCCATCGCCAATCCACCGGCACGACGGACCTGCTGCGCGAGATCACGAACGGCCTCGAGCTCGCGCGCACCGACCGCGCCTCGATGCGCCAGTGGCTCGCGCGCGGCATTCGCCCCGGATCGCTCGCGCCGTTCGCCGACGGCCCGCTTCGCGACGCCTGGGGCGCCCGCGACGCCGCCCGCTTCCTGCACATCGCGCGCACCGGCCACGACGCCGAGTTCGCGGACCGGTTCGAGCCCGGCAAGCCCAGCGAGAAGCGCATGGTCGCGAACGTTTCCGTTCCCGGCAGCCCCCTCGAGGCGCGCACCGAGTGGGACGCGGCCCAAGCGCTTTCCTGGGTCGCGCGGGAGCTGCGCGATCCCGCCAACTACATTGAAAAACTGCTGGATATCCCCAGGCTCGTCACGGAACTTTCCCGGGCCTGAATCGCTCATGAAACTCGTGATCGCCGGCGAGCGCACCCTCGTGATGGAGTCCCTGGAGCAACGTCTCGTCTACGGCGGCGTGCTCTGCGGGCGCTACACGAAGGCGGAAAACGCGGTGCGCATCCGGGACTTTGCCGACGAGGCCGGCCGGCACGCGGGCTGGTTCCACGACGCCTTCATCGTCCCGCCGGAGGGCCGCGTCGTTCCCGCCCGCGCCGACAAGCGCCTTCCGGAAGGCGCTTGTCGGCGCGGGCGGGA
>CAZPLW010000016.1:0-8994 GCA_964587315.1 uncultured Lysobacter sp.
CCGGGAGGCAGCAACCGCCGCCGCGAGGAGCGCGCCTTCGGCGAGCGCCCGCAGCACCGCGGCGTGGGTCGCCGGCGCGATCCCCGGCATGTCGCCCAGCGCCACGAGCCAGCCGCCGGCCGAGCGCGAGGCCTTCACACCCGCCGCGAGGCTCGCGCCCATGCCCCGCGCGCACGCGTCGGATGCGAGCACCTCGCAGCCAGCCTGCCGAAGCAGGCGCGCGAGGATCTCGTCGCCCTCGCGCACGACCGCGAGCGCGTCGCCCGTGCCCTTGAGCAGCGCGCGGGCCGCGACGACGGCGAGGGGAACGCCGCCGAGCGGCGCGAGCATCTTGGCGCCGCCGAAACGCGTGCCGGCGCCGCCGCAAAGAAGGAGGGACCGGACCGGGGGCGTTCCGCCCGCCTGCGGCGGGCTTCCTCGTCGGATTTCTCGGGCATCACGCCGTGGCGGGTGGGGAGGAGGTCCGCGAGGATCGACACGGCGATCTCGGGCGGCGTGCGCGAGCCGATGGAAAGGCCCACGGGGCCGCGCAGCCTCGCGATCTCGCGCGCGGACAGGTCGAAGTCCGCGAGGCGCTTGCGGCGATCGGCGCTCGTCTGCTTCGAGCCCACGGCGCCCACGTAGAACGCCTCGCTCTTGAGCGCCGTGAGGAGCGCCATGTCGTCCAGCTTGGGATCGTGCGAGACGGTGAGGATCACCGTGTGGCCGTCGGGCTTGAAGGCGAGCACGGCGTCGTCGGGCATGCCGTCCACGAACTTCGTGCCCCCGACGCGCCACGCGGCGCGGTATTCCTCGCGCGGGTCGCAGACGAACACCTGGTAGTCGACGGTGGAGGCCACTTCCGCCAGGTAGTGCGCGATCTCCGAGGCGCCGATGATGAGCATGCGCCAGCGCGGGCCGTGGATGCTGGTGAAGTGGTCGGACGTGCGCTCGCACTCGTCGGTGGGCTGCGCGGGCGCGAAGGACCACGAGCCGCTCGCCAGGTCCACGCGCCGGCCGATCACCTTGCCGCTCGCGATGTGCGCGAGGAGCGCCTCGAGGTCGGCGACGGGCACCTCGGCCTCCACGATCACCTCGAGCTGGCCGCCGCAGGGCAGGCCGAAGCGGCGCGCCTCCTCGCTCGTGACGCCATAGGCGGCGAAGTGCGGGACGCGGCCGGCGTATTCCTCGCGGCGCGAGACGAGGTCGTCCTCGATGCAGCCGCCGGAGACGGAGCCCACGAGGATGCCGTCGTCGCGCATCGCGAGCAGCGATCCGGGCGGGCGCGGGCTCGCGCCGAAGGTCTGCGCGACCGTGACGAGCCATGCCTTGCGCCCCGCGCGCTTCCACGCGAGGGCGTTTTCCAGGACGTCGAGATCGAGGCTTTGCATCGTCCGCGATTTTAGCACCGCGGAAGCGCTAGCCCGGGGCGGCGGCCTCGACGGTGCGGGGCGCGCGGAAGAGCTCGCGCACGGCAGTCCTGTACTGCTCGAAGGCCACGGAGGAGAGGTTGTGGTGGCTGCCGCCCTCCACCCGGATGAAGCGCTTGAGGGGTGAGGTGGCCGCCGCGTAGAGCCGCTCGCCCATCTCGTAGGGGACGATCGCGTCGTTCGTGCCGTGGACGATGAGCAGGGGCGCCCGGATCTTCGGGATCTTGGCGAGGGTGTCGAATTCCTGCGTGAGGATCATGCCCACCGGCACGTAGCGCCAGGCGGTGTGCTCGACCATGTCCCGGATCGAGGTGAAGGTGGCTTCGAGCACCACCCCGGTCGCCTCCGGGCGACGCACGGCCAGCTCGGTGGCGATCGCGCCCCCCAGCGAATGCCCCACGATGACGCGCGGACGCCCCGGTTCGGCGCGCCCGAGCCAGTCCCAGGCGGCCTCGGCATCCTCGTAGGCGAGGCTCTCCGTGGGCGAGACGTCGGTGCTGCGGCCGAAGCCGCGGTAGTCGATGGCGAGCACGTGGAAGCCGAGCTTGCGCCAGCGCTCGATGCGCGTGACGCTGCCCGTGAGGTTCCAGCGGGCGCCGTGCAGGTAGAGGAGGACGGGCGCGGACGGATCGTCGGCCTTCGCCCAGAAGGCGTGCAGCCGGTCCCCGTCCTTGCCGACCGGGATCCAGCGCTCGTCGTAGGCGATGTTGGCGTTTCGGTAGCCCCACCACTCGTCCTTCGTGGGGCGGAAGATGAGCTCGCCCTGCTTCTCGGCGAGGTACGTGGCGCACCCCGCGACGCTCGCGAGGACGAGGAAGGCCGCGAGAAGCCGGGCCGCGAGGCGCCCGCGGCTCACGCGGCGGCCCCGCGCCCTACTTCGGGCTGAAGATGAGCGGCGAGCGCGGTCCGTTGATGTGCCGGGACTCCAGGGCGATCAACGCCCAGAGCGAGACCACGACCACCGCGACGAGCGCGGCGACGGCCGTGACCGGGTGGCTGGCGATTTTCGTGATCCATTGCGGCCAAGCGTGGTCTGCAAGCCTCAGTCTCATGATCGTGTCTCCCGATACCCCGGGTTCGCCGGCTCGAAGGGCCCGGTCGCCCGGTCAGGGATGCTGCGCGGGCTCCTCCGGAGCCTGTCGCGGTGCGAACCGTTGTGACCCTTCCGGGCCGCGACGGTTCCCCACGAAGCACAAATCGGGCCTCACCGCCCGCGCTTCAAGCCCACTTGGTCTTGCCGAGCGGCAGGACGCGCGGACGCTTGCCCGTGAGGGCAGCGACCGCGTTGGCCACGGCGGGCGCCACCGGCGGGGTCCCGGGCTCGCCCACGCCCGTGGGCTTGTCCAGCGAAGAGGCCACGATGTGCACCTCGATCCGCGGCGTCTCGTTGATGCGCAGGACGCCGTAGTTGTGGAAGTTGGACTGCTGCACCTGCCCGTCCTTGAGCGTGATCTCCGAGTGCAGCGCGGCCGAGAGGCCGTAGACGATGGCGCTCTGCACCTGCGCCTCGACCGTCATCGGGTTCACCACCACGCCGCAATCGATGGCCGCCACCACGCGATGCACCTTCACGGCGCCGTCCACGATCGAGACCTCGGCCACCTGCGCGCACACGCTCCCGAAGGACTCGTGCACCGCGATGCCGCGCGCGTGCCCCTTGGGCAGGGGCTTGCCCCAGCCCGCCTTGCCCGCGGCGAGTTCGAGCGTGGCCACGTGGCGCGGGTGCTTGGCGAGCAGGCCCTTGCGGAAGGCCACGGGATCCTGCCCCGCGGCCGCGGCCAGCTCGTCGACCATCGTCTCCATCACGAAGGCCGTGTGCGTGTGGCCCACGGAGCGCCACCACAGCGAGGGGATGGACGACCTGGTCGTGTGCAGCGTCACGTTCAGGTTGGCGAGGTCGTAGGGGGAATCGGCCACGCCCTCGACGGACGTGTGGTCGATGCCGTCCTTCACGAGGAAACCCTCGAAGGGCGTGCCCGCGACGATCGACTGGCCGACGATGGCGTGGTTCCAGCCGACGACCTTGCCCTTGGCGTCGATGCCCGCCTCGACGCGGTGCGCGTACGCCGGGCGGTAGTAGCCGCCCTTGATGTCGTCCTCGCGCGTCCAGATGAGCTTCACCGGGACCTTGATCTCCTTGGCGATCTCGCAGGCCTCGACGATGTAGTCCGAGGACGGGGTCGCGCGCCGGCCGAAGCCGCCGCCCGCGGCCATCGTGTGGAGCTTCACCTTCTCCGGCGCGAGGCCGAAGACCTTCGCCGCCGCCGCCTGGTCCATCATCTGGAACTGCGAGCCCGCCCAGATCTCGGCTTCCGTGCCGCGGAATTCCACCGTGCAGTTGAGCGGCTCCATCGGCGCGTGGGCCAGGAACGGGAACTCGTACTCCGCGCTCACCGTCTTCGCGGCGGCCTTGATCGCGTTCGGGTCGGCCGCCTTCTTCGCGGAGGGGCCGGGCTGCTTCGCCAGCTCCTTGTATTGCGCCGAGAGCTTGTCCGAGGACACCTTGAGGGCCTCGGGGATGTCCCACTGCACTTCCAGCGCGTCGCGGCCCTTCTTCGCCGCCCAGAAGTTCTTGGCCACCACCGCCACGCCGGAGGAGGTCTCGACCACGTGGGTGACGCCCCCGACGGTCTTCACCTTGTCGGCGCCGATGCCCGCCACGCGCGCACCGAAGACCGGCGGATGCAGGACGAGGGCCACGTGCAGGTTGGGGCGCTTCAGGTCCATGCCGAAGACGGTCTTCGCGTCGACCTTCTCCTGCGAGTCGATGCGGCGCGTGGGCTTGCCGATGAGCTTCCAGTCCTTCGGCGCCTTGAGCGTCACCTTCTCCGGCACGGGCAGCTTCGCCGCGGCCTCGGCCAGCTGGCCGAAGGAGGCCTTCTTCCCGCCGGGCCCCACGACGAAGCCCTTGTCGGCGCGGCAGTCGGCGGCCTTCGCCTTCCACTGCGCGGCGGCGGCGGAGACGAGCATCGTGCGCGCCTGGGCGCCCACGGTGCGGAACTGGTCCCACGAATTGGAGACGCTGGACGAGCCGCCCGTGCCCTGCATGCCGAAGGCGAGGTTCGCGAACTCCGGGCCGGCCGGCGCGAGCTCGGCCTTCACCTTCGTCCAGTCGCACTCGAGCTCCTCGGCGAGCAGCATGGGCAGCGACGTGGTGACGCCCTGGCCGAACTCCAGGTGCTTCACGACGACGGTGACGGTGCCGTCCTTGCCGATCTTCAGGAAGGCGTTGGGATGCACCGGCTTGGGCGCTCCCTGCGCGAAGGCGCGGCCGCCCTTCTCGGGCAACCAGAAACCGATGACGAGGCCGCCCGCGACGGCGGCGGAGGACTTGAGGAACGCGCGGCGGGTGGTGGCGGGCTTCGGGGTCTTGAACATGGCGGCCCCCTATCGCTTCGCGCCGAGGCTGGCGGCCGCGGCCTTCACGGCCTCGCGGATGCGCGGGTACGTCCCGCAGCGGCAGAGGTTGCCCTCCATGGCCTCGTCGATCTGCGCGTCCGAGGGCGCCTTGTTCTTCGCGAGCAGCGCGATGGCCGACATGACCTGGCCGGGCTGGCAGTAGCCGCACTGCACCACGTCCTTGTCGACCCACGCGGCCTTCACGGCCTTCACGACGGGGTTGGACGGCGTGAGGCCCTCGATGGTGTTCACGTTCTTCCCGGCGACCGCCGAGACCTTGATGGAGCACGAGCGCTCCGCCTCGCCGCCGATGTGCACGGTGCAGGCGCCGCACTGCGAGCGGCCGCAGCCGAACTTGGTGCCGGTGAGCCCCAGGTTGTCGCGGAGCACCCAGAGCAGGGGGGTGTCCGGATCGGAGGCGAATTGAACGGGTTCACCGTTCACGAAGAACTTGATCATGGCGGGAAGTTCCTTGAGGAGCGGCGCGGAGGGCCCCGCGCGCGTGAGGCCGCCATTATCGCCGATTTGCTATGATTCGCACCGCCCTGAAGTCCACCGCGCCATGCCCCGCACCCGCAAGATCTTCCCCACCCCCGACGACGCCGAGAGCGCCTTCTACGACGCCTTCGAGCGCGGCGACCTCGCCGCCATGATGGTCGTGTGGACCGAGGGCGACGACGTCGTCTGCATCCATCCCTCCGGGCCGCGCCTGCTCGGCTTCGACGCGGTGCGCGACAGCTGGATGCAGATCTTCACCGGCTCGGTGAAGCTCACCGTGCGCGTGGAGCAGACGCGCCGCCTCGACGGGCCTTCCGTCGCCGTGCGCTCCGTGGTCGAGTCGATCTCGACGCCGGGCCACGAGGGCACGCCCCAGCGCGTGGCGGCCACCAACGTCTACGTGCTCACGGACGCCGGCTGGCGCCTGGCGATGCACCATGCCTCGCCGCCGGAAGTGCTCGAGCCCTCGCCGGACGACGACGAGGACGACGAGCCGCACACGCTCCACTAGCGGCCCGGCCGACTTGGCGCGTTTCGCGTCCTTCCTCCTCGCGCTCGCCCTGCCGCTCGCGGCCCTCGCGCAGCCCGACCCGCGCGCCGTCGTGCGCACGGCCTTCCCCAGCGGCGAGACGCAGCTCGACCCGCAGGTCGAGTCGGACGAGGTCTCGATCAGCTTCACGAGCGTCATCTTCGACGCGCTGCTGCAGTACGACTTCCTCGCGCGGCCGGCCAAGCTCAAGGCCAACACGGCGCAGATGCCCGAGGTGGCCGAGGGCGGGCGCGCCTACACCCTGCGCGTGAAGCCCGGCATCTTCTTCCAGGACGATCCCGCGTTCGGCGGGAAGAAGCGCGAGCTCACCGCGGCCGACTACGTCTATTCGATCAAGCGGCTGATGGACCCGGCCCTGCGCAGCAAGTGGGCCTTCCTGGTCGAGGGCAAGATCGAGGGAGGGGATGCCGTCGCCGCGAAGGCGAAGGCGACGGGCCGGTTCGACTACGACGCGCCGATGGCGGGCCTTTACGCCCCGGACCGCTACACGATCCGCATCCGCCTCACGCAGCCGGACTATGCGTTCCGGTACGTGCTCGCCATGACGCCCACCGTCGCCGTGGCGCGGGAGGTCATCGAGCGATACGGGGCCGACGCCGGCTTCCATCCCGTGGGCACCGGGCCGTTCCGCATCAAGGAATGGGTGCGCGGCGCGCGGCTCATCCTGGAGGCCAATCCCGGCTACCGCGAGGAGATCTTCGACGGCGACCCGGGCCCCGACGAGCCGAGCCGCGCCATCCACGCCCGGCTCAAGGGCAAGCGCCTGCCCCTCGCGTCCCGGATCGAAGTGAGCGTCGTGGACGAGGCGCAGCCGCGCTGGCTCGCCTTCCTCAACGCCGAGCACGACTACATCCGGCCCTTGCCCAGCGAGTTCGCCAACATCGCGCTGCCCGGCGGCCGGCTCGCGCCCAACCTCGCGAAGGCCGGCATCCGGGTGACGCCCGACGAGATCGCTTACACGACGTACACGACCTTCAACACGCAGGAGAGCATCGACGGCAAGCCCAACTCCCTCGGCGGCTTCTCGCCCGAGCGGGTCGCGCTCCGCCGCGCCATCGGCCTCGCCTACCGCCTGGACGAGATGGTGGCGATCCTCGACAAGGGCCAGTCGGTGCGCGCGCACACGCCGCTGCCGCCCGCGGTGTCCGGCCACAACCCCGCGATGCGCAGCCCCACGCTCGAGTACGACCCGGCCAGGGCCAAGGCGCTGCTCGACCTCTACGGCTACGTCGACCGCGACGGCGACGGGTATCGCGAGGCGCCGGACGGAACGCCCTTCTCCTTCGACCATGCGTCCTATCCCACGCTGCGCGAGCGCCAGAGGAACGAGCTGTGGAAGAAGTCGATGGACGCGATCGGCCTTCGCGTCACCTTCAACACCGTCGAGAAGCTGCCGGAACTGCGCAAGCAGGCGCAGGCCGGGCGGCTGCAGTCCTTCAGCTACGGCTGGATCGCGGACTTCCCGGACGGCGAGAACTTCCTGATGCTGCTGTGGAAGGGCTCCATCGGGCAGGTGAACTACGCCAACTTCGACCATCCCGAGTACAACGCGCTCTACGACCGGGTGAAGGCGATGGACGACACGCCCGAGCGCAACGCCCTCATCGACCGCATGGTGAAGCTGATCTGGGTGTACTCGCCCTGGCTCGTGGAGACCTACAAGGCCGAGAGCATCCTCGTGCAGCCCTGGCTCCTCAACTACAAGAAGCACCCCTTCGGGCACGAGCCGTGGAAGTACCTCGAGGTGGACGTGGCGAGGCGCCCGCCGGTCTAGCCCCGGTCCCGGTTCGCGGCGTGGGCGGCCATCTTGCGCAGGCGGTGCGCCATCACCTGCATGATCTGCAGGCCGAAGTAGGGCGAATCCTGGATGAGGGCGAGGAACTTCTCCTCGGGGATCTCCACGAGGCGGCAGGCGGTGCGCGTGACGGCGCTCGCCGCGCGCGGCGAATTGTCGATGAGCGCCATCTCGCCGAAGGGCTCGCCCGGCCCCAGGATCTCGAACTGCCCGCCGGCGATGATGAGTTCCACCTCGCCGTCGAGGATCACGTACATCACGTCGCCGGCATCGCCTTCCTTGAAGATGACCTCGCCCGGGCCGCGGGCGAAGCCGTCCGATTGCGAGTTGAACATGTCGAGCTTCACGCCCATGGCTGCCTCCCGTCGGGACGGATGGGGTCCCGCCGCCATCGTAACGATTTTGGGCCGACGCCGTGATGCCGACGCGAGGCCGGGCCGGAACGAAGGCGTGGCCGCGCGGTCCATTCCCGCGTGCTTCGTCCGCCCGGTCGCTTTCGGACCTATCATTCGCCCATGGCCGCCCTCCCCGCCGATCCCGCTGTCGCCCCGAACCGCCTGGGCACGCTCGTCACCGTGCTGCTCGTGATCGCGCTCGCCTGGATGGGCGCTCGCTGGACGTGGGCCTTCGTGGCGCCGCCGGGCGAGGCGCGCGCACCGGCCACCGCCCCGGCCGTCGACCTCGCTGCCGCCGCCCGGCTGTTCGGGGGCGATTCGCAGGTCGCCGCGGGTCTCGCGCGCAGTTCCGCCGGCTTCCGCTTGAAGGGCGTCGTGGCCCCCTCGGCCGGCTCGGTCGGCGCGGCGGTGCTGAACGTGAACGGCAAGGACGTCGCGGTCCTCCTGGGCGGCGAGGTGCAGCCGGGCGTGAAGCTGGAGGACGTCCAGCCCGACCACGTGACGATTTCCCGGGCCGGCGTTCGCGAGCGCATCGATCTCGAGGTGCGCATGGCCGCCGTGCCGCGCGGGGTCGGCGGGCAGCCCGTGGGCTTCCGGCTGGGCGTCACGCGCGGAGGGCCGACCGCCTTCACCTTCTCCCGCAAGGATCTCGAGACCGCCCTCAAGGACCCGAACCAGCTCAACTACCTGGGCAAGATCGGCATGCCGCCCGGCGGCGGCGTGCGCCTGGACGAGGCCCCGCCCGGCAGCCTCGCCAACCGCCTGGGCCTGCAGCCGGGCGACGTGGTGAAGCGCGTGAACGGCCAGGCGGTCGCATCCGCGGGCGACCTCGCGCGGCTGCACCAGCAGTTCTCGACCACCTCCCTCGTCCAGGCCGAGATCCTGCGCGGCGGCCAGACCGTCCAGCTCAACTACACCATCAACCCCTGAAGGGGACGCACGCCTTCA
>CAZPLW010000016.1:9094-32833 GCA_964587315.1 uncultured Lysobacter sp.
CCAGACCGTCCAGCTCAACTACACCATCAACCCCTGAAGGGGACGCACGCCTTCAGTTGTCCCCATCAGGGTGTCACACAGGTGCAACCCCCCTGTCATAAAATGGGGAATGGGAGCAAAATGCCCGGTAAATCAACGAGGAAGAACATTTTCGTGACCCGGTTTCTCGCATCGTTCCTGGTGGCCGCGCTCGTCGCCACCGTCCCTGTCCGCGCCCAGCCGGCCGACGACAAGGTCACCCTCAATTTCGTGAACGCCGACATCGTCTCGGTCATCAAGGCCGTCGGCGCCCACACCGGGAAGAATTTCATCCTCGACCCGCGCGTCACGGGCACGGTGAACGTCGTCTCCGACAAGCCCGTCCCCAAGGACCTGCTCTGGCCGATGCTGCTCTCGGTGCTGCGCACGCAGGGCTTCGCGGCCGTCGAGAGCAACGGCTTCGTGAAGATCGTTCCCGAATCCGAGGCCAAGACCGGCGGCAGCCCCATGGGCGAGGCGGCCCTCAAGGTGCCCGGCGACCGGATCATCACGCGCGTGTTCCTCCTCGCCAACGAATCGGCCGTGCAGCTGGTCCCCGTGCTGCGCCCCCTCGTCACGGCCAACAACTTCGTGGCCGCCTACCCGAACAACAACGCCATCGTCATCACCGACTACGCGGAGAACGTGAAGCGCATCGAGGCCATCATCCGCTCGATCGACCAGCCCTCGGGCGCCGACGTGCAGGTGATCACGCTCGTGAACGCCTCCGCCGTCGACATCGCGCAGACGATCGCCAAGGTGATCCCCGAGACCAACCCCTCGCCCTCCACGCCCGGCATGCCCGCCAAGGCCGCGGTCGCCGTGGACGCGCGCACCAACAGCCTGCTCGTGCGCGGCGACAACCCCGGCCTCGTCACGCGCATCAAGGCATTGGCCGCGAGCCTCGACATCCCGGGCGCCGGCGCCGGCAACATCCACGTGGTGTACCTGAGGAACGCCGAGGCCACCAGGATCGCCGAGACGCTCCGGGCGCTGCTCTCGGGCACGCCGGCGACGGGCACGGGCGCCTCCTCGACCTCGGGCACGACCGGCTCGACGCAGCCCGCGGGCATGAACGCGTCCTCCACCACCGCGACGACCGCGTCCCCGCCGCCCAACTCGATCATCCAGGCCTACGCGCCCACCAACTCGATCATCATCACCGCGCCCGAGCCCACCTACCGCGCCCTTCGCGCCGTGATCGACAAGCTCGACGGCCGCCGCGCGCAGGTCTTCGTCGAGGCGCTCATCGTCGAGGTCTCCACCGGGCTCGCGAGCGAGTTCGGCGTGCAGTGGCAGGGCGCCCGCAACGTGGGCAGCGGCCAGTCCGTCTTCGGCGGCACCAACTTCAACACCGGCGTCTCCGGCGGCCTGGGCACCAACATCATCGGCGCGGCCCTCGACCCGCGCACGCTCGGCGCGGGCCTGAACCTCGGCCTCATCAACGGCCTGCTGAAGATCCCGGGCACCGACATCGAGGTGCTCAACCTGCAGGTCCTCGCCCGCGCGCTGGAGGCCGACTCCGGCGCCAACGTGCTCTCGACGCCGAACGTGCTCACCCTCGACAACGAGGAGGCCGAGATCATCGTCGGCCAGAACGTGCCCTTCATCACCGGCAGCTACACGCCGTCGTCCACCACGTCCACGAACCCGTTCCAGACCATCGAGCGCAAGGACATCGGCCTCACGCTCAAGGTGACGCCGCAGGTCGCCGAGGGCGGCACGGTGAAGCTCAAGATTTTCCAGGAGGTCTCGAGCGTCACCCGCGAGGCGCAGCTCGTGAAGTCCGCCGACATCATCACCAACAAGCGCTCGCTCGAATCGACGGTTCTGGTCGACGACGGCCAGATCATCGTGCTGGGCGGCCTCATCCAGGACGACCAGCAGGCGGGCGTCGACAAGGTGCCGTTCCTGGGCGACCTGCCCTGGATCGGCAGCCTCTTCAAGTACGAGACGAGGAACCGCAAGCGCACCAACCTGATGGTGTTCCTGCGCCCGGTCGTGCTGCGCGACGACAAAGCCGCGAACAGCATCACCTCGGACCGCTACGAGTACATCCGCAACCTGCAGCAGGGCATGTCCCTGCCGCCCAACGTGCTGCTGCCCGCGACGAAGGCGACGGAACTGCCGCCCATCGACATGACCAAGGGCAACAAGCCGCTGCTGCCGCAATGAGCGCCCCTCTCGAGCGAACCGTGAACCCGCAGGACCTCGACCCCTCGACCGTCCGCCTGCTGCCCTACGCCTTCGCCAAGTCGAAGGGCGCCATCGCCGCGCGCGTGGCGAACGGCGCGCTGGAGGTGTGGTTCAAGGGCGTGCCGCAGGCCGCGACGCTGGCCGAGGTGCGCCGCATGGCCGGCAAGCCCCTTCGCGAGGTGCTGCTCACGAACGAGGAGTTCGAGCACTGCCTCGCCCTCGCGTACACCCGCGAGCCCAACGCCGCCGAGACGATCGTCGAGGACATGGGCGAGTCCCTCGACCTCGCGCGCCTCACCGAATCGGTGCCCGAGATCGCGGACCTCCTCGAGGCCGAGAACGACGCGCCCATCGTGAAGCTCATCAACGCCCTGCTCACCCAGGCGGTGCGCGAGGAGGCTTCCGACATCCACCTCGAGATCTTCGAGCAGCGCGCCCTCGTGCGCTTCCGCGTCGACGGCGCCCTTCGCGACGTCGTGGAGCCGCGCCGCGGCCTGCACCCGCCGATGATCTCGCGCCTGAAGGTCATGGCCTCGCTCGACATCGCCGAGAAGCGCCTGCCGCAGGACGGGCGCATCGCGCTGCGCGTCGCCGGCCGTCCCATCGACGTGCGCGTCTCGACGATCCCCACGGCCCACGGCGAGCGCGTGGTGCTTCGCCTGCTGGACAAGCAGGCCGGCCGCCTCACGCTCGACTCGCTCGGCATGGGCCTCGTCGAGCGCGACGCCGTCGACGCCATCGTCCACCAGCCCCACGGCATCTTCCTCGTGACCGGCCCCACGGGCTCGGGCAAGACCACGACGCTCTACGCGGCCCTGCAGCGCCTGGACAGGAAGACGCGCAACATCCTCACGGTGGAAGACCCCGTCGAATACGAGCTGGACGGCATCGGCCAGACGCCGGTGAACCCGAAGATCGACATGACGTTCGCGCGGGCCCTTCGCGCCATCCTGCGCCAGGACCCGGACGTGGTGATGATCGGCGAGATCCGCGACCTCGAGACGGCGCAGATCGCCGTGCAGGCCTCGCTCACCGGCCACCTCGTGCTCGCGACGCTGCACACGAACGACGCGCCCGGGGCCGTGACGCGCCTGGCGGACATGGGGATCGAGCCCTACCTGCTCGCCTCCACGCTCTCGGGCGTGCTCGCGCAGCGCCTGGTGCGAAAGCTCTGCCCGGCCTGCAAGTCCCCGCACGAGCCGGACGCCGCCGAGCAGTCGCTCTTCTCCGGCAAGGCCCCCGAACGGCTCTACCGCGCCGTGGGCTGCGCCGCGTGCAACTTCACCGGCTACAAGGGCCGCACGGGCATCTACGAGTTGCTCACGATCGACGACGACCTGCGCTCGTCGATCCACGACACCACGGCCGAGCGCGACCTGCGCGAGAAGGCCCTCGCCCGCGGCATGAAGCGCCTGCGCGACGACGGCCTGCGCTGGGTCGCCGAGGGCGTCACCTCCGCCGACGAAGTGCTGCGCGTCACGCGCACGTAGGCCGTGCCGGGCTTCCGCTACCACGCGTATTCGATCGAGGGGCGGCTCCACAAGGGCGTGCTCGAGGCCGACAGCGCGCGCCAGGCGCGCTCGCTCCTGCGCGACCAGGGCCTCACCCCGCACAAGGTCGAGGTCATCGCCGCCAACGACGCCACGGGCGGCAGCCGCTTCCGCGCCGTCAATCTCACGCGCCCGGAAGTCACCCGCCTCACGCGCAGCCTCGCCTCGCTGCTGGAAGCCGGCCTCACCGTCGAGCAGGCCTTCAACGCGCTCATCGAGCAGGCGGACCGCGAGAAGGAAAGGCAGGTGCTCGCCGCCCTTCGGGGCGAGGTCATGGCCGGCTCCACCATCGCGAAGGCCCTCGAGAGCTTCCCCGGCACCTTCCCCGAGCTCTACCGCACGCTCGTCGCGGCGGGCGAGACCTCGGGCCAGATCGCGCGCGTGCTCGGGCGCCTCGCGGACTACCTCGAGGAACGCGACGCCCTGCGCGGGCGCATCAGCCTCGCGCTCGTCTACCCGATGATCGTGCTCGCGGTCTCGCTCCTGGTGATGGGCGCGCTCCTGGTCTACGTGGTGCCGCAGGTGGTGCAGGTCTACGCCCACGCGAAGGAGTCGCTGCCCTTCCTCACGCGGGCGCTCATCGCGGTGTCCTCGTTCCTCAAGGCGACCTGGCCCGCGTGGATCGCGCTCGCCGCCGTCGCCCTCGTCGCCTTCCGCCTGGCCTTGAAGCGCCCGCCGCTGCGCGCGCGCATCCACGCCCTGCTCATGCGCCTGCCGCTCGCGGGCCCCGTGTTCCGGCAGCTCGACAGCGCCCGGCTCGCGGCGACGCTCGCGATCCTCGTGGGCAGCCGCGTGCCGATCCTCGCGGCGATGGAGGCGGGCGGCGGCGTGATGGCGATGGTGCCGCTGCGCGAGGCCCTCGCCCACGCGACCCGCGGGGTGCGCGAGGGCATGTCGCTCTCCCGCGCGCTCGGCGCCACGAACGCCTTCCCGCCGGTGATGGTCCACCTCATCGCGGGGGGCGAGGCCACGGGCAAGCTGGACGAGGCCCTGGAGCGCTCCGCGCGCCAGCAGCAGGCCGACCTCTCCACGCGCCTGCAGGCCGCCGTCGCCGTCTTCGAGCCCGCGCTCATCGTGTTCATGGGCGCGGTCGTCTTCGCCATCGTGCTCGCGATCCTCGTGCCCCTCTTCAACCTCAACCAGCTGGTCGGACGATGAAACGACAGAACGCGTTCACCCTCATCGAAGTGCTCGTCGTCGTCGCGATCCTCGGCATCCTCGCCGCGATCATCGTCCCGAAGATCATGGACCGCCCGGACGAGGCCAAGCGCGTCGCGGCCAAGGCGGACATCGGCGCGCTCGTGCAGGCGCTCAAGCTCTACCGGCTCGACAACGGCTTCTATCCCGCCACCGACCAGGGGCTCGCCGCGCTCGTGCAGAAGCCGGTCTCCACGCCGGCGCCGCCCAACTGGAAGACCGGCGGCTACCTCGAGCGCCTGCCGAAGGACCCGTGGGGCAGCGACTACCAGTACCTCAATCCCGGCGTGAGGGGCGAGATCGACGTCTTCAGCCTGGGCGGCGACCGCGCGCGCGGAGGAGAGGGCAGTGGCGCGGATATCGGCAACTGGGACTAGGCGAGCTTCGCTCGCTCAACCGTCATTCCCGCGCAGGCGGGAATCCAGCCAGGGGCCGCAAGGCTTCACGCTGATCGAGATCCTCGTGGTCGTCGCCATCGCGGGCATCGTGCTCGCCGTGGCCGCGGTGAACCTCTTCCCGAGCGACGAGGAGATCGCGCGCAAGGAGACGTCCCTCGTCGCCCTCGACCTCGAGGCGGCGCGCGACGACGCGTGGTTCGGCGGCCAGCCCACGGCGGTCTCGCTCGAGGACGGCCGCGTGCGCACGATGCGCCTCAACTCGGAACGCGCCTGGTCCGTGATGCCCGGCCGCGAACGCGTCCTTCCCGAAAGCGTGCGGCTCACCGGCCTCGCCATCGACGGCATGGCGGTCGACGCGCGCGAGAAGCTCCTCTTCCTGCCCGACGGCCTGGGCGTCCCCTTCCGCGTCACGCTCGAGGTGAAGGGCATCGAGCGCGCCATCGAGGGCGATGCCGCCGGCCGCGTCCGCGCGCTGGCCCAATGAAAAACCGGGGACGGTGCCCGATTTTGCGAGCCGGAAATCGGGCACCGTCCCCGGTTTCGGGGTTCACGCTGATCGAGATCCTGGTCGCGGTGGCCATCCTCGCCATCGCGCTGGCGGCCGTGCAGCGCGCGGGTGCCCTCGCCACCGACAGCGCCCGCGAGACGCGCGCGCGCCTGGCCGCCACGTGGGCCGCGGGCAACCGCGTCGCGGAGCTGCGCGCGGGGACGCAGTTTCCCGCCCCCGCCGCCACGCGCCTCACCGTGGAGCAGGCCGGCCTCTCGCTCGTGATCGACGAGACCGTCGCCGACACCGCGAACCCGTCCATGCGCCGCGTGAACCTCGCCGTCTCCGACGCCCGCGAGCCCGGCCGGGTGCTCGCGAACATGACCGCCTTCGTGGGGCGACCGTGAGGAAGCAGCGCGCGTTCACCCTGGTCGAGCTCCTGGTCGCCCTCGCGATCTTCGCGGTCATCACGGCGCTCAGCTACCGCAGCCTCGCCGCCCTCATGGACGCGCGCGAGGCGCTCGAGAAGGACTCGCGCAAGTGGCGCGACGTGGCCCTCTTCGTCGGCCGCTTCGAGCGCGACCTGGGCTCCGTCCTGCCGCGCCTGGCCGCCGGCCCCTCGGGAACGCCGCTCGCGCCCGTCTCCTCGCTCCTCGACCTGGGCGGCGTCACCGCCCGCGGCCTCGCCATCACGCGCTCGGGCGCCCTGCTCTACCAGAACGCCCTGGCCGCCCCGCAGCGCATCGCCTACCGCTTCGTCGAAGGCCGCGTGGAACGGCTCGCCTGGATCGCCGCCGACGCCGCGCCGCGATCCGAGCCCGTGGCGACGCCCGTGCTCGAAGGCGTGCGCGCGCTCGAGTTCCGCTTCCTCGTCGCCAACGAATGGCGCCCGGACTGGGGCCTGCCCGGCGCCGGCCCCGCGCTGCCGGCCGCGGTCGAGGTCGCGCTCACCCTGGAGAGCGGCGAGCGCATCACGCGCCTGGTCGCGCTGCCGAGATGACGCGGGCGAGCGAGCGCGGCGTCGCCGCCATCACCGCCCTGCTCGTGGTCGCCGTGGCCGCGGGCGCCGCCGCGTGGATGCTGGCCCAGCAGTCGGCGACCCTCAACCAGGCCGCGCTCGTGGCGGCCCGCGCCCAGACGGACCTCTACGCCGACGCCGGCCTCGACTGGGCGCGCGGCATCCTCGCCGAGGACGGCCGCAACACCGCCATCGACTCGCTGGACGAGGCCTGGGCGCGGCCGATGATGGGCCTGCCCGTCGAGCGCGCGATCGTGGGCGGCGCCATCGCCGACGCGCAGTCGCGCTTCAACCTCAACAACCTGGTGAAGGACGGCGCGCGCAGCGACGCGGACTTCCAGGCCGCCCGCCGCCTCTTCGACACGCTCGGGGTCGAGCCCGGCCTCGTGGACGCCGTCGTCGACTGGATCGACGCGGACTCCGAGCCCACCGGCAACGCCGGCGCCGAGGACTCGTATTACTTCTCCCTGCCGCGCCCCTACCGCACCGCCAACCGCCCGCTCATGCAGCTCGAGGAGCTCTACCGCGTGCGCGGCTTCGACGCGCGCCGCATCGAGCGCCTGCGCCCGTTCGTGACGGCGCTGCCGGCGCGCACGCCCGTGAACGTGAACACCGCCAGCGCCGAGGTGCTCTCGGCCCTGCTGCCGGAAATCCCGGCCGAGGAGATCCGCTCCCTCGTCGCCGCGCGGGGCGGCAAGCCCATCCGCGACCGGCAGGACCTCGCCAAGCGCCTGTCCAAGGCGCCTACCGCCGCATCGGAATCGGCGCTCGACGTGAAGAGCACGCATTTCCTCGTCGTGGTGAGCGTGGCGCAGGACGACGTGCGCGCGTCCGCCGAGGCACTCGTGTCCCGCCCCGGCGCGGCCTCGGGCCCCTCGACGGCTATAATCTGGCGCCGCCCGTTGTACTAGACGCGCCCCATCCGCCGGGGCGCCCCCGGACCCGACGGCCCGCCCTGCCTCCAGCCTCATGATCCTTCGCCTCCTCGTCCCCCCGGTCGACCGCCTCGGTCCCGACACGCCCTTCGACTGGGCGCTGGCGGATCGCGGCGGGACGCCCCTGCGCGAGGGGAAGGGCCCGCTCGTCGAGGTGCCCCGCGGCGACACGGTGGAAGTCATCCTGCCGGCCTCGCGCGTGCTCTTCGCCCGCCTCGCGCTGCCGCGGGTGAACGCCGCGACGATCCGCGAGCTGCTGCCCTTCGCCGTCGAGGACCGCCTCCTCGCCGACCCGTCGCAGATCCACGCGGTGACGGGCCGGACGAACGCCCGCGGCGAGACGCTCGTCGCGGTGGTGGACCGCAAGTGGCTGGGCGAGGCGCTCGCGCTCCTCGCCCGCGCCGGCCTCGCGCCTTCGCGCGTCGTGTGCGAGACGGCGCTCGCCGCGCCCGGCCCGCAGGCCTGGACCGCCGTGCTGGGCGCCGGGCGCTGCTTCCTCGTCGAGGACGACGGCTACGCCGTGGCCTTCGACCGCCCCGCGGGCAAGGAACCCCCGCTCGCCCTTCGCATCGCCGTCGACGAGGCGGCCGGACGCGAGGCGCGCCCCACGGCGCTCGAGGTGCTGGCGGAGACGGGAAGCCCCGATTCCGGCGCCTGGAGCGCCACGCTCGGCCTCACGGTGCGCGTGAAGGAAGCCCGCGGCCGCCTCGCGCTTCCCGTCGCGCCCCACGCCATCGACCTGCTCACGGGCGAATTCGCCCGGCGCTCGCGCATGCTCGCCGGCTTCCGGCTGCCGCGCCTGGCGGTCGGGCTCGCCGCCGCGCTGGTCGCGATGCAGCTCGGGCTCACGGCGTTCGACACGTATCGCCTCGATCGCGAGCGCCTGGCGCTGGAAGCCGAACGCGAGGCCCTGTTCAGGTCCGCCTTTCCCGAAGCGACCACCGTCGTCGACCCGGCGCTGCAGATGGCGCGCAACCTCGCGGCGCTCAAGCGCGCGCGCGGCGAAGCCTCGGACGACGATTTCCTCGGGCAGGTGACGCGCGCGTCGCAGGCCGATCCCGCGCCCGCGCGCAAGCTCACCTGGGCCGCCGGCCGGCTCACGGTGGACCGCGCCCCGAAGGCGGCCGCGAAATGAGCCTGCTTGCCCAATGGCGTTCGCGCTCGTCGCAGGAACGGCTCGTGATGGGCACCGTGGGCTTCCTCGCGGCGGCGGCGCTCGTCGTCGCCTTCGCCTGGCTGCCCCTCGAACGCCATCGCGCGCGCCTCGCCGCGGACCTGCCCGCCCTGCGCGCCTCCGTCGTCGAGATGCGCGCGCAGGCCGCCGAGGTGAAGCGCCTCAAGGCGACGCCCCCGCGCACGGATGCGAGGAATCCCGTGCCGCTCGCGCAGCTGCTCTCGGCCGGCACGCTCGCGCAGGGCCTGCCCGGCGCGCGCCTCACGCCCCTGGGCGGCAAGCAGGTGCGCCTTGTCGTGGACGACGCCTCGTGGGCGCGCCTGGTGGAGTGGGTCTCGGGCGCGCAGTCGCTGCACGGCCTCACGACCGAATCGGCGACGGTCGAGGCGCTCGCCGCACCCGGCCGCGTGAAGGCGGACCTCGTGATGGCGGCTCCCTGACCATGCGCACGCGTACCCTCGTCGCGCTCGGCGTCGTCGCGTACGGCGTGTTCCTCGTCGCCACCGTGCCCGCGACCGTCGTCACCGATCCCCTCGCGAAGGGCTCTTCCGGACGCTTCGCGTTCGAAAACGTCGAAGGCTCGGTGTGGAGCGGCCGCGCGGCCCTGCGGGTGCGTTCCGATTTCCTGCTGGACGAGGTGACGTGGCGCTTCCTGCCCGCGCGCCTGCTCGCGGGCGAGGCGGCCTTCGCCGTGAACGCGAGGCGGCCCGGCTTCGAGGCCACCGCCGTCGCCGCGCGCTCGATCGGCGAGACGCGCTTGCGCGAGGTGAAGGCCCAGGGGACCGCCGCCTCCTTCGTCCCGCTCTTTCCCCTCGCGAGCGCGTGGCAGCCCGAAGGCACCGTCGCCCTCGAATCGGACGAGTTCGCCTTCGACGGCAAGGACGCGCGCGGCGCCGCGAGGTTCTCCTGGCGCGAGGCCGCCCTCTCGCTCACGCCCGCCCGCCCGCTGGGCAGTTGGAAGGCGGACCTCGCGGGCAGGGCGGGGGGCATCGACGTGACGCTCGCCACCGTGACGGGTCCGCTGCGACTCGCCGGAAAGGGCACCATGCCGTTGAACACGAAGGGGACAGTCCGCGAGGGGACAGTCCCATTCGATTTCAACGGCACGGCATGGGCCGATCCCCGACGCGAGAAGGAACTCGGGGCCCTGCTCGCGCTCATCGGCCCGCGCCGTCCCGACGGCCTCTACGCGCTCACGGTGCGCTGATGCCCGCCCCCGATTACCGCGCCCCCCGCTGGTTCGCCAACGCGCACCTGCACACGATCTACGGGTCGGTGCTCGCGAAGAAGCCGGCGGTGGCCTACCGCCGCGAACGCTGGGAGACGCCCGACGGGGATTTCGTGGACACGGACCACGTCGACGGTGCACCCGACAAGCCCTGGGTGGTGCTCTTCCACGGGCTCGAGGGCTCGTCGGACTCGCCCTACGCGCGCACGCTCATGCACAAGGTGAAGGCGCGCGGCTGGCGCGGCACCGTGCTCAATTTCCGCGGCTGCAGCGGCGAGCCCAACCGCCTCCCGCGCGCCTACCACTCCGGCGACTCCGCCGAGGTGAACTGGGTGCTGCGAAGGCTGCAGCCGCTCCGCAACGGCGCCCCGATGTACGCGGCCGGCGTCTCGCTCGGCGGCAACGCGCTCCTCAAGTGGCTGGGCGAGACGGGCGAGGAAGCGAAGGCGATCGTGAACCGCGCCGCCGCCGTCTCCGCCCCCGTGGACCTCATGGCAGCGGGCGAGGCGCTGGGCAAGGGCTTCTCGCTCTTCTACGCGAAGCACTTCCTCGCGACCATGAAGACCCGGGCGGAGGCGAAGCACGCGCGCTTCCCGGGCAGCTTCGACCTGGCGCGCATGCGCCGCTCGCGCACGCTGCGCGAATTCGACGACGTGGTGACCGCGCCCCTGCACGGCTACCTCGACACGGACGACTACTGGACGCGCGCGAGCGCCAAGCCGCTCCTGGGAAACGTCGCCGTCCCCACGCTCCTGCTCAACGCCGCCGACGATCCCTTCCTCCCCGCCGAGGCCCTGCCCCAGGCGCACGAGGTCTCGTCCGCGGTGCACCGCGAATTCCCACCCCACGGCGGCCACGTGGCCTTCGTCGCGGGCGGCTTCCCCGGCCACATCGAGTGGCTCCCGGACCGCCTGCTGCACTTCTTCGACCATCAGGAATAGAACCATGGCTACCCCCATCGCACCCGACATCTTCAAGGCCTACGACATCCGCGGCATCGTCGACAAGACCCTCACGGAGGACGCCGCCGAGCAGATCGGCCGCGGCCTCGCCACGATCGGCAGGACGAAGGGCGTGAAGTGCTTCGTCGTCGGCCGCGACGGGCGCCATTCCGGCCCGCGCCTTTGCGCCGCCCTCGCGAGGGGACTCAACGCCGGCGGCATGGACGTGATCGACATCGGCGTCGTCGCGACGCCCATGGTGTATTTCGCCACGCACGAGTTCGCCACCGGCAGCGGCGTGATGGTGACCGGCAGCCACAACCCGCCCGAGTACAACGGGCTCAAGATGATGGTGGCCACCGAGACGCTCGCGGCCGAGGCCATCCAGGACCTGCGCAGGCTCGTCGAGTCCGGGAAGTTCGCCACGGGCAAGGGCAAGCTCGAGACGCGCGACGTGGCCGACGCCTACCTCGACCGCATCGTGGGCGACGTGAAGCTCGGCCGCCTCATGCGCGTGGCCATCGACTGCGGCAACGGCTCGCCCGGCGCCTTCGCCCCGAGGCTCTTCAAGCGCCTGGGCTGCGAGGTGCAGGAGCTCTACTGCGACGTGGACGGCGACTTCCCGAACCACCATCCGGATCCGTCGAAGCCCGAGAACCTCGAGGACCTCATCGCCGCGCTGAAATCGGGGCACGCCGAGGTGGGCCTCGCCTTCGACGGCGACGGCGACCGCCTGGGCGTCGTCACGCGCAACGGGAAGATCATCTACCCCGACCGCCAGCTCATGCTCTTCGCGGCCGACGTGCTGCGGCGAAACGCCGGGGCGAAGGTCATCTTCGACGTGAAGTGCACGCGAAAGCTCTTCGGCTGGATCCGCGACCACGGCGGCGAGCCGGTGATGTGGAAGACGGGCCACTCGCTCGTGAAGGCGAAGCTCAAGGAGACGGGCGCGCCCCTCGCCGGCGAGATGAGCGGGCACATCTTCTTCAAGGAGCGCTGGTACGGCTTCGATGACGGGCTCTACGCGGGCGCGCGCCTGCTCGAGATCCTCTCGCGCGCGCCCGACGTGACCCAGGCGCTCGAGGGGCTCCCGGATTCCATCAGCACGCCGGAGCTCAACGTGAAGCTCGCGAAGGAGGGCGAGAACCACGCGCTCATCGCGAAGCTGCAGAAGACGGCGACGTTCACGGGCGCCGACGAGATCATCACCATCGACGGCCTGCGCGTGGAGTACCCGGACGGCTTCGGCCTCATGCGCGCCTCCAACACCACGCCCGTCGTGGTGCTGCGCTTCGAGGCGGACACGCAGGAGGCCCTCGCGCGCATCCAGGGCGATTTCCGGCGCGTGCTCGGCGAGGCGCTGCCGGGCGTGGCCCTGCCCTACTGACGGCCATGCGCGGCTGGATGTACCGCCGCTACGGCGGGCCCGAGGTGCTCGAGTGGGTGGAGCTGCCCGAGGCGCCGCCGGGCGAGGGCGAGATCGCGGTGCGCGTCGTGGCCGCCGCGCTCAACCCCCTCGACTGGAAGCTGCGCGAGGGCCATTTCAGGCTCTTCGCGCGCGGCGTGCCCCGGGGCATGGCTTACGACTACGCGGGCACCATCGAGGCCGTGGGTCCGGGTGTCGCGGGATTCCGGCCGGGCGACGCGGTGGCCGGCATGCTCGATCCCATCCGCGCCGCCAACGGCACGCTGGCCGAGCGCATCAATGCGCCCGCCGCGTGCGCCACGCCGAAGCCCGATGCCGTGTCCTTCGAGGACGCCGCCTCGTTCCCCGGCGCCGGCATCATGGCCCTGCAGTCGCTGCAGCAGGCGGACGTGAAGGCGGGCCACGCGGTGCTCATCGTCGGCGCGGCCGGCGGCGTGGGCTCCTTCGCCGTGCAGCTCGCGAAGATCGCGGGCGCGCGCGTCACCGCGGTGGCCGGCGGCGACGGCCTCGACTTCGTCCGGCCCTTCGCGCCGGACCGGCTCATCGACTACCGGCTCCTGGACTGGAAGGCGATCCCCGAGCGCTACGACGTGGTGTTCGACGCGTCCGGCAGCGCCACGTTTCCCGAATGCCGGCGCCTGCTCGCCCCCGAAGGCGTCTCGGCGCACGCGCTGCCCGGCGCGGCGCTCTTCCTGTGGTCGATGTGGGCGAAGGCCACCTCGAAGCAGCGTTGCCTGGTGATCTCGGAGCGCGCCGACGTCACGGACCTGAAGCGCCTCGTCGACCACGCGGCCGCGGGACGCCTTCGCTCCGTGGTCTCGCGCGTCGCGCGTCCGGAGGACGTGCCCGACATCCAGCGCGCCATGAAGGCCGGCCGCAACCGCGGCAAGATCGTGATCCGGATGACGCCCTAGTCGGTGAGCTGGACCGAGAGGTAGGCGCCTTCCTGGCCGCCGAGTCCCGCGATGCTGCCCAGGCGAGTCCACGCGAGCGTCACCGCCACGCGCTTGTTCGGGAACCACGCGACGAAGAGGTCGCTGAAGTCGTCCTCGCGGAAGGTCGAGAGGTTGTCGGGCTTGCCGCGATACTCGGCGCCCACGGCGAGGCGGTCGGTGAGCATCAGCGCGACGGACGCCTCGGCCTCGAGCCTGCGCCGGTCCTCCTGGTCGCCGCCGAATCCCAGCAGGCCCATCTGGTTGGCGCGCGTCGCGCGCAGCGTGAGGTTCGCGAGCACGTTGCGTCCCGCGAGCCCCGCGAGCCAGAGCTTGGTGAAGGCCGCGTAGAGGTCCGTGTCGCTGCCGCGCTTCGCGCCGAGGGCCTCGGGAATCGTCATGTCGCGGTTGCGCTTGTACTGCACGCCCAGCGCGACCTGCGGCCACGGGCTGTCCTGGTCGTAGACCGCATCGCCCGCCACGCGCCACTTGGCCCCGACGACGTCCTGCCGGAGCGAAAGGCCCGGCACCACCGAGCCCGCATCGAAGCGCTGCCGCGCCCACGAGAGTTCCACCCGGTCGAAGAGCCCGACCGCGATCCCGCCCGCGGCGAGGTCGAAGTCGTTCGTCCGCACGCGCGTCACGAAGGCGGAGCCGCCCACCTGGTCGCGCGTGCCGTAGCCCGCGATGAACGCCCAGGGCACGAGGCCGCCGCCGGCGGCGCCCTCCAGCTGCTGCGCGCCGCCCGTGACGACCAGGCGGTCGCCGGCCGCGGCGGCGCAGGCCGCGCCCAGGAACGCCACCAGGATCCATCGGCCCATCGGCACCTCCCCCCGTTCGACGGTTCGATGATAACCTCGGCGCACTCACGCCAAGGGTTGCCTTTTTCGATGGCGAAGTTCGCTCCCCTTCTCGCCGGGCTGCTGCTCGCCGCCTGCGCCGCGCCCGGACCGGCCGCCTCGCCCTCGCTGTACGCGCGGATGGGCGGCGAGCCCGTGGTGAAGCGCGTCGTCGACGAGACGATCGACCGCGCGGCCACCGATGCGCGCACGCGGCGCTCCTTCGACGGCGTGAAGCTCGCGCGCGTGAAGGAGAAGTTCGCCGAGCAGGTGTGCGAGCTCTCCGGCGGGCCGTGCAAGTACACGGGAGACCCCATGGACCAGGTGCACAAGGGACTCAGGAACACCGAGGCCGAGCTGAACCTGCTGGTCCAGTTCCTGCGCGACGCCCTCGACGGCGCCGGCGTCGGGCTCGCGGAGAAGAACGAGCTGCTCCGGCTCCTCGCGCCCATGAAGCGCGACATCGTGACCGGCTGACGAAATTGCGCGCCGCCCTCCTCGCGATCATCGCCCTGCTCGGCGCCGGCCGCGTCCTCGCGGCGACGCTCGAGGTCGTCGTGCGCGACGAGCGCGGCAACCCGGTGGAGAACGCCGTGGCCTACGCGAGCCCCCGGGGCATCCCCGCCCCCGCGGGTGCGAAGCGCACCGCCTCCATCGAGCAGATCGACAAGACCTTCGTGCCGCACGTCACGGTGGTGCAGGCGGGCACGACGGTGCAGTTCCCGAACCGGGACCCCATCCGCCACCACGTCTACTCGTTCTCGCCGGCCAAGGCCTTCGAGATCAAGCTCTACGCGGGCACGCCGCCCACGCCCGTGCTCTTCGACAAGCCCGGCGAGGTGGTGCTCGGCTGCAACATCCACGACAACATGCTGGCCTTCGTGCTCGTGGTCGAGACGCCGTACTTCGCGAAGACGCCGCGCGAGGGAATCGCGCGCATCGACTCGCTGCCGGCGGGGGAATACGACGTGCACGTGTGGCACCCGGCACAGGCCGCCGCCGTGCCCGTGCGCACCGTGCGGCTTCGCGCCGACGAGACCGCGCCCTATCCCGCCGCCGTCACGCTGAAGGCCCTGCCCGCCCGGGCCCCCGCGCGGTGAGGTGGCCCCGCCTGCGGGCGCTGCGCCTGCAGGAGCGCATGGTGCTGCTCTTCGTGGCGCTGCTGATGGCGGTGCAGCTCGCGGCGTTCTTCTTCATCCGCGTGGCCATCGAGGAGATCGCGAGCCAGACGCTGCGCGAGGAGCTGCAGGTGGGCGCGCGCGTCTTCCGGCGCCTGCTGGACCAGAACAGCCAGCAGCTGGTCGAGGCGACGAGCGTGCTCACCTACGACTTCGGCTTCCGCGAGGCCATCGCCACGCGCGACCGCGACACGATCCTCTCGGCGCTGCGCAACCACGCGAGCCGCATCCGCGCGAGCGGCATGGCGGTGGTGGGGCTCGACGGCCGGGTGGTGGCCGACACGATGGACGAGGCGCGCGCGGGCGGCGCCTATGCCTTCCCGGACCTGGTCGCGCAGGCCGAATCCCAGGGCCGCGCCTCGGGGATGCGCGTGGTGAGCGACAAGCCCTACCAGGTGATCGTCGTGCCCATCCGGGCGCCGCTGCCGATTGCCTGGGTGGCGATGAGCTTCGTGATCGACGACGCCTCGGCGCGCGACCTGAAGACGCTCGCCTCCTCCGACGTCACGTTCATCGAGATTGCGGCCGGCGCGCCGCGCGTCCTCGCGACGACGCTCGAGCCCGGGCCCCGCGCCGCCCTCGAGCTCGCGGCCGGCGCCGTGATCGCCACGAGCGCCGAGGGCAGCCGCCTCATGCTGGGCGGCGAGGACACCGAGGTGCTCGCGACGCCCATCGAGCGCAAGGGCGCGGGCAACCTCTACTCCGTCCTGCAGCGCCCGGTGGCCGCGGGACTCGAGCCCTTCCGCGCGCTGCAGCTCGTGCTGGTGCTGCTCGCGTGCCTGTCGATCGCCGTGACGGCGCTGGTCGCCAACCGGCTGGCGCGGCGCCTCGCGCGCCCCCTCGCGCGGCTCGCGCAGGCCGCGGGCGAGGTGGCCAAGGGCCGCTACGACATCGCGGTGGAGGCCAACGAGCCGGCGCGCGACGAGATCGACGAGCTGGCCCTCGCCTTCCGCGGCATGACGAAGGGCCTCGCCGAGCGCGACAAGGTGCGCGACGTGCTGGGCAAGGTGGCCTCGGCCGCCGTGGCCGACGAGCTGATGCGCGGCGCCGTGGAGCTGGGCGGCGAGGAGCGCGAGGTGACGGTGATGTTCACGGACATCCGCAACTTCACCACGCTGTGCGAGAGCCTCAAGCCGCAGGCGAGCCTCGCCCTCCTGAACGACTTCCTCACCGTGATCAGCGAGGTCGTCGAGCAGTACCGCGGCGTGGTGGACAAGTACACGGGCGACGGCGCCATGGCCGTCTTCGGCGCGCCCGTGGCCGAGCCCGGGGACGCGCAGCGCGCGGTGGAGGCGGCCCTCGAGATCCGCCGGCGCGTGCTCGCCCTCGGGCCTTCCCTCGCGGCGAGGGGCCTGCCGCACCCGGAGATCGGGATCGGCCTCAACACGGCGCGCGTCATCGCCGGCAACATCGGCTCGTCCTCGCGCCTCAACTACACGGTGCTGGGCGACGGCGTGAACCTCGCCTCGCGCTTCGAGGGCCTCACCAAGCGCTACCGCGTGCCCATCGTGGTGGGCGAGCTCACGCAGCGCGGCTGCGCGGGCGTGCTCTTCCGCGAGCTGGACAAGGTGCGCGTGCGCGGCCGCGTGCAGCCCGTGCGCATCTTCGAGCCGCTGCAGCTCG
The DNA here is from genome assembly GCA_964587315.1 of uncultured Lysobacter sp. Classification (GTDB taxonomy): domain Bacteria; phylum Pseudomonadota; class Gammaproteobacteria; order Burkholderiales; family Usitatibacteraceae; genus FEB-7. The sequence continues at coordinate 26,235 of CAZPLW010000016.1, forward strand.
CGCGGGACGCCACGACGCGCGCGGGGCGGGCCCTCGACACCTGGCACGCGGCCCTCGCCGACTACCGCGAGCGCCGCTGGGACCGTGCCCGCGGCCTCCTCGAGCGCCTGGAGCACGAGCCCGGCTACGAGCGGCTGGCGGAGCTCTACCTGGGATACCTCGCCGAGGTCGCCGCCCGCCCGCCGGGGCCGGATTGGGACGCGGCGTTCACGCTCTTCGAGAAGTGACCGGCGCCCCCGGTTGAGCTACCGCAAGACCTCTTTCCGCCGCCGCACTAGGATGCCACGATGGAAGCGGTATCAGCCCAAGGAGCAGCCATGGAAGCGCGCCTCAAGGAACTCGTCGCCAAGTCCGTCCTCGCCAAGGAGCTCTCCGAGGGCGACGTCGAAGTCGTCGCGAAGCGGGTGCACCTGCACCACCTCGAGGACGGCCAGGTCCTCTCGCCCGAAGGCGAGCCCGACAGCCGCATGCACGTGGTGGTGAACGGCGCGCTCGCGGTGAGCCGTCCGGGCGCGGGCGGCCAGTGGGAGAACCTGCACGTGCTCACCGCCGGCGACCTCGCGGGCGAGCTCTCGTTCCTGGACGGCACGCCGCACTTCGCCGCCCTGCGCGCCCTCGGGCGCACGGAAGTCTTCTCGCTGGATCGCGCGGACCTGGAGGTCCTCGTCGAGGAGCACCCCTGGATCGCCTACCGCCTGATGCGCGCCATCGTGCGCTTCACGCACAGCCTGCAGCGTCGCATGAGCATGCAGTCGGCGGAGCTGGTGCACTACCTCTACAAGAACCAGGCGAAGTCCTGACCGCTCAGGCGATCGGCCCGGCCTTCTTCCGGAAGGCCGAGAAGCTCGCGCAGGGCTCGTCCGGGTCCGGCAGGAAATGCGGCACGCGCCGCAGCTTCACGTTCGGCTCCTCGAAGGCCTTCGCGTAGCCCGTGTTCATCGTGGCCGTGGTGAGGAAGCGCACGTTTCGGTTCATCTTCACGAGCGCCTTCACGTCGCCGAACCACGGCTCGCCGGCCAGCGCCCGCATGCGCGTCGCGACGAACTCGAACCGCTTCGCGCTCCAGCGATAGCGCTCGTGGAAGGGCGCGTGGAAGACGGCGAGCGCCTTGTCGGCCGCGGGCACTTCGCCCAGGCACCACGGATGCACGAGCGCGACCGTCGCCCCCTCCTCGAAGCGCGGCGGGATGGCGGAGTGCGGGATGCCGGGCGCCTCGGGCAGGAGCGGCGGCGGCTCCAGGGGCGCGGGACGCTTGCGCTCGGGGCCGGCGTCGGGTTGCGTGGTGGCCCTCGCGCCCAGCGCCTCGTAGGTGGCGTCGATGGCGGTGCCGGGGCTCGCGAGCCCGGGCGCGTACTTGGCGACGTTCTCGGCGTTGAAGAGGTAGGGCTTGGCCGAGAAGGTGCCCGCGACCCATTGCCACGAAAGGTGGTTGCTGGCGAGGTCGCCGTCCAGGAGGTGCCCGTACATCCAGTCGGCGCCGGCGCGCCAGTGGACCTTGCGGAGGTGGACGAGGTAGCTCGCGAGCCACAGGCGCGGGTGGTTGTGGAGCCAGCCCGTGTCGTAGAGCTGCCGGATGGTGGCGTCGATCGCGGGGACGCCCGTCGCGGCGCCCAGCACGTCGGCGGGCAGCTCCGTGGCGTACGCGCCGCTCCAAGGCGCGGGCCCCAGGTCCTTGAGGATGGCGGTGCCGCGGGTGCGCCAGACGTGATGGAAGAACTCGCGCCAGGCCATCTCCTCGAGGAGCTTGTGCAGGCTCTCGGGCGGGAAGCGCTGCTTGAGGCCCTCCACCAGGTGCGGCAGTTCGATGAAGCCGTGGGTGATCCAGGGCGAGAGCCCGGTCACCGCGCCGTCCAGGAAATTGCGGGTGCGGGCGTATTCCGCGGGGTCGATGGCGGCCAGGCGGTCGGCGAGGGCTTCGGGGGTGGGTTCGAACCTCATGTCCCATGATACGTCTGGAGGGGACGCACGCCTTCACGGCTATTGAAGGGGACGCACGCCTTCACCGGACCTGAAGGGGACGGAGCACGGGTGCGATCTCAAACGCCTTCCCGGCAGCGCCATTGGCCACCCTGCGGCCGAATCCGAAGGTCCCGACCGGATTCCTCCGCCAATTCCCGGACGAACAACTCCGATCCGCAGGGACGGTTCTGGCGGGTACATTCGCGAAGGGCGTCCTCGTCCGCATCGCCGTCGTCCGTGGCAAGCCAGCCGGACCAATCGCCGACCGGACCGAGTGCCTGCGCCCATTGCGAATCGCGAGTCAGGATGTCATCGGGCAGATGACCGCAATGAGCCGGGGCGCTCGACCACGCATAGTCTTCCGCGCTGGCAACCAGGCCCGCCCGGACGGGATTGCGCTCCACGTATCTCACCGCCGCGTAGAAATGGTCCTCGTCCAACGCGGCCGAGAAGAAACGCCCTTGCCAGAGATGGCCGCTCCACCCGTGTGCGCGGTTGAATCGCTGGGCGTACGTGGCGTGGACGGGACGCAGCACCCGCTGAAGACCGTCCTCCGTCGAAGGAACGAGCACCAGGTGGACATGGTTCGGCATCAGGCAATAGGCGATGACCTCCACCGCCCGGCGACGGCATTGGTCGCCCAGCAACTCCCGGTAGAAGGCGTATTCGCTTGGCGAGAAAAAGGTCTGGCCCTGGCGATTGCCCCGCTGGGTTACATGATGGGGAACACCGGCGATGACGGGGCGAGCGAGGCGGGGCATGGAAGTGACCAGTGAGAACCGGCGGAGTGTGGATTCATTCGAGTCCAACGCGGACCGGCCTGGGCGCGCTGACAATGGGCGGCAGAAAGGTCCCGTGCTCCGTCCCCTTCACCCCGCTTGAAGGCGTGCGTCCCCTTCAAAAGCGGTGAAGGCGTGCGTCCCCTTCAGCCCCTTCAGCGAAGGAGGCACCCACCCCGTTGACACACGTCAAGGGCCAAAGGGCCCGACGCCCTACCCTTGCCGGAAGGCTGCCCGACGCCCCGTCGCGCACCCCGCTTTCCCCGGCCCCCATGATCGACATCCAACGCGGAATGGACCTTCCCCTTGCCGGCGCGCCGGATACGTCCGCCGTCACGGAGGCCGTCGTTCGCCGCGCGGGCGTGGTCGCCGCCGATTTCGTCGGCCTCAAGCCCACCTTCCTCGTCCAGGCCGGCGACCGCGTCAAGGTCGGCCAGGCGCTCTTCGAGGACAAGAAGGCCACGGGCGTGCGCCACACGGCCCCGGCCGCCGGAACGGTCCGGGCCCTGCATCGCGGCGAGAAGCGCGCCTTCGTTTCCCTGGTGATCGACGTGGATGGCGACGAGGCCATCGCGTTCGCGAGCTGGAATGGCAGGAAGGCCGCGGAAGCGGGCGGCGCCCACGTTCGCGCCCTCCTCGCCGAATCGGGCCTGTGGACCGCCCTGCGCACGCGCCCCTTCAGCCACGTCCCGGCCACGGACGCCACGCCCGAGGCCATCTTCGTCACGGCCATGGACACGCGGCCCCACGCCCCGCCCACCGACGACGTGCTCGCCGGCCGCGAGGACGATTTTCTCGCCGGGGTCCTCGCCCTTCGCGAGCTCACGCCGGGCACCGTCCACGTCTGCCGCCGCCCCGACTCGCGCCTTCCCACGCCGACCGGCACGCGCATCGCCGACGAGGCCTTCGCCGGCCCCCACCCCGCGGGCAACGCCGGCACGCACATCCATTTCCTGCACCCGGCCGGCCACGGCCGCACCGTCTGGCACATCGCCGCGCGCGACGTGGCGGCCATCGGCTACCTCCTCGCGACGGGCCGGCTCGACACCGAACGCATCATCTCGCTCGCGGGTCCCGGCATCGCGACCCCCCGCCTCGTGCGCACGCGCCTGGGCGCCTCGCTCGACGACCTGGTCGCCGGATCGCTCCTCCCGGGCGAGCAGCGGATCGTCTCCGGCTCCCTCCTGGACGGCCGCGCGGCCTCGGGCGAGGTCGAGGGATACCTCGGCCGCTACCACGCGCAGGTGAGCGCCCTGCCCGAAGGCCGCGAGCGCGAGCTCTTCGGCTGGATCGCGCCCGGCGCGCGGAAGTTCTCCATCACGCGCTCGGTCCTGGGCGCCTTCTCGGGGGCGGCCAAGCCGCTCACCACGACCACCAACGGCTCGCTTCGCGCGATGGTCCCGATCGGCGTGTACGAGAAGCTCATGCCGCTCGACATCATGCCGACGTTCCTGCTGCGTTCGCTCCTCACCGGCGACCTCGAGCGCGCGGAGGCCCTGGGGGCGCTGGAGCTCGACGAGGAAGACCTCGCCCTGTGCACCTTCGCCTGCCCGGGCAAGAACGACTACGGCCCGCTGCTGCGGCAGATGCTCGCGCGCCTGGAGAAGGAAGCCTGATGGCGAGCCTCCAGGACCTCCTCGCCCGCCTCGAGCAGCGCTACTTCGCGCCGGGCAAGCCGCTCGCGAAGTTCCATCCCCTCTTCGAGGCGACGGACACCTTCCTCTTCACGCCGCCGTCGGTGACGAAGGGCACGACGCACGTCCGGGACGCGCTCGACCTGAAGCGCATGATGATGATCGTCGTCATCGCCCTCATGCCGTGCATCGCGATGGCGATGTACAACACGGGGCTGCAGGCGAACCTCGCGCTGGACCCGGCCAAGGCGGCGGGCCTGCAGGGCTGGCGCCACGCGATCATCCAGGCCGCGGGCATCGGCTACGACCCGCGCAGCCTCCTCGCCTGCCTCTTCCACGGCGCGCTCTACTTCCTGCCGATGTACCTCGTCACGATGGCGGTGGGCGGCGCGTGGGAAGTGCTCTTCGCGATCGTGCGCCGGCACGAGGTGAACGAGGGCTTCTTCGTGACGGGCATGCTCTTCCCGCTCATCCTCCCGGCCGCGACGCCCCTGTGGGAAGTCGCGCTCGCCATCAGCTTCGGCGTGGTGGTGGGCAAGGAGGTGTTCGGCGGCACCGGCATGAACTTCCTGAACCCCGCCCTCGTCGCGCGCGCCTTCCTCTTCTTCGCCTACCCCGCCGAGATGTCCGGCGACAAGGTGTGGGTGGCGATGGAAGGCAGCCTCGCGGTGGACGGCTGGTCCGGCGCGACGGCCCTGGGCAGCCTGCGCGCGGCCGGGGAGGCCTTCCCGCAGGCGATGCAGAACCTGTCGTGGACGCAGTCCTTCATCGGACTCGAGCCCGGGTCCATGGGCGAGACCTCGGCCCTCGCGTGCCTCGTCGGCGCCGCGATCCTCATCGTGACCGGCATCGGCTCGTGGCGGACGATGGCGGGCGTCGCGCTCGGCACCGTGGCGATGGCGATGCTCATGAACGCCATCGGCTCGAAGACCAACCCGTGGTTCGCGATCCCCTTCTGGTGGCACATGGTGCTGGGCGGCTGGGCGTTCGGCACGGTGTTCATGGCGACGGACCCGGTCACCTCGCCCTTCACCGAGCGCGGCAAGTGGATCTACGGCTTCGGCATCGGGGCCCTGGTGGTGATGGTGCGCGTGGTGAACCCGGCATACCCCGAATGCATGATGCTGGTGATCCTCTTCATGAACGTCATGGCGCCGCTGATCGACTACCCGATCGTGAAGGCCCACATCAAGCGCCGCGTGGCGCGGGGAGGTCCGCATGGCGGATCGTGAGTCGCCCCGCTACGTGATCCTCTTCGCGACGGCGCTGTGCGTCGTCTGCGCGCTCCTCGTCTCCGTGGCCGCGGTGATGCTGCAGCCGGCGCAGAAGGCGAACGCGCGCCTCTACATGGAGAAGAACGTCCTCCTCGCCGCCGCGCTCGTGAAGCCGGAAGACAAGGTGGGCGCGAAGGAGGTCGAGGCCTTCTTCGCGAAGGACGTGAAAGCGAGGCTCGTCGACCTGGCCACCGGGGAGCTGGTGCCCGAGGACAAGCGGGATGCCCGCGCCTACGACCAGCGCGGCGCCCGCGCCGACCCCGCCGCCAGCCGCGCCGCGCCGCCCAACAACGCGGGCATCGGGCGGCTGCCCCATCTCGCGGTGGCGTACTTCGTGATGAAGGACGATCAGGTGGACCAGGTGGTGATCTCCCTCGAGGGCCTGGGCATGTGGGGCACGGTTTACGGCTTCATGGCGATCGACCGGGACGGCAGGACCATCCGCGGCCTCACCTACTACGACCAGAAGGAGACCCCCGGCCTGGGCGGGGAGATCGGCAACCCGCAATGGCAGGCACTGTGGGTGGGCCGCCACGCCTACGACGGCGAGGGCCTGCCCAAGGTGGCCGTGATCAAGGGGCCCGCGGGGCCGGCCGACAAGGACCCCTACCGCGTCGACGGCATGTCCGGCGCCACCATCACCAGCAACGCCATAACGCGCCTCACCCAGTTCTGGTTGTCCGACAACGGCTACGGCAAGTTCCTCAAGCGCTTGTCCTCCCTGAAGGGGACGCACGCCTTCAATGGCACTGAAGGGGACGGAGCGAAATTGGCGCAGAAGCCGGGACGAGCGATGGAAAAAGCCTCCGTCCCCTTCACCTCGACTGAAGGCGTGCGTCCCCTTCAAAGGGGGGAGTCATGAGCGTGTTCGGGAAGCGGGAAAGGGAGGCGCTGTTCGGCCCCATCCTGGGCAACAACCCCATCGGCGTGCAGGTGCTGGGCATCTGCTCGGC
>CAZPLW010000017.1:0-32633 GCA_964587315.1 uncultured Lysobacter sp.
CTGGGACAGCCTGGCGCTGTCGGTCGGCGCCATCGTCTATGATTTCGGCGATCGACGGCTGAACGAGATCTATCCCGACAAGCGCTCGGCGCAGGCGGCGATGCGCGCGGCCTAGCCCGGCTGGTTTCCGCTGGGCGCACAAGGCGCCGGCCGCATGACCCAGACCGGCGGCCTGTTCGGCTGCAAGTCGCCGTCGGGGCAGGGGGCTGCGTTCCGGCAGATCGGCGAGATCAAGATCGCGGTGTTCACCGTGGTCAACGCGCTGGGTGTGGTGAACACGCGCGACGGCCGCATCGCCGCCTGCAACGCCGATCCGGCCTGGCCGAAAGACCTGACCACGGCAAAGCTGCTGGCAGGATATCCGGCCAGCCGCAAAGCCGGCTGGAACGGCGCCGTCGCCGACGACGCGAAAAAGAACACGACGATCAGCCTGGTTGTGGTGAACCAGAAGCTGGATCCGGCCATGCTGCAGCGCCTGGCGGTGCAGGTGCATACCTCGATGGCACGTGCGATCCAGCCATTCGCCACCCAGTTCGACGGCGACGTGCTGTACGCCGTGTCAACCGCCGAAGTGGAAGACCCGAAAGCCGGGCTGCCGGCGGTCGATCTGGGCACGATTGCGTCGGAATTGATGTGGGACGCGGTGCTGAGCTCGGTTCCCGAACAGCCGGTCGCGGCGAAGGGAAAGCCGGGCGCGGCCAAACCCGAGCAGATGGCGGGCTATGCCGGCAACTGGAATTTCAGCGAGCTGGCCTCGCTGCAGGTGACGGCCGAGAACGGCAAGCTGTATGCGCAGGCGAACGGCAAGCGCGACGTCTTCGCGATCACGCGCAAGGATCGCGTTGAGCTGGTGCCGGTCTCGGCGAACGAGTTCACGGTTCCCGGCCGCTACCCGCTGACACTGAAATTCGAGACCAACGATCGCCTGCTGATCAATCCCGGTCACTGGGCGCAGACCGGAACACGAGTGAAGAACTGATGGCGGCCAAGGCAAAATTCGACTGGGCAGATCCGTTGGGATTGGACGGCGGACTCGACAGCGACGAGCGGCTGATCCGCGACAGCGCGCATGCCTACGCGCAGGGTGAATTGCAGCCGCGGATTCTCGAAGCCAACCGTTCGGGCAGTTTCGACCGTGCAATCATGTCCGAGTTGGGCGAGTTGGGTTTTCTGGGCGCGACGCTGCCGGCCGAATATGGCGGCGCCGGCGCCAGCCACGTCGCCTACGGGCTGATCGCGCGCGAGATCGAGCGGGTCGATTCCGGCTATCGCTCGGCGATGAGCGTGCAGTCCTCGCTGGTGATGTATCCGATCTACGCCTACGGCACCGAGGCGCAGCGGCGAAAATACCTGCCGCGGCTGGCGAGCGGCGCGTGGGTCGGCTGCTTCGGCCTCACCGAGCCGGACGCCGGCTCCGATCCCGCCGGCATGAAGACGCGGGCGGAGAAAATCGACGGCGGCTATCTGCTCACCGGCTCGAAGACCTGGATCACCAATTCGCCGATCGCCGACGTCTTCGTCGTCTGGGCGAAGTCGGCGGCGCATGACGGCCAGATCCGGGGGTTCGTGCTCGAGAAGGGGATGAAGGGCCTGTCGGCGCCGAAGATCGAGGGCAAGCTGTCGCTGCGCGCCTCGATCACCGGCGAAATCGTCATGGACCGCGTCGAGGTGCCGGAGGCGAACCTGCTGCCGGAGGCGTCGGGGCTGAAGGGGCCGTTCGGCTGCCTCAACCGCGCGCGCTACGGCATCGCCTGGGGGACGATGGGCGCGGCCGAGTTCTGTCTCGAGCGCGCGCGGACCTATGTGCTCGACCGCAAACAGTTCGGCCGGCCGCTGGCTGCGACCCAGCTCGTGCAGAAGAAGCTCGCCGACATGGAGACCGAGATCGCGCTCGGCCTGCAGGCCGCGCTACGCGCCGGCCGCCTGTTCGAGGAGGGCCGGCTGCCGCCCGAGGCTATCAGCCTCATCAAGCGCAACAATTGCGGCAAGGCGCTCGACATCGCGCGCGTGGCGCGCGACATGCACGGCGGCAACGGCGTGTCGGACGAGTATCACGTGATCCGCCACGTGATGAACCTCGAGGCGGTGAATACTTACGAAGGGACACACGACGTGCACGCGCTGATTCTCGGGCGGGCGCAGACGGGACTTTCTTCGTTCTAGCAGAAGCAACTGATATCGCCGAACGGGTTCGTGCTGGCAACTGGAGCAATCGATGATCCAAGTTGATACACCCAAGCCAACCGACGGCAATCGCATTCGGTTATTTCATCTTGCATTGCTAGTTCTTGCAGCGGCGGCACTCTCGGCACACCCCGTTCCGTGGAGCAATGAACTTTACTATCTGATTCGACTCGAGGCCTTCTGGAATTCCGATCTCTTCGGCAGCGATTGGCTGCTATCCAGTCCATCGCCTGAACATTTCGTCTTCAACGCCTTGTTTGGGCTTCTGCCGTTGCTGCTGCCGATCGAGATCGTGGGCTGGATTGGTCGAATCTCTTGCTGGATCGCGACGTTGTACCTGATAGCCCGGTTCGCTCTCAACTTTCGCATTCCAGCTTTTCTTGTAACCGCTTCGATTTTGCTTTGGCTTTTTGTTGGCCAGTCAACGGTTGGCGGTGAGTGGGTCGTGAAGGGATTTGAAGCCAAGTGCATTTCGTACATCCTGCTATTCATCGCGCTCGACCGGTTCATTCGGCGAAAGGAAAATTGGGCAGCGGCTTGCCTCGGCCTTTGTGTCTCGTTTCATCCGGGTGTTGGCATTTGGGCCATGGTGGCCTTCGCTGCTGGAGTACTTACGGCACGGCAATTGCAGATAGCACAGCTAATTCGAGTCGGTGTCATTGCGGGAATTTTCGCGCTCCCCGGGCTCATTCCGATACTACTGCGAAGCAAGGGAATCGAAGGGACTCCAACGGGCGACTGGGAATATCTGGCTCGCGTCTTGATGCGCGAACACTTCGACCCTTTCAGTTGGCCCAAGCGAGACGTGTTCGCATTGTATGTTCTTTACCTATTTAACCTGCTTCATGGTCTGCGCAATCGAAGCGAGTCCCCATTTAGATTCTTGTTGGGTTTCGAAGGGGCACTGTGCGCCGTGTTCACAATGGGGATTGTCTGGCGCGCAATGGAAAACTACGAGTTGCTAAAGTACATGCCATTTCGGCTTTTTCCCGTATTTGCTTTGCTGCTCTTCTTTCTTCATCTTTCGAGAGCCTTTGTTGATTTTTCGCGGAGCCTCTCACGCCCGTTGCTGGCATCGATTGGTGTGTTGGCATTGATTGCTTTACCCAATGCTTTTGGTGAGACATTCGATCGGTTTTATCAGATTCATCGGGCTTGGACGTCTCCCCCGATTAGGGAGGCTGCGTGCCTTGATTGGATACGAACTAGTAGTCGGCCCAACTCGATTACCATCGCACCGCCCTGGATCAGGGAAGCTTGGTGGAGGTCGCGGCGCGCGGAGTTTGTGAACTACTACTTCATACCGTACGACCGCCTACCCGAGTGGCGCAAAAGGATGGAGTCCCTCGGCGCAAAGCTCGCCTTGCCTTCTGGGAATCACCCTTTGTCTTTTGATGATCAACTGACTCGTGGCTATCAAGGACTTTCGCTTCCGCAAATCGAAGCCATAGCCGCGAAGTACGGCGCAAATTTGTTTGTATCTGGCGAGACCTATGGCTTCCCCATCCGCTTCGAGAATGAGAGTTGCCGCGTCTATGATCTGAGCGGCATAGCCGCCCATGACTTTGGCAAGTGAGTTTGCCTACAAGTTGGAACTCCCTATGCAGCAATTAGACCGTGGACATGTTGCCGTCATTGGTGGAGGTATTCTTGGCATGTTGTTGGCCCTTCGACTGCGACAGGCGCAATTCGAAGTTTCGCTTGTTGAAAGTGCCCCACAGGGTGGTGGTCTGGCAATTGCCGATCGGATTGGCGGATACACATGGGACCGCTACTACCATGTCATTCTGCTTTCCGATCTGAACACGCGCGCCCTGCTCGAAGAGCTGCGGATCGCCGACCGGATGCGTTGGGGCATCACGCGAACCGGCTTCTACACGGACGGGCAGTTGCACTCGCTGTCCAACAACCTCGAGTTCCTGCGTTTTCCGCCGCTTTCGCTGGTCGACAAGTTGCGGCTCGGCGGCACGATCTTCCTGGCATCCCGGATCAAGGATGGCCGCGCCCTGGAGCGCATCCCGGTCGAGCAGTGGCTCACTCGCTGGTCGGGGCGGCGCGTCGTGGAGAAGATCTGGCTGCCGCTGCTCAAGAGCAAGCTCGGCGAGAACTACAGGATCGCCAGCGCCTCGTTCATCTGGGCGATCATCGCCCGCATGTACGCCGCTCGGCGCTCCGGGTTGAAGCGCGAGATGTTCGGCTACGTCGACGGCGGCTATGACCTCGTCCTCGAACGGCTGCGCAGGCGCCTGGACGAGATCGGCGTGCGCACGCTGACCGGCGCCCGCGTCACCGCGCTGCGCGACGACGGCCGGGGCGTGACGCTGGAGGTCGCGGGGAAGGAGGGAGAGCCTCCCGCCACGCATGTGTTCGACAAGGCCGTGCTGACGCTGCCCGCCGGCGCCATCGCCGACCTGTGCGAGCAATTCCAGCCTGCCGAGAAGGAGCGGCTGCGGCGCGTGGTCTACCAGGGAATCGTCTGCGCATCGCTGCTCGTCCGCAAGCCCATCTCGCCCTACTACGTTACCAACGTAACCGATCGCTGGGTGCCATTTACCGGTGTAATCGAAATGACGGCGTTGGTGGACCGGGAGCGATTCGGAGGGCATTCGCTGGTGTATTTGCCATGCTATCTTCCTCAGGGCGACGCGTACTGGGACAAGAGCGACGCCGAGATACGCGAGGAACACCTCTCGGCGCTGGAACGGATGTACCCGCACTTCCGGCGCGACGATGTCATCGACTTCAAGATCGCCCGCGCGCGCCAGGTCCTGGCCGTGTCCACGCTGGGCTACACCGACGATTGCCTGCCGCCCGTGACGACCTCCCTTCCGAACACCTTCGTGCTGAACTCCGCACAGATCGCCAACGGCACGCTCAACGTCAACGAGTCGCTGGGCGTCGTCCACGCTCACATCGAGGCCCTCGAATCGCACCTGCGCCGGAATCCGGCATCGTCTCCCGCCTGATGCCCCACCCATGACAGGAACCGATCTGGACAAGCCCCTCGGCAGCATCTCCCTCGACCTCGACAACCTCTGGACCTACATGAAGATCCGGGGCGACAGTCGCTGGGTCGACCGCCCGTCCTATCTGGATGTCTTCTTGCCGCACGCGCTTGGCGTGCTCGACCGGCTCGGGCTCAAGATCACCTTCTTCATCGTGGGCGCGGACGCCGAAAGAGCCTCCAACGGCCCGGCGCTGCGCTCGATCGTCGAGGCGGGCCACGAGATCGGAAACCACTCGTTCGAGCACGAGCCCTGGCTGCACCTGTACTCCCCGGAGCAGTTGCGCGAGGAGATCTCCCGCGCGGATGCCGCGATCGAGGCGGCGACCGGCAGGAAGCCGGTGGGCTTCCGCGGCCCCGGCTTCAGCTGGAGCCCGACATTGCTCGGCATACTCGAGGAGCGCGGGTACGAATTCGACGCCTCGACCCTTCCCACGTTCCTCGGGCCCCTGGCGCGCATGTACTACTTCAGGACGGCCAACCTGACCGCCGAGGAGCGCGAGCAGCGCAAGGAACTCTTCGGCAAGTTCGCCGACGGCTTCCGTCCGCTCAAGCCCTACTACTGGGACCTTCCCGGCGGCGGGCGATTGCTGGAGATGCCCGTGACGACGATGCCCGTCTTCCGGACCCCCTTCCACTTCAGCTATCTCGCCTACCTGTCCCGGTTCTCCGAGTCCCTCATGACAGCGTACCTGCACACCGTGATCGCCGCCTGCCGGGTGACGGGCACGGAGCCGAGTTTCCTGCTGCATCCGCTCGACATCATCGGCGGGGACCGGCTGCCCGAGCTGGGCTTCTTCCCGGGCATGGACATCTCGAGCGCGCGCAAGACCCAGCTGCTCGAGAAGGTCCTGACGGTGCTGGGCAAGCGATTCAACTGGGTGCCGATGGGCGTTCACGCCCGCAGCATTCGCGAGCGGGGCGACCTCCGCTTGCTCCGGACAGCCTGAGGCGACCCGCATGTGCGGATTGGTCGCCATGATCCGGCTCGACGGCCGGCCCGCCGGCGCGGATGACCTGGAGCGCATGTCGGCGACGATCCGCCACCGGGGACCGGACGACGAAGGGGTCTACCTGGCCGGCCCGGTCGGGCTGGCGCACCGCAGGCTGTCGATCATCGACCTGGCCACGGGCCACCAGCCGATGGGCGCCGATGGCATCACCGTCGTGTTCAACGGCGAGATCTACAACTACGTCGAGCTGCGGGAAGAACTCAAGCGCCGCGGCCACGCCTTCCGGACGACGTCGGACACGGAAGTGCTGCTGCGCCTCTACCTGGAGTTCGGCGTTGACTGCGTGTCCCGCCTGAACGGCATGTTCGCCTTCGTGCTGCACGACGAGCGCCGGCGCGTGATCGTCAGCGCGCGCGATCATTTCGGCATCAAGCCCCTGTACGCGCACGCCACGCCCGGCCGGGTGCTGTACGCCTCGGAGATCAAGGCCCTGCTCGCCCACCCGGACGTGCGTGCCGAGGTCGACGCCGCCGCGCTGGACGACTACGTCACACTGCAGTACGCGCTGGGCGAGCGCACGTTGTTCCGCGGCATCCGCAAGCTGCTGCCCGCGCACGTCGAGGTGCTCGACCTCGCCTCGGGAAGCTCGCGGCGCCATCGCTATTGGCAACCGACCTACCGGGTCGACGATTTCCGCCCGGAGGCGGACTGCGTCGCGGAACTCAAGGCGCTGCTCGCGGATTCCGTCCGCCAGCAGATGCGCAGCGACGTGCCGGTCGGCGCCTACCTGAGCGGGGGGCTCGACTCGAGCACCGTGGTGCTCCTGGCCGCGCGCACGACGTCGCAGTCGCTGCAGACGTTCACGGGCGCCTTCGCCGAAGGGGCCGAGTTCGACGAAAGCGAGCATGCCCGCGCCGTGGCCGGTGCCTGTGGCGCCCGGATGTCGCTCGTGTATCCCACCGAGCAGGACTTCATCGACCTGCTGCCCCGCCTAGCGTACCACATGGACGAGCCCGCGGCCGGGCCGGGACTGTTTCCGCAGTTCATCGTCTCGCGACTTGCGGCGACGAAGGTGAAGGTCTGCCTGGGCGGGCAAGGCGGCGACGAGATCTTCGGCGGCTACGCGCGCTACGTGGTGGCGTCCCTCGAGCAGGCCCTCAAGTCGGCCATCTACGAAGGCGCCGGCGACGGTTCCGATGTGACGCTCGCGGCCATGGCGCCCAACCTGCCCTTCATCCGGCAATACGTTCCGATGCTCGACCGGTTCCTGCAGCAGGGGCTCTTCGAACCGTTCGACCGGCGTTACTTCAGCCTCATGAACCGCAGCGACGCCAGCATGCAGGCCTTCCATCCGGACTACCGGGCGCGGTACGACCGGGAAGCCGTGTTCGGCCGGTTCCAGGCGGTATTCAACGAGCCCGACACGCCATCGGCCTACAACCGCATGCTGCATTACGACCTGATGACCGGCCTGCCCTCCCTGCTTCACGTCGAGGACCGGGTCAGCATGGCGGTTTCCCTCGAATCGCGGGTGCCGCTGCTCGATTCGCGCATCGTGGATTTCATGGCGCGGATCCCGCCCAGCCTGAAGTTCAAGGGCGGGGAGATGAAATACCTCTTCAAGCAGGCGGTGAAGGACCTGCTGCCGCCCACGGTATGGGACCGGCGCGACAAGATGGGATTCCCGGTTCCGCTCCACCACTGGGCACGCGGCCATGCGAAGGACTTCTTCCGCGACGTCCTCCTGTCCCGCCAGGCCCGCGAGCGGGGGTTGTTCGACGTCGCGGCTGTGGAAAGGCTGATCGGGCAGGAGTCGGCCTTCGGCCGCATCCTGTGGGGATTGCTGCAGCTGGAGCTGTGGCACCGGGAGTTCATCGACGGCAAGGCGCCGGCCGCCGTCGCGTAGGGCCGTTCGTCCGGACCGCGACCGGGGTCCGGCGACCGGAATCGGGAACGCCGAAGGAGGACCTTCGGCCCATTGAAACGCTTCAGAACGAGTCGGGGAATGGAATGCCGCTTTCTTTCACGAATGCCAATGACTTCAACTGGTCGGTCCGGAAAATCGCCGTCGTCGGCCCCGGCATCGTCGGCATGCCGATGGCGGCCCTCCTGGCCGATGCCCGCATTCGCGAGGGGTCCGACACGCCGGCGCGCGTCGTCGTCCTGCAGCGCAATTCCCGGACCTCGGGATGGAAAGTGCCGGCCATCAACGCGGGACAGTCCGTCATCGGCGGAGTCGAGCCGGCGCTGGACGACATCGTCCGCGAGACCGTGCGCGAAGGCATCCTGAGCGCCAGCCACGACTACGACGCGGCGAGCGACGCCGACATGGTGCTCATCTGCGTGCAGACCGACAAGAAAGGCTTCGGGCCCGACTACGGTCCCATGTTCGAGGCCCTCGAGGGCCTGGCGCTCGCCCTGAAGAAGAAGCCCGCGGGCAACATCCCCATCCTCGTATTCGAGTCCACGGTGGCGCCCTCCAGCATGGCGACGCTGATGAAGGACCACTTCGCGAAGCACGGGCTGGTCGAAGGCCGCGACATCCTGCTGGGCAACAGCCCGAACCGCGTGATGCCGGGCCGCCTGGTCGAGCGGGTCGCCGCCGCGGACAAGCTCGTCGCCGGCCTGCACCCGCTCACGCCCAGGCTCATCAAGCGCATCTACGCGCGGATCGTCACGAAGGGCGACTTGCACGAGACCAACAGCATGACGGCGGAGGTCGTGAAGACGCTGGAGAACGCCTATCGCGACGTGCGCATCGCCTTCGCGGCGGAGATCGTGCGCCATTGCGACGACCACGACATCGATTTCTTCGCCGTGCGCGACGCCGTGAACCAGCGCCTTGCCCAGAGCGATTCGGCCTCGGCCGACGCGACGGCGGTGCCCAGCGGCGGCATGCTGGTTCCCACCGTGGGCGTCGGCGGGCATTGCCTTCCCAAGGACGGCATCCTGCTCTGGTGGCGCAAGATCGAGTCCGGCGTGGACACCCGCCAATCCCTCATCCTCGAGTCGCGCAGAATCAACGACGATTCCCCGGCGCAGGCGATCCGGCTGGCGGAGCGCCGTTTCGGGAGCCTCGACGGCAAGCGCGTCGCCCTGCTGGGGGCGGCGTACCGCTTCGACTCCGAGGACACGCGCAATTCGCCGACGCTCTACCTGGCGCGCCTGCTGCAAGGCAAGGGTTGCCGCGTCGCCATCCACGACCCCTTCGTGAAGCCGGACGACCAGAACCTGGAACGATTCCAGCTGGCGGACTGCTTCACGAACGATCTCGTGGCCGCCGTGGCCGATGCCGAGGTGCTCGTCTTCTGCACGGGCCACCGCGCGTACAAGGACCACCTCCCGGACATCCTCGCATCGGCCCGGCAGGCGCGCGCGGTGATCGATGGAGCGAACCTCTACTCGCACGCGCCATTCGCCACCGGAACCGTCGGCTATGCGGGCATCGGCCGGGGACGCCAGCCGGCGCCCGAGGGCTTCGTGGCCTTCGTCGAG
Organism: uncultured Lysobacter sp.; assembly: GCA_964587315.1. Taxonomy (GTDB): domain Bacteria; phylum Pseudomonadota; class Gammaproteobacteria; order Burkholderiales; family Usitatibacteraceae; genus FEB-7. The sequence goes on from CAZPLW010000017.1 coordinate 9,637, forward strand.
GCCTCCTTCCGCGTGATGGAGCGCGGCGTGGCCAATGAAGTGCTCGGGCTGGTCGAGTTCCTGAATGGCCGCTATGCCGCCGAGGACTTCAACAAGGTGTCGCTCGACACCGTGCGCCGCCTGGCCGGCACCTGCGTCACCGGGTGCGAGATCGCGCAGACCGGTGCCGTGGGCGAGGTGCCCTCGTTCGGCGGATTCACACCGCACCTGGTCGCCTGCGCGAAGGCGGCTACGCCGTGACGGCGTGCCGGCGTTGCTCCGCGAAGGCGCAACGGGGGATAATGAATATCTGCAACTCACGCTTCGAGCCATGACCGTCGCCGGCAAGCAGCGACCCTTGGTGTCGCTGGTCCTACCGGCCTTCAACGAGGCCACCATACTCGAGGCGAATCTCGGGCGTCTTTGCGCGTACCTGGATGGGCTCGGTGACGAGTACCGCTGGGAAATCCTGGTCGTAAACGACGGCAGCCGCGACGAGACGGGCGCGATCGCCGATCGCTTCGCGGCCACCCGGGACGACGTCCGGGTCCTGCACCACTTCGCGAACTTCGGCATCGGCCGGGCCTTCAAGACCGCGTTCCGTCACTCGCGCGGCGACTACGTGATCACGTTCGACGCGGACCTGAGCTACGGGCCCGAGCACATTCCGAGGATGCTCGCCAGGATCCGCGAGACGAGGGCCGCGGTCGTGCTCGCGTCGGCCTACATGGAGGGCGGTTCCGTCTCCAACGTGCCGGCCCTGCGGCTGCAGCTGAGCGTGTGGGCAAATCGCTTCCTGTCGCTCTTCGCGCGCGGTCGACTGTCGACACTGACCTGCATGGTTCGTGCGTACGACGGTCCATTCGTGCGCTCGCTCCGCCTTCGCTCGAGCTCCATGGACGTGATGCCTGAGCTCGTCTACAAGGCCATGATCCTGCGCGCGCGCATCGAGCAGGTTCCGGCCCATCTCGATTGGGGTGCGCCCGGTCCGGAGAGGCCCAAGCGCCGTTCGAGCATGCGGATCGCGGCGCAGGTCATCTCGACCCTACTGGCCGGGTTCGTGTTCCGGCCGTTCATGTTCCTCGTCGTGCCGGGCGCCTTTCTGATGCTGTTCTCGGCCTACGTGAACGCCTGGATGTTCATCCACTACTTCGAGCAGTACTTCAATCCCGGCCTCGCCATCACGCCCGGGGGCGACCGGGTCACCACGGCGCTCGCCGTGGCCTACGGCCTCTACCCCTACACGTTCGTCATCGGCCTCATCTCCCTCGTGCTGGCGATCCAGCTGCTCGGGCTGGGCATCGTGGCCCTCCAGAGCAAGCGCTATTTCGAGGAGATGTACTTCCTCACGAGCGGCCTCATCCAGGACGGCCGCTCGCGCGGCCCCGAGCGGTCCGAGGGCGAGCTCCCCCTGGACGTGCGCTAGAGGAAAGCGAGCCCATGACCGCACTGCCCTACTTCCTCCACGAGTCCTCCTACGCCGATTCCCCGTGCACGATCGGCCAGGGGACGAAGATCTGGCACTTCTCCCACGTCATGGCGAACAGCGTCATCGGCGAGAACTGCAACATCGGGCAGAACGTGCTCGTCTCGTCCGGGTGCACCGTGGGGAACAACGTCAAGATCCAGAACAACGTCTCGCTGTACACCGGCGTGGTGCTCGAGGACGACGTGTTCTGCGGGCCCTCGATGGTGTTTACGAACGTGCTCACGCCACGCAGCCATGTCTCGCGCAAGCACGAGTACCAGCGGACGCTGGTGCGCCGCGGCGCGACCATCGGCGCCAACGCGACCATCGTGTGCGGCACGACGCTCGGCCGCTACGCCTTCGTCGGCGCAGGGTCGGTCGTCACGCGCGACGTGCCCGACTACGCCATGGTGATCGGCAACCCGGCGCGAATCCGCGGCTGGATGTGCTTTTGCGGGGAGCGGCTCTCCGGGATGGGAACCACGGAGGACACCACCGATTCGACCCAATGCGGGGCCTGCGGCAGGCGATATCGCCGGGCGGGCCTCGCGGTGACGGAAGATTCCTAGGCAGGAGGCAACATGACGCAGCAAGTGGCGGTTCCGGTTCAACTGGCGATGAAGGTTCCCCTTCTCGATCTTCGCGCGCAGTACGCGCCCATCCGACAGGAGGTGATGGAAGCCATCGCGCGCGTTTGCGACGGGCAGCACTTCATCCTCGGCCCCCGGGTCAAGGAACTCGAGGCCCGCGTGGCGGAGTACTCGCAGTGCCGCAGCGGGATCGGCGTGTCCTCCGGGACGGATGCCCTGCTGGTCGCGCTGATGGCCCTCGAGGTGGGACCCGGCGACGAGGTCGTCACGACGCCCTACACGTTCTTCGCCACCGGCGGCGTGATCTCGCGGGTCGGCGCGCGCCCCGTCTTCTGCGACATCGATCCGGTGAGCTACAACCTCTCGGCGGCCGTGGTGTCCCGATTCGTCGACGAGCAGTGCGATCGGCGCGACGGCAAGCTGGTGAACCGCCGCACGGGGGGTCGCGTGAAGGCCCTCATGCCCGTCCACCTGTACGGCCAGCTCGCCGACATGGACGCGTTGGGCGAGCTCGCGCGCCGCCACGATCTCAAGGTGATCGAGGATGCCGCCCAGGCGATCGGGTCGGAGGACGCTCACGGGCGCCGTGCCGGAAGCCTCGGCGACATCGGCTGCTTCTCGTTCTTTCCTAGCAAGAACCTCGGCGCCTTCGGCGACGGCGGGATGTGCACGACGAACGACCCGGCGCTGGCGGAGCGGCTGGGCGTGCTGCGCGTACACGGAGGCAAGCCCAAGTACTACCACGCGCTCATCGGCGGCAACTTCCGGCTGGACGAGCTGCAGGCGGCCGTCCTGCAGGTGAAGCTGGGCCACCTCGACCGGTGGACCGCCGGCCGGCAGGCCAACGCCGCCTTCTACGACCGCGCCTTCGCCGCGGCCGGATTGGGCGATCGCGTCCGGACGCCCGCCGTGACCCCGGGATACCGGCACATCTACAACCAGTACGTGATCCGGGTGGAAAGGCGCGACGAGTTGCGCAAGCACCTGCAGGGCGCCGGGATCGGCACGGAGATCTACTACCCCGTGCCCCTGCACGTCCAGAAGTGCTTCGACTACCTCGGCTACCGTGCGGAGGATTGCCCCGAATCCTCGCGGGCCGCGGCCGAGACCCTCGCCATTCCCGTCTACCCCGAGCTCAGCGACGCCCAGAAGCGGTACGTCGTGGATGCCGTCGCCGCTTTCTACGGCCGGTGAGACTGGCGAGCATCGTGGGGGCGCGTCCGCAGTTCATCAAGATCGCCCCTTTCGCCCTCGCCTATGCGGCCCACAACCGCGGCGGCGAAGAGCCGATCGAGGACGTCATCGTCCACACCGGGCAGCATTACGACGCCACCATGTCGGACGTGTTCTTCCGCGACCTCGACCTGCCCGCCGCGGCGTACAACCTGGGAACCGGCTCGGGCAGCCAGGCGGCGCAGACCGCCCGCATGCTCGAGGGCATCGAGCGCGTGCTGCTCGAAGTGCGGCCCGACGCCGTGGTGGTCTTCGGCGACACCAATTCCACGGTCGCCGGCTCGCTCGCGGCGGCCAAGCTGCACCTGCCGGTGGCGCACGTCGAGGCGGGGCTCAGGAGCTTCAACCGGCGGATGCCCGAGGAGATCAACCGCGTGGTGACGGATCACCTGTCGGACGTGCTGTACGCCCCGACCGCGACGGCGATGGACAATCTCGCGCGCGAAGGGCTCGGCGCGCGCGCGCAGCAGTGCGGCGACAGCATGTACGACGCGGTCCTGCACTACCGCCAGCAGGCGCGCGAGCGCTCGCGGGTGCACTCGCGGTTCAGCCTCGTCCCGGACGGCTACGCGGTCGTCACGATCCATCGCGCGGAGAATACCGACGACGCGACGCGATTGCGGTCCCTGCTGGAGGCGCTCAATCGCCTGGCCAGCGAGCGGGCGCTCGACCTGGTCTTCCCGATCCATCCGCGCACGCGCGCCCGCCTCGCGCAGGGCCTCGCGGACTGGCGGCCTCACGCCCGGCTGAAGCTGGTCGAACCCACCGGCTATCTCGACATGCTGGCCCTCGTCGACCGGGCGCAGGTCGTGCTCACGGATTCCGGCGGGCTGCAGAAGGAGGCCCTCTTTCTCGGCTGTCCCTGCGTCACGCTGCGCGACGAGACCGAATGGGTCGAGACTGTGGCGTGCGGCGCCAACATCCTGGCCGGCACCGACCCCGACCGGATCGTCGACGCCGTCGCCACGCTGCGGGAGCGCCATTCCGGCCGGCAGGCGGATTTTCCTTCCATGGCGCGCTCGGCTTTCGGCGACGGACGCGCCGCCGAGCGCATTGCGGCATCGTTGCTGGCGTTTGTTCGCCGCCACTAGTCAGGGACACAGAGAGGAAAGAGCAGTGCCAGAACAGAAGGAAGTGATCCGGGCGGCCGTTGCCGGCCTCGGCGGATGGGGCAAGAACCTCGCCCGCAACTACTACCAGATTCCCGACTGCGACCTGCGGTACATCTGCGACACCGACGAGCGCGCGCTGCGCGCGATGGCGCAGCAATTCCCGGGGACGCCCACGACCCGGCGGTACGAGGACCTGCTGGAGGACCCCGCGATCCAGGCCATCGTGGTGGCGACACCGGCGCCGACGCACCATGCGCTCGGCAAGGCGGCCCTGCTCGCCGGCAAGGACGTGTTCATCGAGAAGCCGTTCACCCTCGAGGTGGCGCACGCGGAGGAACTGATCCGAATCGCAGACGGCGAAGGACGCATCCTCATGGTCGGCCACCTGATGGAATACCACCCGGTGATCGGCCACCTCAAGCAGCTCGCGGACTCCGGCGCGCTCGGCGACATCTACTACATGTACAACCAGCGCGTGAACCTCGGCACCGTCCGCCAGGACGAGAACGCCCTCTGGAACTTCGCGCCGCACGACATCTCGTCGATCCTCTACCTCATCGGCCGCGAGCCGACGGACATCGCGGCGCGAGGGCAGTCCTACCTGAAGCGGGGCGTCGAGGACGTCGTCTTCATGACGCTCAACTTCGGCGACCAGGCGATGGCCCACGTGCACGTGAGCTGGCTCGACCCGCACAAGGTGCGCAAGATGACGATCGTCGGCAGCAAGAAGATGGCGGTCTTCGACGACGTCGACGCCAACGAGAAGCTGCGCATCTACGACAAGGGCGCGACGTACAACAGCGACTACAGCACCTACGCGGAATACGTGACGCTTCGCTCGGGTGACATCCTGATCCCGAACGTCAAGGTGGGCGAGCCGCTGCGCACCGAGTGCAACCATTTCCTCGACTGCGTCCGGACGCGCAAGCAGCCCATGAGCGACGGGCGGGACGGGCTGCGCATCGTGAAGGTGCTCGACGCGGCCCAGCGGTCGCTTCGCCAGAACGGCGTTCCGGTCGATTTGTCATCATCGGCTGCATAGGGCAAGGAGTGGCACCGGTGTCTATCACCTTCCGGTCGTTAGCCCTGACGTCCGTCTTCGCGGTCGGGACATTGGCAGCGATCGACGGAGGCCTCCAGAGGCTTAAACCGCTCGAGCACAAGCGGGAGGTTTCGGACGGCATCGCGCAACTGCAGCGTTCGGACCCGGAGACGCTGGTCATCGGGTCGAGCCACGCCAGGACCTTCCACGTGCTCGGGCAGCAACTCGCGGCGGAAACCGGCAGGCTGACGCCCCTGGTCGCGATTCCCCTGGAGAACGGCAAGCTGATTCCCTACGACTGGCTGATCGAGAACCGGGTTCGCGCGACCCTCGACCGGCGCACCCCCGACGGCAAGGCCGCTCACGCAAGCCTCAAGCGATTCGTCCTGCTGACCGAATGGTGGGACAGCTGTGTCCAGCCGGACGGCATCCACTGGAACCTGCCCTCCCGTGCCTGGGGACTCGAACACTACGTGGCGGACGTGGCGGAGCACGGCATGACCAGCTACAACCGGAATTACTCGCAGTACCAGTTCCGGCAGCTGTTTCGGTTCTCGACTCTGGTCCATGACAGGACCGACCCCACCATCAAGGACACCCTGACAAGGCTTTCCCGTGGGGGGGCCTTGGCACGCACGCGAGCAGAATTTGATGACACGATGGAAAATTGGCGGCGTAGCGTAGAACGTGGAGACAACTGTATCGGCGATCCGAGACAAGTCGCGGCGCTCGAGCGGATCCTGGATTTCGCGGTCGCCCGGGGCCTCGAGACGACGGTCGTCCTCTTTCCGCGCATGCCCGGCACGCTGACGCCGAAGGCGAAGGCGACGACGCTCGCGCGCTTCCGCGAACTCGTCGAGCGCAAGGCCGCGCCGCGCGGCATCCGGGTGGTCGACCTGAGCTGGAAGTCGCCGCTCGAGGACGGTGACTTCATGGCCGACTTCGATCACGTGAGCGCGACGGGCAACCTCAAGTTCGCCCGCTGGGCCCTCGGGAACGATCTCTCGTTCCTTCGGGATCCCGCGGGCAGCCCGCGCATCACCGCCCTCCCCGCGGGACGGACGCCATGAGCTTCGTCGAAGTCGAGTTCGCGTTCTTCTTCCCGGCCCTGCTGGTCCTGTACTGGCTCGTTCCCCGAAGGGCGGCCTTGCAGAACCTGCTCCTGCTCGCGGCCAGCTACCTGTTCTACGCGACGTGGGACTGGAAGCTCCTTGGCCTGCTCGTGGCGGGCACGCTGGTCGACTACGTCGTCGGCCGCCGCCTCGAGGAGGGCTCGCCCGCCGGCCGGCGCGCGGCACTCACCGTCAGCCTGTCGTTCAGCCTGGGCGCCCTGGCCTTCTTCAAGTACGAGGACTTCTTCGCCGCGCAGGCGAACGCGTTGCTCCAGGCCCTGGGGCTCGGGCCGTCCGTGCCCCTGCTCCACCTGGCGCTTCCGCTGGGGATCTCCTTCTACACGCTGCAACGGGTGGGGTACATCCTGGATGTCCATTGGCAAAGGCAGGCCGCCTCGAGGTCGCTGCTCGAGTTCGCCACTTTCTGCGCGTTCTTCCCCCAGGTGACGGCCGGTCCGATTTCGCGGGCCCGCGAACTGCTGCCCCAACTCGAGAAGCCGCGCACGATGGATGCGCAGCAGTGGGCCGACGGCGCGCTCGCTTTCCTGGCGGGATTCGCCCTCAAGGCCTGGGCGGCCGCCAACCTCGGGACGATCGTCGATCCCGTCTTCGCCGAACCGGCGAAATTCTCGGCCTCGTCGCACTGGGCCGCCGTGGTCGGCTACGCGCTCCAGGTGTTCTCGGACTTCGCCGGCTACAGCCTGATGGCCATCGGCGTGGCGCGGCTCCTGGGCATCGAGCTGCCCGTCAACTTCAACGCCCCGTTCCTGAGCCGGAGCCTGCCGGAGCTCTGGCGGCGCTGGCACATCTCCCTGAACCGCTGGCTGTTCGACTACATCTTCACGCCGCTCACCACCAGCACCGGCTGGTTCCGCGGGCGCTACGACCTCGCGCTCATGATCACGTTCCTGGCCTCGGGCCTGTGGCATGGGGCGAACTGGACCTTCATCGCCTGGGGCGCGTGCCACGGCGTCGGCATGATCGTCCACCGCCGCTGGGACGAGTACTACAAGTCCCTCTGCCGCCGCGACCGCTCGTACGTCGCACGGCGCCAGGGCCGGGCCTACGGGCTGGCGTCGCAGGGGCTGACGGTCGCGTTCTTCGTCGTGACCCTGGTCCCGTTCCGCGCCGCCGACATGTCGACCGCCATCACCTTCGCACGGGGACTGTTCACTTCGGCAGGATCCGAGCAGGTCAGGGTCGGCGGCTCGATCCTCATGGCGATCGCCCTCGTCGCCGCCGCCCATCTCGTCACCCTGCGACCGGGGTCCGCGCTGCGCGATCGCTTCCTCGCCCTGCCAAGCCCGGTGCGCGGCGCGGCCTACGGGCTCGCCATTGCCTTCCTGTTCGTCTCCACGCCCATCGGATCGGGCACTTTCATCTACCAGCAGTTCTGACCCCCCGCGAGGCCGGCCCCATGACACCCGAACAAACCGCCGTCCGCCGCCTCGTCATCGACTGGCTCGACGACAACCTGCACTTCGGGGATGCCGAGAAGCTGATCGGCGACGACGACGACCGCTCGTTCATGAAGAACGGCATCCTCGACAGCCTGGGATTCGTGAAGCTCATCCTGCACATCGAGGATCGCTGCAAGGTGAGGCTCGACCCGAAGCGCCTGACGCCGGCGAACTTCGACAGCCTGCGTCGCATCGTCGACTACGTCACGTCCCTGCCCGGATTGCAGGTGCCGTCATGAGCGTCGTCCATCTCCCCGTCGACGAGGCCCGCGCGGCGGCCTCCCGGATGCGGTCGTTCATGGGGACGCTGGAGGCCTCGGAGGGACGGAAGTTCGAGACGTTTCCCGACCTGCACCGCTGGGCCTGCGACAACTCGCCCCGCTTCTGGAGTCGATTCCTCGATTGGTGCGACCTGCCCGTGTCGGGCCTGGCGGATCCGGCGGTCGAGGGCGAGGGCGTCGAGTTCGCGCGCTTCTTCCCCCACTTGAAGCTCAACTACGCGCAGTGCCTGCTGCGTCCGCTTCCCGGGGTGCCCGATACCCATCCGGCGATCGTCTTCCGGAACGAGTCCGGGGAGCGCCGGCTCGTCACCCGCGCCGAATTGCGGGCCGAGGTCCTGTCGGTGGCCGCGGCCCTCCGGGATGCCGGCGTCGGCCCCGGCGATCGCGTCGTCGCGATCGGCCGCAACTCCGTCGAGGCGATCGTGGCCTGCCTCGCCTGCACCGCGATCGGCGCCGCGTGGTCCTCGGTGGCGCCCGACCTGGGCACCGAAGCGGTCCTGGGCCGCTTCCTCCAGCTCGAGCCCGTCGCGCTCTTCGTGCACGGCGAGTACCAGTCCCACGGCGTGCGGCGCAGCCTGTCCGAGCGCATCCGGACGCTGGTGGGCGCCCTGCCGTCGCTGCGTTGCGTGGTCATGATGGACCCTGCCGCGCCCGAAGGGCTGCGCGAGGGCATCGCCGTCGCGAGCATGGCGGATTGGCGGACCCACGCCCCGCTGCGAATCGACGAGCTCGAGCATTTCCCCTTCAACCACCCGCTCGTCATCCTGTTCTCGTCGGGCACGACGGGCGCGCCCAAGTGCCTGGTCCACGGCGCGGGCGGCACGCTGCTCGAGCACCTGAAGGAGCACAGGCTGCACTCGGATTTCCGCCAGGACGACCTCCTCTACTTCCACACGTCCTGCGGCTGGATGATGTGGAACTGGATGATCACCGGGCTCGCGTCGGGCATGCCCATCATGGTGTTCGACGGGTCGCCCACCTATCCGGAACCGACGGCGCTGCTGAAAGTGCTCGACGAGGAAGGCGTCACGGTGTTCGGCACCAGTCCCGCCTACGTCCAGCTGCTCAGGGATTCGGGCGTCGCGCCCAACCAGGTGGCGACGTTCGGGCGGCTGCGCGCGATCCAGTCGACGGGCTCGATTCTCTACGATGCCCATTTCGAGTGGATCCGCGATCACTTCAAGCACGTCAGCATCCATTCCATCTCGGGCGGCACCGACATCGTGGGGTGCTTCGTCCTCGGCAATCCCCTGATGCCCGTCTATCGCGGCGAGAGCCAGAGCATCAGCCTGGGGCTGGACGTTCGCGTGATGACCGACGACGGATTGAAGCGCGAAGGCGTCGGCGAACTCGTGTGCGCCAACGCGTTTCCGTCGCGGCCCGTCGGCGTCTGGGGCGATGCGTCGGGCAAGCGGTTCCACGACAGCTATTTCGCCGAGAACGAAGGCCTCTGGACCCACGGCGACCGCGTGGATCTCACCGCGAACGGGTCCGCGCGCATCCTCGGGCGCTCGGACGGCACGCTCAAGATCCGCGGCGTGCGCATCGGCCCCGCGGAGCTCTACTCGGTGGTGCTCACGATACCGGGCATCCGCGAGGCAATGGCCGTGGAACAGGCGGCGCCGCAGGAGCCGGGCGGAAACCGGATCGTGCTCCTCGTGGTGCTCGCGGCGGGGATGACCCTGGACCGGCCGCTCACGCTGCGCATCAAGCGCGAGCTGAACGATCGCGCCTCGCCCGTTCACGTGCCGTCGATCGTGGCGCAAGTCTCGGGGCTCCCGCAGACGCACAACGGCAAGTACTCCGAGAAGGCCGCCCGCGACGCGGTGAACCGGCGGCAACTGACGAATCTCTCCGCGTTGAAGAACCCCGACACCCTCGCGGAGATCTCGAGCCATCCGGACATCCCGCCACCGGCGGGGGCCTGAGCGCGCCGGCCGTCAGCGGCACTCCCCCGGCACCAGTTGCATTCGCGCCAGCAGCTCGGCGAGGTCGGCGGCCGCTGCGCGGTGCCCAGCCTGCGTCCAGTGCCAGGAATCCGCGAAGTACGGCAGGTCCGGGCTCGCTTTCAGTGCCGCCTTCAGGGAGTGGGCCGGAACGCCCGCGGCGGCGGCGGCCTGCGCATGGAAGCGCCCGGGCCGGTCCAGGTCGTAGCGCGAGGCGTCCGCCAATTCCTCGGTCCACGGAAAATACGCGAGCGTCCGCGCGGGCTGGACCTCGACGGCGCCGGGCACGTAGATCGTCAGGGCCTTCGCGCCGATGGCGCGTGCTATATCGTCCACAGCGCGATAGTAGCCTTGCAGCCGAGCCGCCCGCTCGTCGCTATAGGCCGAATTCGGACCGGTCCTGTAGTAGCCGAGCAATGCCTTGCCGAATCGCCATTCGCCCGGAATTTCACTGAGCGACTCGTAGATACTTTGACGCAATGATGTCCATCGCCGTGGAAGTTGAAGCGACATCCAGCGATCGCGCACTCGCAGTCCGGATGGTCGATCGAGCCCGATTTCACGCAGTCTCTCGGCGGATGTTGCCATCATCCAGTCAAGCTCCGTTGTAAAGAACTGATCGACGATCACGTCGACGCGATACTGAATGGCCAATTCCCGCACGGCGGGCAGCTTCTCGGTTGGGCTGTATCCCGTCACTCCTCCATTGATAACTTGCACGGCGCCGGGACCTCGGCAAACGTTCAACTGTTCTTCCAGCAGTGCCGGGTAGGCGCGCCGCCAGGTCAGTCCTTCCGGCATGGTGAAAGCATTGCCGACAATCAGGATTCGCAGGGTGTCCGGCGCAGGTCTCCCGAGAACAATTTCAGGGCCATTCAGTCCTTCCGAGTTGGTCTGTACGACGTAGTCGTAGTTGTTGTAGTGCAATCGCGTGACCATGGAAGGCTTCAGGCCGAATACCCGCGTCGGATGCTTGGCCAATGCGGGCAATTCCCCCCATACCTGTGTTTCGAGCGGGAGCCAATGCCGAAATGCCATTTCTGTGCAAGCAAGCAGGACCGCCAGTGCCGCAATTGCGGCGGCAATGGGCGCCAAGGTGAGCACCCGTCGGCGGCAGGCGATCCACCCGAGCGCGGCAAACGGAAACGTGACCACGACAGCGAAGTCCGCCTGCCCGGGCTGCGCCATCCAGAAGGCCACGATCATTGCCCCAATCGCCCACAGACAAGTCCAGGCGCATGCATCGGGACGCGTTCTCCATCGCCCAAGCATTCGTCCGGTCAGCGTTAGAAGCAACGAAATCGCGAGGACCTGAAATCCTGCCCGTGCGCGACCCACCCAGACTGGAAGCATGGGTTCGACAAGAAGCAGCGAGGCGAGCAGCGTGATCGCCAAGAGCCAATCCAATCGCAATCGCCTCGGGGTGCGAACCACCATCGTCTGCTGCCAATTGGCAGCCAGACGCTCGAGCGCCATTCCCGCCGGGATGCTGGCCGCCAGAACCGCCAAGGCCGCCGGGATCGCGAATCCGTGGGGACCGGCCAGCTGCACGGCCCACTTCAGCGGAACTTGGTGCAGCAGGTAGATCCCGTAGGACCGTCCGCCGAGCGCCGATGCGCCGATCGCCGCGGCCGGAAGGAACCGGCGCAGCACGTGCCAGATCGCGAGGCAGAGCAGGGTCAGTCCGATGGTCACGAGGAGGTTCGAGAGCAAGGTCGTGACGAGAAAGACTGAGCACGCGAGGCCCGCCACGTACGCGGGAAGGCCGTGCGCGACGCACGCCCGGGCCGTCGCCAGTCGCGCAGGCAGTTGCCCCTGGCTGCCGAGGAGGTGGCGCGCGGCCCAGATCCCCACCGCGAACTCGGCCAGCCGGGTGAGGCCGCACAGGCCCGTCATCCAGTAGTAGAGGCCGTCGACGAACAGGAGGCCGTATCCCCGCGCCGCGACCGTGACGAGCACGCTGGCGACGAGGAAGCGAGTGCCGCCCCAACGCTCGCAGGCCCGGGCGAGGAACGGGAACGCGAGGTAGAGCTGCAGGATGGTCCAGAAGAACCACCACGACGGATTGATGTGGAAGAACTGTCCGGGCCCCACTCTCGTGCCCAGGAGGCTCGCGAGCGACGACAGGCTGGCCAGGTCGATCGCGGCGACCGGCAAGGCGACGGAGAGGGCCACGAGCACCAGGTGCGCGAGCCAGTAGGCCGGATAGAGCTTGGACAGCCGGCGCGCAAGGAAAGCGCGCAGCGTCGAAAGGTCGAGGGGCTCCGTGCGGCCGCGGGCCCAGGCGAGCCCGAGACCGCTCCCCAGGATGAAGACGCCGGGTGCCGCGTCGCCCAGGAAGCCCAGGAAATGCGGCACGGCGATCCAGAACGGCTCGTCGACCGGGAAGATGGTGCGCAGGCGCTCGGCGAGCGGCGGCCAGCTCTCGGACGGATTCGTGAACCAGGGGCCCGGGACGAACTCCTCGACGAGGTGATTGAGAAGGACGCCGAGCAGCGCGAGCGCCTTGATCGGATCCAGCCATTCGAGCCGCGCGGCTCGCCGCGGTGGCGACAGCATTCGCTACCCCGTCCTGGCGCGACCGCCCAGCAGCACGCCCGTCCCGACGACGACGAACGTCAGCGGGACGAACAGGTTGTAGACGAAGGACCCGGCGATGGCTTCCTCGCGCCCGATGCCGAATGGCGCGGCGGCCAGGAGAAACGCCACCTGCGTGGTGCCGACATGTCCCGGGGCGGCGGGAAGGGTCAGCCCGACCACCAGCAGCAACAGGACCACCACCGCCATCGAGGGATCGGGAACGACGCCGACCGCACGCAGGCTGAACCACGTGCACCCGGCCATCGTCGCCCATTGCACGATCGAGAGCGCAAGCACCCGGGCCAGCGTGGCCCCCCGCTGCAGGGCGCCGAGCCCCTCGATGCCATGCTCGAGGTGGTGGAGGATCCAGTCCCGCGCGCCGGCGGGAAACGGCTTCAGCAGCAATCGCGACACCCGGAAGGCCGCCGCGGGCCGAAGCACGAACGGAAGCGCGAACGCCAGGGCCACGGCGATCAGCGCGACCAGCGCCCACAGGTAGGGTCCGAGGGTATCGAGCGTCGCGCGCCCCGCGAGCAGCGCCACGAGACCCAGCAGGAGGGCCGCGCAGAAATCGAACAGGCGCTCGACGGCGATGGAGGCCAGGACGGTCGCATTGGGAATGCCCTCCCGTCGCGCGACCATCCAGGAGCGCACCAGTTCGCCCGCGTGCGGGATCCCGTAGTTGACCGTCGTTCCCGCGAACACGGGCCCGACGAGCCGCGCTGCCGGTACCGGGCCCCGGTGTCGCAGGAGCCAGCTCCAGCGAAGCGCCTTCACGCCGGCGAACAGGCAAGCGCAGGCGACGACGCCCAGCACGTCCCGCAGGTCGGACTTCCACACGATCGCGAAGACGGCGCGCAGGTCGATGGCCCGCAAGGCGAGCCACAGGAAGACGGCACCCAGCGCGAGACCGGAAAGCCAGAGAACCGTCGTGCGAATGCGTTCGACTCCGAATCCGTATTGAAGGGAGGCAACCGTCCATGACCGGCCCGGCGTGCCGTCTATTTCGAGGATACCCCGTTTTATCCCGGGCTCGCGCCGCGAAGTCGCATCGCTCGGGCCGGGGACGTGCTGGCTATAATCGGTGGCATGGGACGACCTTCCGACCAGTCACCTCGCCGCTGCCCGGAGGACCGTTGAGCGTCCCCTCGATTGCCCCCCTGGTCGTCGACCTCGACGGCACGCTCACCCCCACGGACACGCTGCTCGAATCGGTGCTCGACGTGCTCAAGCGCTCGCCGCACTTCGTGCTGCGCCTGCCGTTCTGGCTCCTGAAGGGCAAGGCGGAATTCAAGCGCCTCGTCGCCGCGCATTCGGCGCTTGCCGTCGCCCACCTGCCGTATCGCGAGCCCCTGCTGGATTACCTGCGCGAGGAAAAGGCGCAGGGGCGAAGGCTCGTGCTCGCCACGGCCTCGCATCGCTCGATCGCCGAAGGGGTCGCCGCACACCTCGGGCTCTTCGACACGGTGCTGGCGACGGATGAGGGCAGCAACCTGAAGGGACCCGCGAAACTGGCCGCCATCCGCGCGGGCGTCGGCGAGGACTTCGTGTACGCGGGCGACAGCGCGGCCGACCTGCCCATCTGGAAGGCGGCCAGGGCCGCGGTGCTGGTCGGCGTCGCACCGGGTGTCGCGGCGCAGGTGTGTCGCGACACCCCCATCGAGCGCGAGTTCGCGTCGAACGGTGCCGGGCTCGCGGTCTGGCTGCAGGCGCTGCGCGTGCACCAGTGGCTCAAGAACACCCTGCTGTTCGTCCCCCTGCTGACGGCATTCACGTTCCACCAGGTGGACAGGATCGCCGTCCTCGCGGTGGCCTTCCTCGCCTTCTCGTTCGCGGCGTCGGCCACCTACCTGGTCAACGACCTGTGGGACCTGGCGAGCGACCGTGCCCATCCGCGCAAGCGCCTGCGCCCCTTCGCGAGCGCCCGGCTGCCGATCCTGCGCGGACTGGTCGCCGCGGGAGCGCTGCTGGCGCTGGCGCTGGCCCTGGCGTTCACCGTGTCGAAGGGGTTCGCGGCCATGGTGACGGCCTATGTCGTGCTGACCACGACGTACAGCCTGTGGCTCAAGGGGCACGTCATGATCGACGTGCTCGTGCTGTCGCTCCTCTACACTCTGCGCATCCTCGCCGGATCCGTCGCCATCGAGGTCGCCACCAGCGCGTGGCTGCTCGCCTTCTCCGTCTTCCTCTTCCTGAGCCTCGCCCTCGTGAAGCGTTGCGGCGAACTGGTGTCGCTGGAGTCGAGCCACGAAACCGCCACGAAGGGCCGCGACTACCGCGTGAGCGACCTCGCCGTGCTCTGGCCGCTCGGTGTCGCGGCCGCGCTGTCGTCCGTGGTCGTGTTCGGGCTGTTCATCGATGCCCCCGAAACCCGCGCGCGCTATGCGACGCCGCCACTGCTCTGGCTGGTCGCCATCGGGCTCATCTACTGGCTCGCCCGCCTCTGGATCAAGACCTCGCGCGGGGAAATGCAGGACGACCCCCTGGTCTTCGCCCTCAAGGACCGCGGCAGTCGCGTGACCGTGCTCGTCATGATCGCCGTGGTGCTGGTCGCCCGCGTCGCGGCACTTCCGCCGCTTTCCTGACCGCGGAGGATCAGCGAGCCGCCCGGAGGTCGAGAATCATCGCGTCACCATCGCGGAAGACGATGGGATATTCAGCGGAAAGCGCCTCCACGCGAGACCGGACAGCGGGCTCCTGGTTCAGGTCCATCGCCACGAACAGGACCGCTCCCTTCCCGCGCCTCGCGGCCACGTCGGCGGGCGTCCACGCGGTCCCGATGAACGACCAGCCCGTCGCGCGGGCATAGCGATAGAGCACGGGGCTCACGTCGACACCGCCCTTGTGGATCGTGTACTCCCCCACCGTGACGATCTTCGCGCCCTCGCCCGCGAGCCGGCGCACTTCCTGCGCGACGGTCCATCGGTTTCCGGGAAGGGAGAAGTCCGGATCGCGATCGAAGATCTCCGCGGCCCTGCGAACCGGGATCGCGGCGCACAGCAGCACCGCGACGAGGGCGACCAGGCGAGGTGAGGCGAGCGAGGCCGCCGGCCGCAACGCCTGGACCCTCGCCAGCGCCGTCGCGGCCGCGGCGCAAAGCGCCACGGCGCCGAGCCCAGCGAGTCCCGCCAACGGAGGCACCGCGTGGAGCTGCCGGTAGGGCGCGTCGATCTGTCCTTCGGCCACGATCGCGAAGTAGGCGAGCACCGAGGCGAGCCAGGCGAGCAGCACGCCGCCGCGGCGCATCGCGACCACGCCCGCGATGCCGAGCAGGACGAGAGCCACGCCGATCTTGCCGCTCAGGACGCCCCACGTGATGCGCCACCCCATCTCGCGATACCAGGCGGGATCGGCGAGCTTCGTCGCGGTCTGGAACTTGTCGTGCCCGCCGAAGGTGCCGCCGAACACCCCGAACACGTCGATCGAGCTGCGCGAGAGCCAGTAGGCCCACAGGTACCAGGGCAACGCGACGAGGAGGATGGCGACGGCGAGTCCGACGGACGGAAGATAACGCGGGAAGTCCGTGCGATGCCGGCGCCAGACCAGCCAGGCAGCGCAGAAGCCGAGATAGAGCATTTCGACCTTCAGCGCGATGGCGAGCCCGAAGACCAAGACGGTCGCCCATGGGCTCGCCCCCTCGCCGCGCAGCCATCGGTCCAGCAGGAGCAGGGCCAGGGCCCCGACGCAGATCGCGGCGGGCTCGGAAAAGAGGACGTTCCCGAACTCGTGCGGCAGGGGCAGTGCCAACGCCGCGGCCGCGGCGGCGAGACCGGCGAGCGGGCCCAGTTCGTTTCGCACGAGGAAGAAGACGACCGCGCCCAGCAACGTGAACGCGACCAGCGTCACCCAACGTGCCGACAAGGGCGTTTGCCCGGCGAACGCGTAGCCGATGGCCGCCGCGAAGGGAACGAGGGGCAGTTCCATGGCGGTCGCCCGCGGCCCCTCCGCCGGCCAGGTGACTTCGGGATGCAGGAACCGATAGCCGCCCTTCGCGTAGTTCTCGGAGATCATCAGGTAATCGATCTCCTTCCACGGCGCGCGCTCGAGCGGCGGGCTGTCGATCGAGGCGAGGCGCAGGCCGATCGCCACGGCGAGAAGCACGACGAGCGCAAGGCGCTGCGCCCACGCCGGGAGCGAATCGGCGCGACCCCAAAGACCCATGCGGGTGCGCCAATCCTCGAGAAACCCCGACCACAGGCTCATCGATCCATCTTACCCGCGAAGCGGCGCGCCGTAAGCGGCGTGCGATGACGGATTCGCGCGGATGGCCCTCAGTGAAGGGGCTCGTCGACGAGGAGCCAGGGCGGCAGCGGGACCGCCTCGATGCCCTCGTCCACCAACTCGGCCGCTTCCGTGACCGTGACCCGCCCGCGAATGCCGCGATGGTCCTCGGTGCCGTCGTGGATCCGGCGGGCCACTTCCGGAAAGCGCCGCCCGACATCCTCCGTATGGGCGAGCACGTGGGCCCTGAACGCGGCGACCGCCTGTGCGAATTCCGGCGGCAACGCCTTTCCCATCCCGGCGGCCGGTGCCGCTTCGCTGCCGCGGCCCCCGGTGTTCACGTAGGGCGCCGAGGGCAGCTTGCCGACGGCCCGGTCGTCGCAGGACGGGCACGCCACCTGCCCCGCCTCGCGCTGCGCGCCATAGGCTTCGGCCGAAGCGAACCAGCCTTCGAAGCGATGCCCGTTCGAGCAGTGGAGCCGGTAGACGATCATGTCCGGTAGTTGGGGGCCGGGAGGGCGGGTTTCAATGCGGCCCCGGTTCCTCGCCCAGGAGGGCGCGGGCCTCCTTCGCCTGCCGCTCGACGGCCGACGACGCGGCGACCACGTGCCGGCGCATGTAGCTCTCGTGGTTGCGCTCGACGTCGCCCAGCGCGTAGAGGTAATTCACCATGACGCCGAGCGATTGGCGGTGGCCCTTGGTGGACGGGTCCGCGCGCGCATTGACGCGTTCGAGCCGGGCGCCGTTGCCCAGGTGGAAGCGGGCCACGGGGTCGCGGGCCTGCCCGTCCTGCCATTCGCGGGTGAGGTAGTGGGCGGCGAGGGCCGAGAGCCTCTCGTCCTCGGCCCCGCTCGGCGGCGGCGCGCCCGCCTCGAGGAGCGGCAGGATCGGCGCGAGGGACGGCCGCCGGGCGGCGCGCTCCGCGAGCCAACCGCGGAATCCCGGAATCGGCGAGAGCGTCACGAACTGCTTGAGGTTGGGCAATTCGGCATGCAGGTCCTCCGCGACCTGCTTGATGAGGAAGTTGCCGAAGGAGATGCCCTTGAGCCCCGGCTGGCAGCTCGTGATGGAGTAGAACACCGCGCAGCGTGCGCGCCGCGCGTCGCCCACGGCGCTTTCCATCTCGAGGATGGGCGTCACGGTGTCCGGCATCTCGTCGACGAATGCCACCTCGACGAAGACGAGCGGCTCGCCCGGCAAGGCCGGATGGAAGAAGGCGAAGCAGCGCCGGTCGCGCTCGAGCCGGCGCTTCAGGTCCGGAAAACCGCGGATCTCGTGCACGGCCTCGTAGGCGATGAGCTTCTCGAGGACCGAGGCGGGCGTGCCCCAGTCGATGCGGCGCAGCTCGAGGAAGCCGCGGTTGAACCAGGATCCGAAAAGGTGCGTGAGGTCGGCGTCGACCGATCCGAGTGGCGGGTGCGCGCGAAGGCGGGAGAGCAGCCGGTGCCGCAGGCCCACCAAGGTGGCCGTGCCGCCCGGCGCCATGTTCATGCGGCGGAAGACCTCCTGCCGCGGCGGCTCGGACACGCGCAGCAAGGTCGCGAGGGTCTCCGGGGACGGTTCCTCGAGGTAGCGGGACGCCGCCGAGAAGACCACGTCCGGGTCGGGCGAGAACTCGGTGGCCAGCCGGTCGAAGAGCAACGCGCGGCCCTCGTCCTCGAGCCCGTTGTAGAGGGCCACGGCCCGGCGCGCCATGACGGCGCCAGTGGACTCGCCCCGCTCGGTGACCAGCGTGTGCAGCAGCTTCACGAGCCGGATGGCGCGCCGCTCGTCGCGGCTGCGGGTGGCGTCCGTGAGGGTCCCGAGCAGCCGGTCGACGACGGTCCGCGCGTGGGGCATCTCAGCCCTTCCCCGGCCCGTAGCTTTCGCGCAGCAGGTTCTTCTGCACCTTGCCCATGGTGTTCCTCGGCAGTTCCTTCACCACGTGGACCCGCTTGGGCACCTTGAAGTTCGCGAGCCGCGACTTGAGCGCGGCGATGATGTCCGATTCCGTCGGCGCCACGGCGCCGGCACGCGGGACGACCACGGCCGTCACCGCCTCGCCGAAATCCGGGTGCGGCACGCCGACCACCGCCGACTCCTGCACGCCGGGCAGCTCGTCGATGGCGAGCTCGACCTCCTTCGGATAGACGTTGTAGCCGCCCGTGATGATGAGGTCCTTCGAGCGGCCCACGATCGAGAGGTAGCCGTCCTTCGAGAACGACCCCACGTCACCTGTGCGGAAGTAGCCGTCGGCCGTGAACTCCTCCTTGTTCTTCTCCGGCAGGCGCCAGTAGCCCGAGAGCACGTTGTCGCCCTTCACCTGGATGTGGCCGATGTCGCCGGCGGCGCAGGTCGCGCCCGCGTCGTCCACCACGCGGACCTGCGTGCCAGGGAGCGGGAAGCCCACGGTGCCCGGGCGGCGCTCGCCCGCGAGGGGATTGGAGGTGAGCATGCCCGTCTCGGTCATGCCGTAGCGCTCCAGGATGCGGTGGCCGGTGCGCGCCTCGAAATCGACGTGCGTCTCGGCCAGCAGCGGCGCCGACCCCGACACGAACAGGCGCATGCCCGCGCAGGCCGCCTTCGTGAGCCCCGGCTCGGCGAGCAGGCGGGTGTAGAAGGTGGGCACGCCCATGAACACCGTGCTCCCGGCGAACTCGGCGATGGCGCGCTTCGCGTCGAACTTCGCGTGGAAGCGCATGGCCGTGCCGTTCATGAGCACGCAGTGCGAGGCCACGAACAGGCCGTGCACGTGGAAGAGCGGCAGCATGTGGATCAGCACGTCCTGCGGCCCGAAACCCCAGTACGCGTGCAGCACGCGGGCGTTGGAGGCGAGATTGCGGTGGCTGATCATCGCGCCCTTGGAGCGCCCCGTCGTCCCGGAGGTGTAGAGGATCGCCGCGAGATCGTCCGCCCGGCGCGGGACGGTGGCGAACTTCTCCGGGGCGCCGCGCGCCGCCTCGACGAAAGTCCCCTGCCCATGCTCGTCGAGCGTGAAGACGTGCCGGATGCCCAGCCGCCCGGCGACGGGCACGAGCCAGGGCATCGACTTCGGCTGCGCGATGACGGCGCCCGCCTCCGCGTTCTCGAGGAAGTAGCCCACCTCCCCTTCCTGGTAGGCGCTGTTGAGGGGCAGGTAGGCGAGGCCCGCCTTGAGGCAGCCGAGGTACACGAGCAGGGCCTCGGGCGACTTCTCGACCTGCACCGCCACGCGCGCGCCCGGCTCGAGGCCGAGTCCGGCGAAGAAGGCGGCGTAGCGCGAGGCCGTGGCCTGCGCTTCGGCGTACGAGAGCACGCGGCCGCCGTCGGCATGCAGGAGCGGACGCGAGCGGTCCTCGGGGAAACGCGATTCGAAGAGCGCGTAGAGATTGTCGTCGTTCATGGTCCGGTCAGGGCACGAGCCCCAGCTTCAGTTCCTCGTCCGCGACGCCCGCGCGACGGCATTCGTCGATGTCCGCGCGGGTCTCGTCACTGCCTCCCAGTATGCTCGCCACCGCGCTGCCGGGCAGCACCTGGATGTCCGTCACGCCATAGATCGTGCGCACGTGCGCGGCCGACGCGGCGAGCGCCACGTACACGCCACCGCCCGCCGTGCCCAGTACCGTGAGTTCGATCCTCGTGCCGCGCGAGGCGAGCGCGGCGAGCGCCGCCCCCATGTCGACGATGTATTCGCTCAGGACGACCTTCTCGTCGTCGAGCCGCGGCGCGTGCGATTCGCAGTCGAGCAGCAACTCCAGGCGCGCCGGCGGGGTGCGCGCGTGATGCCACGCCGCCTGCGCGAAACGCCACGCGCGTTCGGCGCCGACCGTCGTCCGGCCGACGAGGCCCAGCACCGGCGCCGGCTCGCCCGCGCGCGTCGCGTGCCCGGTGTAGAGCCCGGACGCGTCGTGGATGTCGTAGCCGTGGGTGAAGAGCTTCTCGAAGTCCTTGCGCCGCACGGGCTCGGCCGGAACGTGCGCCTCGGGCTTGCCCAATCGCGCCTTGAGCGCCACGTGCCGGTGGTGCATCGCGGTCCACGGCTTGGGCACCGGCGCGAGCGCATCGCGAAGCCACGCCGCGAGGTCGCTGCCGGGCACCCAGGGGACATTGCCCGGCGACTGCTTCGCGCGCGAGGCGGCGCCGAGCGTGGCCTCCGCCATGGCGCGGAACATCTCGTCGAGCGCGCTCACGCCCGCGGCCTGCGCGAGGATCGCCGGTCCCGACATGGCGAGCTGCGTGTGGGGGGCGAAGAGCCGGTGCCCGGCGAGGTGGGCCATCATGCTCGCCCCGCCGTAGCAATTGCGTCCCAGCACGGCGACGATCGGCGCGCCGGCGCCGGCCGCCGAGAGCGCCGCGGCGAAGAGCCGGCGAAAGGCCCCCAGGGCCACGAGCCCTTCGGACACGCGGGCGCCGGCCGAGTCGAGATACAACACGAGCGGGGCCCTCGACTTCGCGGCGGACTCGAGCACCGGCACCAGCACGTTCACTTCCGCGCGCCCCACCGAGCCGCTGGCGATGCGGTTCTCGACGATCGCCATGCCGAACGACAACTCGCCCAGCCGCCCGTGGCCGAGGGTGAGATTGCCGGTGGCGGCGCCTTCCGGCGCGAAGCCCGTGGTCTCGCGCAGCGCATCGAGCAGCGAGGGAGCGGCGGCGTTCATGGGCGGTCCGCCAGCGCGTCGGCGAGCGCGATCGCCGGATGCACGGCCTCGCGACCCGCGCCATGGCCGATCTGTCCGCGGCAACTGGTGCCGGCGGCGACCACGATCGTTTCCGCGGAAGCCTTGCGCACGGCAGGCAGCAGCGACAGCTCCGCCATGGCCATCGATTCGTCGTAGTGCTCGTGGCCGAACGAACCGGCCATGCCGCAGCATCCCGATTCGATCGCGTTCACCCGGGCTCCGGGTACCGCCCTCAGTGCCGAGAGCGTGTCCCCGAAGGTGTCGAACGCCTTCTGGTGGCAATGGCCGTGCACGAGGTAGTCCGGCGCGCCGGCATCGCGCCAGCGGCCCCGGTCCATCGCGGGGAGGTGCCGGGCCGCGAACGTCTCGAAGGGCGTCGCCAGTTCCGCGAGGGCCTTCGCGCGCGAATCGCCGGGGAAGAACCCGGCGAACTCGTCCTTGAGCGTGAAGAAGCACGAGGGCTCGAGGCCGACCACCGGGGTGCCGCGTTCGATATGGGGGGCCAGCGCGTCGAGCAGCTGGAGGGCGCGGGCGCGCGCCTGCGCCGCCATGCCGGCCGACAGGTAGGTCCGCCCGCAGCAAAGGGCCTTGCCGTCCGGTGCCCTGGCGGCGACGACGGCGTGTCCCGTCGCCTCGATGACGCGCCGCGCGGCCTCGAGATTGCCGGGCTCCATCCAGTTGTTGAACGTGTCGGCGAAGAGGACGACGGCCGGCCCGGACGGGTTCGTCGCGACGGGCTGCGCATCCAGCCAGGAGCGCGAGGCGAACGGCGGCATCGGGCGGCGGGCGTCGAATCCCGCCAGGGCCTGGAGGGCCGCCGGCACGCCGGGCAGCCGGGAAAGCGCGTTCACGACGGGCGCGAATCGCGACGCCAGCGGGGCGTAGTCGGGCAGCCGGCCCACCAGGCGGTCGCGCAGGCCGAATCCGCGCGCCTCGCGGTCGGCGGCGAGGTACTCGATCTTGAGCCGGGCCATGTCGACGCCCGTCGGGCACTCGCGCTTGCAGCCCTTGCAGGAGACGCACAGCTCGAACGCCTCGCGCACCGCCGCGCCGGTGAAGCCCTCGCCCGCGAGCTGGCCCGACAACGCGAGGCGAAGCGTGTTGGCCCGGCCTCGCGTGAGGTGGGCCTCGTCGCGCGTCACGCGGTAGCTCGGGCACATGGTCCCCGCGTCGAACTTGCGGCAGTGCCCGTTGTTGTTGCACATCTCGATCGCGCCCGGCATCCCGCCCCAGGCCGACCAGTCGAGCACCGTGGCGGGTTGCTCGGCCGTGTACCCGGGCTTGTAGCGAAAGAGCGAACGGTCGTCCTGCTTCGGCGCGTTCACGATCTTGC
>CAZPLW010000018.1:0-31213 GCA_964587315.1 uncultured Lysobacter sp.
GCTGCGTAGCCAGCGCCCGGGCGATCTCGACGCGGCGACGCTCGCCGCCGGACAGCGAGAGGGCGGGGCTCGCGCGCAGGTGCCCGATGTGCAGGTCGTCCAGCAGCGCCTCGAGCCGCTCGGCGACCTCGTCGTCGCCCAGCCCCTGGAGCTCGAGCACGGCCTGGATGTTCTGCGCCACGTTGAGGCGCCGGAAGATCGAGGCCTCCTGCGGCAGGTACGAAAGGCCAAGGCGCGAGCGGCGGTAGATGGGCAGGTGCGTCACGTCGCGCCCGTCGAGCGTGACCGAGCCCTGGTCGATCGGGACGAGCCCGAGGATCATGTAGAAGCAGGTCGTCTTGCCGGCGCCGTTGGGGCCGAGCAGCCCCACGACCTCGCCGCTCTCCACGGTGAGCGAGACGTCGGAGACGACCGTGCGCTTCTTGTAGCGCTTCATGAGCGCCTCGGCGCGCAGCACCGACGGGCTCGCGTCGGACTTCACGAGCGCCAGGTGCGGGGCCGGCGCGTGGGCCGACACCGCTAGCCGCCCGTGCCCGGCGCGCGGTCGGGCTTGAGTTCGAGGGGCGGGGAGGGCTTCGCGGCCTCGGCGCCCTTCTTCGGCGGCACGATCGTCGCCTTCACGCGCGAGCCCGGCGAGGGCTCCGCGCCCGGCGCGCCGCCGGTGACCTGGAAGAAGTCGCGCCCCCGGTCGTACGAGATGAAGTCGCCCGTGATCTCGCCCTGGGCGCTCTTCAGGCGCGCCCGGGTGATGAGCTTGAGCAGGTCCGTGCGGTCGTCGAACTCGGCGCGCTGCGCCTCGCCCTCGACCCAGTCGTCGGTCTTGTCGCGCTTCTGGCGGAAGGTGACGGGCGCGCCCGTGGCGACGAAGCTCCGGTACCCTTCCGCATCCTCGCGCACGACGATGCGAGCGGCGACGACGCGAAGCGTGCCTTGCGTCACCACGACGTTGCCGTCGTAGACCGCCTCGCGCTTGGTGTCGTCGGCCGAGAGGCGGTCGGCGAGCACCTGGATCTCCTTCTCGCGGTCGGCCTTCTCCGCGACCGCGGCGGGCGCGAGGACGGCGAGGACGAGGGCGAAGGCGATGGAGGGGACGGGGGTGCGCATCAGCGTTTGGGCGGCTTGTAGGTCGCGCGCACCCGGTCGAGACGGGCCGTGCGCGACTGGTTGTTCATCTCGAGTCCCGCGGCCTCGACGCGGCCGTCCGGATTCTCGAGGACGACGGCGCTCGTGGTGCGGGCGATGCCTTCCTCGGGAAGCACGAGGAGGCGCTCGGTGGTGAGCCGCGACGCCTCGACGCGGACGTCGGCGTCGCGAACCAGCACGACGTTGCCCTCGAACCACACCTTGTCGCCGCCTTCGAGGAGCCGGCCCGTGTCCGAGGTGATCGCCACCTTCGGCTGCTTGGGCTGCCACGCCTCGAAGGCGATCCGCTCGAGGAGGGCGGACTCGTCGTCGGGGTAATGTACCATCTTGCGCGCCGTGAGGGTGTAGAGCACCCGCCCGTCCTCGCCCAGCTTGTTCGCCCGGAAATTCTCGACGATGAGGTCGGGGTCGTGGCGCGCCTTTCCGTCCGCGCGCACCGGGGCGGGCTGCACCAGCCCGTCGAGCCAGACCGTCAGGCCCACGAGCATCGCGAGCACGCCGAGCGGAAGCCAGGAGGACGGGCGGATCACGCGGCCGGCTCGCTAGGCCCGGTACCGGTCGGTCGACGCATCGAGCGTGCCCTGCGCGCGCATCACGAACTCGCAGAATTCCCGCACCGCGCCCTCGCCTCCCCGGGCCGCGGTGACGTGGTGCGCGACCGCCTTCACCTCGGGAACGGCGTTGGCCACGGCGACGGCGAGGCCGCACCGGCGCATCACCGGGAGGTCGGGCAGGTCATCGCCCACGAACGCGCACTGCGACGGCTCGAGGCCCAGGCGCCCGGCGAGTTCCTCGAACCGGGCGAGCTTGTCGGACACGCCGAGCATCACGTGCGCGAGGCCCAGCTCCCTCGCGCGGGCGGCGGCGGCCGGCGAATCGCGGCCCGACAGCAGCCCGGTCGCGATGCCGGAGGCGGCGAGCATCTTGAGGCCGTGGCCGTCGAGGATGTGGAAGGACTTGAACGCCTCGCCGCTCTCGCCGTACCAGAGGCGGCCGTCGGTGAGCACGCCGTCGACGTCGAGGAGCGCGAGGCGCACGCCGCGGGCGCGGGCGGAGGCGTCCATCGCGCTAGATGACGCCCGCGCGCAGCAGGTCGTCCACGTGCAGCGCCCCGACCAGCCGGTTCGCCTCGTCCACCACGAGAAGCCTGCCGCTCACGTGGTGCGCCTGCATCACCTGCGCCGCCTCGGCCGCGAGCCGGCCCGGGCCGATGGTGCGCGGGTTCCTCGTCATCACGTCGGCGACCTTGAGGCCGCGGATGTCTTCGTGCTTCTCGAGCGTGCGGCGCAGGTCGCCGTCGGTGAAGAGCCCGGCGACGCGATCGTCCGCGTCCACGATCGCCGTCATGCCCAGGCCCTTCTGCGACATCTCGAGGATCGCCTCCTTGAGCGTCGCGCCCGTCGGCACGCGGGGCAGGCGCTCGCCGCTGTGCATCACGTCGGCCACGTGCAGCAGGAGCTTCCTGCCGAGCGCGCCGCCCGGATGCGCGAGCGCGTAGTCCTCGCTGCCGAAGCCGCGCGACTCGAGGAGGGCGACGGCGAGCGCGTCGCCCAGCGCGAGCACCGCGGTGGTGCTCGCGGTGGGCGCGAGGTTCATCGGGCAGGCTTCCTTCTCGACGCCCGCGTCGAGGTGCACGTCGGCCTCGCGCGCGAGCGTCGACTGCGGCCGGCCGGTGATCGCGACCACCTTCGCGCCGCGCCGCTTGATGAGCGGCAGGATGCGCAGGATCTCGTCGGACTCGCCCGAGTTCGAGATGGCGATCACGACGTCGTCGGCGACGATCATCCCCAGGTCGCCGTGGCTCGCCTCGCCCGGGTGCATGAAGAAGGCGGGCGTGCCGGTGGAGGCGAGGGTGGAGGCGATCTTGCCGCCCACGTGGCCGCTCTTTCCCATGCCCGTCACGACGACGCGGCCCCGGGCCGCGAGGATGACGTCGTGGGCCGCGACGAAGGCCTCGCCCAGGCGCCCCACCAGGTGCCGGACGGCGTCCGCCTCGATCTCCAGGACGTCCCTGGCGCGCTCGAGCACGCTCGCAGCGGCGGTCGCCCCCCGGGGATGGTGTAGATTTGGCATGGCGAAAGTATAAGGGATTGCCCCTCGCCGCCCCGGCCACGACGATGCACGAAGCCCTTCCTGTCGCCCTGATCCTCCTCGGTTCCGTCGTCGCGGTCGTCGTCCTGTTCAGGCGACTGTCGATGCCCGCGATCCTGGGCTACCTGCTCGTGGGTGCCGTCATCGGCCCCGGAGCGCTCGCCATCGTCTCCGCCACGGAGGAGCAGCGCTACCTGGCGGAGTTCGGCGTGGTGTTCCTCATGTTCTCCGTGGGCCTGGAGTTCAGCCTGCCGCAGCTCATGGCGATGCGCCGCACGGTGTTCGGTTTCGGCGGCCTGCAGGTGGCGATCGTGCTCGCCGTGGCCTCGGTGGTGGCGCTCGCCGCGGGCCAGACCTGGCAGACCGGCCTCATCGTGGGCGGCGTGCTCGCCATGTCGTCGACGGCGATCGTCTCGAAGACGCTGTCCGAGCAGGCCCAGCTGCACACGCCCGCGGGCCGCCAGATCATGGGCGTGCTGCTATTCCAGGATCTCGCGGTGATCCCGCTCCTGGTGTTCATCCCGGCGCTCGCGCTCGCGCCCGACGCGCTCGCGGGCGCGCTGGGCATCGCGCTCGCCAAGGCGGCGGCGGTGCTCGCGCTCGTGCTCTACGTCGGGCAGCGGATCATGCGCCCGCTCTTCACCCTCGTCGCGAAGCAGAAGTCCTCGGAGCTCTTCGTCCTCTTCGTGCTCCTGGTGACGCTCGGCCTCGCGTGGATGACGGAACTCGCGGGCCTGTCGCTCGCGCTCGGGGCCTTCCTCGCCGGCATGCTGATCTCCGAGACGGAGTACCGCTACCAGGTCGAGGACTACATCAAGCCGTTCCGCGACGTGCTGCTGGGCTTCTTCTTCGTGACGATCGGCATGCTGCTGCAGCCCTCGGTCGTCGTGGGCCGCTGGGCGTTCGTGGGGCTCGTGCTCGCCGCGCTCCTCGCCCTCAAGTTCGTCGTGATATTCGGCCTGGCGCGCGCGTTCGGCAACGAGAAGCCGACGGCCCTTCGCTGCGCGCTCGCGCTCGCGCCGGCCGGCGAGTTCGGCTTCGTGCTGCTCGCGCTCGCGGGCAAGGAGTCGGCCCTCGATCCGCAGACGCTCCAGGTGGTGCTCGCCGCGTCGCTGATGTCGATGGCGCTCACGCCGCTGCTCATGGCGAAGAGCGAGCGCATCGTGCTGTATTTCGTCGAGAGCGAGTGGACCCAGCGCGCGATGGCCCTGCACCAGCTCGCGGTGAAGACCATGGCGACGCAGGGCCACGTCATCGTGTGCGGCTACGGCCGGAGCGGCCAGGCCCTGTCGCGGTTCCTGGAGCGCGAGGGCCTGCAGGTGATCGCGCTCGATGCCGACCCCGAGCGCGTGCGTCAGGCCGCGGCGGCCGGCGATTCGGTCGTCTACGGCGACGCCTCGCGCCGCGAGGTGCTCGCCGCGGCGGCCATCTCGCGCGCGATGGCGGTCGTGGTGAGCTTCGCGGACACCCCGAAGGCCCTCTCGATCCTCGCGCACGTGCGCGACATGCGGCCGGAGCTCCCCGTCATCGTCCGCACCTGGGACGACACGGACGTGGGCAAGCTGCGGGAGGCCGGCGCGGCCGAGATCGTGGCCGAGGTGGTCGAGGGCTCCCTCATGCTCGCGACGCAGACCATGATGCTGCTGGGCATTCCGCTCAACCGCGTGCTGCGGCGCCTGCGCGAGGTGCGCTCCGAGCGCTACCAGCTGATGAGCGGGTTCTTCCCGGGCGCCACGGACCACGACGCCGAAGGCGAGTCGACCCAGAAGCGCCTGCGATCGATGATGGTCGGGCCCAGCGCGGCGTGCGTCGGGCACACGCTCGAGAGCCTCAACCTGGACGCGATGGACGTGGAGGTGACGGCGGTGCGCCGCCAGGGCGTGCGCGAGACCAATCCGTCACCCGGGATGCGGCTGCGGGAGAACGACATCGTCGTGCTCATGGGCTCGCAGGAGGCGCTCGCCAAGGCCGAAATGCGGATACTGCAGGGCTAGTCGGGGGTCAGGTTCCTTTTTCTTCCTGTCCCCGTTTTCGAGGGCGGCCTTGCCATGCGGGCGCCACCGGGCGCCCCAGGCCTTCCTGTAAACGGTTGCTGAAATTCTCGCTGCCCAGGGCACGACCCTGTCGCGCGCTCGTCCTGATTTGCTCAAGCTCGCCTTTCGAAATGCCGGCGGCGATCAGTTCACGGTAATTCAGGCCGCGCTCATCGGAATCGGCACCGAGTTGGCTGTAGACCTCGTGAGCGACCAGAGGAGGACTGGGGTTGCCCGTCGAATTCGCGAGAAAGCTCGACCATCGGTAATCGGCCGGATGCCGCACCATGCCCGCGCGCACGGGATTCAACTCGATGTATCTCATGCAGGACAGCAAGTACGCTTCGCTTTCGACGAGGCTGGACCGGAATCGCCCCTCGAAAAGGGTGCCCGTTCGTCCCCAGCGTAGGTTCATCAGCCGGGCGAATTTGCGCCCGACGGCTTGCATGAGTGCCGAAATCTCCCCGTCGGCGTGCCCGGTCGCGAGCAGGTGCACGTGGTTCGTCATGAGGACGAAGGCGTGCAGGTCGCACGCACACGTGCGCAGGGCGCCTTCGAGGAACCCGAGATAGATCATCCGATCGGCATCGTCCCGGAAGATCGCGCAGCGATTGTTGCCCCGGACGATCAGGTGCTGGGGAATGCCGGGAACGTCGATCCTGGGTAGCCTTGCCATCCTGCTGAAACGCGCAGCGGTGCGGCGAGGTGGACAGGGGCGGCAGCGGGGACAGGAGCGAAAATGAACCTGACCCCACAGATCCCGGGCGGGACCGGAAACGAAACGGCCCGCGCGAGGCGGGCCGTCCGGGAGCCGCGAAGGACCGGCGTCAGAACACGTAGCACACCGTATAGGACGTCGCGTCGTCGATCGAGGCTGTCGCGACCGCCGCCGTGCCGAGGGCCGCGCCGCCCGCCACCGCCCGCATGGAGCCGCCCGCCGTGTTGCCGTCGTCCATCTGAGTGTCGAGCTGCTTCACGAACTTGCCCAGGATGCCCTCCGAGCAGATCTGGTACGTGCCGCTCATGCCCGAGATCTGCAGCTGGGCGCCCGTCGCGCTGGACAGGCCGAGCTTGCCGCCCACGCCGTTCTTCGGGATGTAGTCCGCGTCGGTGACGACCGTCGGGCCCGCCGCGAGGTTCGCGAGGCGCACGTGCTGCCAGAAGAGATAGGCCTCGTCCGTGTTGGTGGACGTGTTCCAGTTGCCGTTGATGACGCCGTTGCCCTGGCTGGCGGCCGGGGTGGTGGCGTTCGTCGCGCCGGTGATGTGCGTGGACGCCGCGGCGTCGTCACCCGGCAGGGACTTGAACTTGTCCTGGTACCCGTAGATGTAGGTCGGGATGGTGCGGAAGTCGTTCGCGAGGTTCTTCACCTTCGCGCTGTTGATCAGTTCCTGGCCCTTCAGGATGCCGCCGAGCAGGAGGCCGATGATCACGAGCACGATCGCGATCTCGACGAGGGTGAAGCCCGATTGCTGCGATTTCATGGTTCTCTCCGATGGAAGATGGCTACCCCGGCTCTAGCCGGCCAGGCCCGCTCCGCGCAGGATCTGGAGCACCTGGAGCACGACGCCGAGCGCGAGCCCGGTGCCGAGGACGGCGAGGGCAAGCTGTTGTGATGGCGCGGCATGTCGTTTCATGGGTGACTCCGGGTGTAGGGTACGCAGACAACTATGCAACGGGTGTGCCATGTTTGTTAAGTGCCTGATTGTTATTGATGTAGTGTGAATTCGGGGTGGGAAATGCCCGGCGACCTCCCCCCGAGGTGTCAAGAATCCGGACACCCGGTGTCGCAAGGTCCGACAGGTGAACCGGTCCGGGACGTCCCCAGGCCCGGCCGCCGGCCCCGGGGCGTGCTTTAATTCCCGCTCAACCATCTCCCCGCCCCTGTGTCCGCCGCGATCTCCCCGACCCCCGGATTCAGCGCCCGCCTGCTCTCGGCCCGGCGCTGGATCGTCCTCGCGATGCTGCTCGTCCTGCACGCGGCGCTCGTCACGGAGGCGGGCGGCCCCTTCCAGCGCATCTGGCTGCTGGTGCATTTCGGGCTCTTCCTGCTCTGGCAGCCCTTCTTCGCCGCCGAGCAGGAACTCGAACGCCTCGCGGTCGTGATGCTGCTCGCGATCACGGGAGCGATCATCTACTTCCTGCCGGGCTGGCTCATCGTGGCCTGGATCTCGGTGCTGCTCGGCATCCTCGGGGGCAAGGTGTTCACGTTGCAGGCGAGGCGGCAGGGGCGCTTCTACCTCCTCGCCTTCTTCTACCTGGCGGCCATCCTGATCGTCTGGGCGGTGCCGACCCTCGTGATCCGCGAGCAGGCCATTCCCCCGCCGGTGTCGGCCTTCGTGCACTGGGTCCTCCCGTTCTCGCTCATCGCGCTCGTCTTCCTGCCCTTCGACTCGCGCGAGGACGACCACCGGCAGGTCTTCGACTTCTTCTATGCCGTGCTCGTGTTCCAGCTGGTCGTGGTGGTGGTGCTCGGGGCCATCGCCCTCATGCGCTATACCAATGGCGAGTACTTCACCGCGGCCGGCCTCACGGTCATCGGCTTCGGCGGGACGCTCTTCGTGCTGGCGGTGCTCTGGGGTCCCCGCCAGGGCTTCGGCGGCCTGCGCACGTACCTCTCGCGGTACCTCATGTCCGTGGGCATGCCCTTCGAGATCTGGGTGCGCCGCGTCGCCGACCTCGCCGAGCGCGAGCCCGATCCCCAGCGATTCCTGCACCAGGCGCTGTCGCTCGTGTCGGAACTGCCCTGGGTGCGCGGCGGCGAATGGCGCTCGCCCGAGGGCGAAGGCGAATTCGGCGCCAAGGCGAACGACGCGGCGCGCTTCTCGTTCCACGGCGTGGACCTCACCTTCTACACGGAGATCAACCTCTCGCCCGCGCTCTTCCTGCACATGCGCCTGCTCGCGCAGGTGGTGGGCGAGTTCTACGAGAGCAAGCGGCGCGAGGCCGAGATGCGCCGCAACGCCTACGTGCAGGCCGTGCACGAGACGGGCGCGCGCCTCACCCACGACATCAAGAACCTGCTGCAGTCGCTCTTCACGCTCACGTCCGCCGCGCCGCGCGAGGACCCGGCGGACACGAAGTACTCGCAGCTGCTCTCGCGCCAGCTGCCGCAGATCACCCGCCGGCTGCAGGCGACGCTCGACCAGCTGCGCTCGCCCCAGGTGGAGATCCGCGAGCCCCCGCGCAGCGTGCACGCCTGGTGGAAGGACCTCGAGCGCCGCGCGGCCGCGAGCGGCGTGCAGTTCGAGGTGCAC
Source organism: uncultured Lysobacter sp. (assembly GCA_964587315.1). GTDB lineage: Bacteria > Pseudomonadota > Gammaproteobacteria > Burkholderiales > Usitatibacteraceae > FEB-7. The sequence continues at coordinate 8,525 of CAZPLW010000018.1, forward strand.
GGCGAGGGCGCGTCCATGGTGCCCGCGTCCGTGTTCGACGGCTTCGTCGAGAACTGCCTCGTGAACGCCCGCCGCAAGCGCGATGCGGACCCCGGCCTTCGGATCAAGGTGGCGCTGCACCTGTCGCGCGGCCAGGCCCGCGTGGACATCGAGGATTCGGGGCCGCCCGTTCCGGCCTCGATCGCCGACGTGCTCTTCCAGGAGCCGATCCCGCGTCGCGAAGGCGCCGGGTTCGCGATCGGGCTCTACCAGCTGGCGCGGCTCGCGGCCCAGTCGGGCTATGCGGCCTCGCTCGCGCACAACGAGCCCGGGCGGGTCGTCTTCCGTCTCGAGCCGGCCTGACCCGGGATCAAGGGGCACGGCCCGCCGCCACGAGGCGGCTCGCGAGCTGGCTCACGCTCGCCCAGGTGACCAGGTCGTCGAAATCGCGCGCGGGCTCGTGGGCGACGAAGACGGCATCGCCGTCGAGATTGCGCGACTCGTCGCTGCCGCGGGCCGGGATCTCGGGGGCGTTGGGTCCCAGGGAGAGCAGGACGAAGGCGGCCTTGCGCGTGAGCTGGTTCGCGGCCGGCCCGCATCCGGCCGCATCGGCGGCGACCCCGGTCGCGCAAATGACGAGGTATCCCGGCGCGGCGCCGATCTCGTCGAGCGTCGCCAGGCGCACGCCGTTCACGCGCGTGAGGGGATTGTCGACGCCGCCCACGGCGCGGCCGCCGAAGACGGCGTAGCGGACGCGGTTCGACACCGAACCCCACGCATCGCGCGCGAAGCCCTCGGGGTCGAGCGGCGAGAGGCCCAGCGTCGCGGCTGGGAGGAATCCGTCGAAGAACGCCGCGCACAGCCCGTCGCGGGAGTCGCGGCCCGGGGCGAAGCGTTCCTGCCCGCGGCTGTCCGCCGTGGCGGGGCAGGGCAGGCGGCCATTGGCGGCCGCGAATCCGAGCAAGGCGTCGCGGGCTTCGTCCAGCTGGCGGCGCGTTTCCTCCATGCGCCTTTGCGACACCTGCGCGGCCAACGGCATCGTGAGTCCCGCGGCGAGGAGGGCGACGATGAAGAGCACGAGCATCAGCTCGAGCAGGGTGAAGCCGCGCGAGGCACTCACGGCCGGGCTCCCGGCGGCGTGACGACGAGATCGTTGCCGCGGCGCCCGTCGCCCGAGGCGAGCCGGCCGAACGCGCGCGATCCGGGGCCGGCGGGATAGCTCGCGTCCCTGGGGCATTCGGGAGCCGCGGGGTTCGCGTTGAGGCGCCTCAGGTCGGCGTTGGGACCTTCCAGCCATTCGCGCGCGTCGAGGCTCGCCAGGGCGCCGCGCGATTGCCGTCCTTCTTCGCGCGATAGTGGCGGGCCGGCGACGACGACGGCGAATCGCTGGCCGTTTTCGCCATCGCCGATGACGAGGCAGGCATTCGCGTCGCAGGGCGTCGAGCGCTCGGCGATCGGCGCCGCCGCGTCCGACAGGGCGTAGAAGACGTGGCGCTTCCAGGTGCTCCACCACGAGGGCGCGGAGAGGCCAGCCGTGCGTCCCGCGGCGTCCGCGATCCGGCAGCCCGGGGGACCGTGGCGCCACACGGACGACATCGCGTCGCCGGTATCGCGGGCGGTGGCGAGAAAGGGCGTGTCCGGGATCCGGCCGAAGCGCACGCCGGCCGCATCGGCGCCGCGCAGCGAGGCGTTCGCGTCCAGGCTGCGGCAGGCCGGCGAGGCCCACGGCGTGCGGCCCCCATGGGCCGGATGGTCCGCGTATTGCTGAAGGCAGCTGGCGACTTCCTCGCCCACTCGCCGCATCACGCGCGGCATGAGGTCGGCATACGAGACGACCGCGATCCGGTCGTTCACCCACGTCGCGCCGTCGGCCCCGACCACCGGGCCCTGGATGAAGCCGTCGCGGTTGCGCGGGCGGCCGGAAGCGTCGTTCCGGTCGACGAAGCGCGCGTTGTCCTCGTCGGCGAAGGCCGGGCCCGGCGACCGGTCGAGGTAGTTCACGGGATCGCACTTCGGCGTGAGGGTCGGCGGCTCGGTGAGACAACGTCCCGTCTCGCTGCAGCGTCCGCCTTCGCAGGTTCGCACCTGGACGCGGGGCGAGCCCTCGGCGCCGTTCCAGCGCGCGAGCGGCGGGCCGGGCGCGATCACCACCGCCACGGCGCCCCCGGATGCCGGCTCGTAGGGGCCGGCGAAGGTGCCGTCGTGGATCACGGTGCCCGACGAGTCGCGCACGGTGATCGTGCCGATCGCGGCCTCGGGCGACATGTCGAGGCACTCGGCGCTCACCGTGCAATTGAGCAGGCCCTTGTGCTTGCTCGAGACGGCGTACCAGAGGCGCTCGCCGAACGCGTCGCGCGGGTCCGGCAGCCCCAGTGTCTTCCACGGCAGCCGCCCGAGGCGCTGCCATTGGCCCGTTTCGCCCGACATCGACCCGCAGGTCGATTCGGCCCAGCCGTCGTCGTCGAGGTCCGGGCAGGGCAGGTAGCCGGGACCGACGATCTCACCCACGGGGCGGGCCGTGGCGTAGGCGACCAGCGCTTCGCGGGCGCTCGCGAGCGCCGGCTCGCTCGCGGCGTAGCGGCGGGGGCCGGTCGCCGAGCGCGCGAACGCGGTGGTGAGGAGGGCGATGAGGGCGATCGCGAGGATCGCGGCGACGGCGACGAGGGCGGCGCCTCGTTCACGCAAGGGGGCGGGCATCAATGGACTCCGGCTGACAATTGCCATGCCGAAGTCTCGTGTATTGCGCGACCGCGTTCCCTGGGGAATCGCCTACGGGGGAAACGGGAAATTGCTTGCCGAACCCATGTCGTCCAAGGAGTTACGGGCAGGCGGCCGTGCGAAATATCGCGTCGTCGCCCTTCATGGTGCCTGAACCGCTCGTGGCGATCACGCGATAGTGGTAATACGTGTCGCACTTGAGTGAAGCAACCGTTGCAACGACGGCAGTTACGCCGGCATTGGCGGCCACGGAACCCGGAGAAGCGCCAGTGCTGCTCCCGTAGCACGACGATTCGCCGTACTCGAACGATGCTGTTGTGGCGGAGCCATTGTCGTTGACGATGCCAACCAACGTGGCGGAAGTACTCGTGACGGTCGTCGCAGGATTGGTTTGCGCAGTCGGCGTTGCGACCGCGCAATTGGCGGTCCGGAACTGGCGATTGGCGCTCGTCGTAGTGCCTGTTGAGTTTGTGGCCCTGGTGCGCATGTAATAGCTCGATCCACACGAAAGTCCCGAGATCGACGCGGAAACGTTGGTACTACCCGAACCGGCAGCGATCGTGGCAGGCGTAGCGGGGGCGCTTGAGCCGTAGGCGCAGGTGGGGCCGTAGTCGAATTGCACGGCGGTTGGGCAGCTTGCGAAGCTCACGGCTCTTGTCGAGGCAGGAATGGCTTGTCGCAGACCAGGCGAGGAGAGAAACAGAGTTCCCGGAGCGCTGATCCCGTACGCGACAACGTACGTGTTTGCATCGCCTGAAAACTGCACGCAGTTGCCGGCGAGTATCGTGCCGCTTCCGGATACAAGGGGGATGGAGCGGGTGCCGAAAGGAAAGCCGGCCGCTGTCGTGGTGTAGCCGGTGCCTGTCCCGTGAGAGACACCATTGTCTTCGACAACACCGCTCAAGGTCGCCGTGGTGGTGCCAGCAGCACTCGGCGCGTTCGCCACGGTGCTTGGCGGGGACATAGGGCAGCCGAGTGCGCCTGAAACGTTGGTGAGGCAGGGCGTCGTGGCATCCGTACAGGCCATGATCGCCGCTACCGTGAACCGCGTGCTGCCACCGCCGCCGGTCTGGGAAACAGGCGCGACATCCAGACGATCGAATGTATTCCCCGTGACAAGGCGATAGAGGCATCGCGTGGGATCGCCGGACTCCTCCCACGCGTCAACCGTTGAGGTCTGGACCGGGTCGCCCTGCTTCCAAAGCGAGATCTCGGCACGCTCCTTCTGCAGGGGGGAAAAATCTGTCACTTCGAACGCATTCAGCGCGACATCCATTTTCCCGTACCCGCTTCCTTCGCCGAGTTGGAAGCGCAGTCGTTCGTTGAAAGTGGAATTCAAGTCGCCGCTCGACGAACTGCCGCCGATCACGCCAATGCCACCAATGCCGCCTTGATCGCGATACCCGATGTTCTGGGTGGAGCTGCCTGCCGAGGCGGTTACCAGAAAGCCGCCAAGCCCGAGCGAACTCTGTCCGGTGTTCTGGGACGAACTCGCATCAAATGATCCGCCGGCTGCGACGACGGCGCTCTGGACTGCAATCCCCGAAAATTGCGTGCCCAAGGGGTATCGGGACCAGGAGCGCGCCTTGAGGTTTGCCCGGACCACGAGCTCGGCGAAAGTCATGTAGGTCAAGACGTCGTCGAAGTGCGCGGGGTCGGCTGCGCCAACTTCAGGTTGGCTGTGCGGAAGGATCCAGTACTCACCTCCCGCCCCCGCATTGACGATCTCCTTTCCCGCCCCCGAAGGGGATTGGGCTCTGCCGGCACCACCGTTCGCGGAAAAGGCGCCGTAACCCGACTCCCCATGACTCACGAGCACGAATGCGAGCGAGTTTCGGGTGGTTCCCTGGTCCTGGACGACGAGCAGGGGGGTGCGCCCTGGGGCGGCCAGGAACTGCGCCGGCGTGTTCGGCGGTGGTGAACCCAAGGGCGGGGGACCAGTCGCCGGCTTGCACAGGTTGCCCGCCGCGAGCGTGGTGTCAATGGGCGCGCCCAGCGAGGTATTGCAGTCGACGTTGCTCGCGCCGCCGACGATTCGCGGCGGCGCCGAGAGCGAATCGAATCTGAGCTGGGTAACGCCGCTCGTACCCGAAAAGACGCGATAGGAAATGCGGCGGCCCCAGCCGTCCAGCGCGTGTTCCTGCCTGATGGCCAAGGTTAACCAAGGAACGACGCCGTCACCGTAGGCACACGTCGTATAGGCGCTGGGAGAAACGGCGGTCGGCGGTCCGGCCGGCGATGCGGCCTCGGCGCCGTCTGCGCCGTCGCCGTTGGCCGGGCATGGAAGGCGTTGGTTCAGGCTCGCGAAGTTGACGAGTGCGTCGGTTACGCGACGCATGTTGGCATCGGTCACTTCGCGCTGATTCAGCCCCAGTTGGGAATCGAAGATGCGCGCGCCGAGGATCAATGCGACCAGTCCCAGGATCACGATGATGATCACCGTGGCACCGGCCATGCCGGCCTGTCGCTTCACCGCGGGCATGCGCGCTATCTCAGTGCGCCCGAGGGCCGAGTTGCGCCTTCGTGGCGACGGTGAGAATCGATGGCCGCAGGACGAAATCGTCGAAATGGCCGCTTCCAGCCGAATAGCTCGGGAAATCGTCGACGAATACCGGCGCCGTCGCGGAGGTCGAAGCGACAAAGCTCAGGTTCGCCGCGTTGCTCCCCGATTCGAGCGTTCCGGAGGCCGTGGTGGCCGCCTGCAGCACTCCCTGGTTGTTGTAGGCGCCCTCCAGGTTTTCGCCGTGACTGATGACGACAAAGGCAGCCCCTGTCGACGGCGTTGAAGCGGGATTCATGATGAGCGTGGCCGAAGCAAGATTGCGAATGCCGAGCCCCTTGGCTTGTGTGTAGACGGAAGGCGGCGTGCAGGAGCCGGGGAATGTCGTTGTCGAGCAATTGGTATCGCAAACGCTCCCGGCTCCCAAGCCGCCAGACCCCCCGGGGTCGCAATTGGTGAGGTTCATCGATTCGGCGATCACCAGTTCCGGCGCGGCACGATACGACAACCGATTTCCCCAACCGTCCGTGATGTCGGATTCCGCAAGTCCGAGCGTACGCCAAGGAACCACGCCGTGGGTCTGGGAATTGGCCGTCGCCGTAATGACGTTGCAGGCCGCTCCCCCCACCGGTCGTTCGAGGCCCGCGTTTGCGTTGTCCGATGCAAGCCTTCCATCCGCCGGGCACGGAAGGCGCCGGTTTTGCGACACGAAGAGCGCCAATGCCGTCTCCACGCCTGCGAGCTTCTGCCTCGTCACCTCGCGTCTTTGCTGTCCGACCAGCGAGGTCGCGATGCCGGTGATCATCGCGAGGAGCAGCGAGAGGACCACGATCACCACAGCGATCTCCACCAGCGTGAAGCCGGCGCTGGTCGTCGGGCGTCGCTCGTGGGCCGGGCAACGCCGCACGGTCAGTCGTCCTTGCCGGAGCGCGGGCGCGGTGCGGGGGGCGACCCGGGCGTGGCCGGCGACCGGGACGGCGCCGCGGGCTCGGCCGTCTTCGCCGGCGGTACCGGTTCGACGGGCGGCGGCGCCGGCAGCGGCTCGTAGCGTTCGACCGCCTTCGGCTCCAGCCGGCGCTCCAGCCTCGGATTGCGCACCGGCACCGGCTGCTTGTCGATGAACACGGTGCTCTTGCCGTCGCTGCGCTTCACGTAGCCGGTGATGACGGGATCCGGGCGTTCGATCGCCGCCTGGCCGTCCGGCGACTTGTCGCCCTTGCGAAGGCGCTCGAGCTGCTCGCGTTCCTTGGCCGTGTGGAACAGCGTGCCGAACTCGGCGGCCGTGGCGGCCGACGAGAGGACGAGCAGTGCGATCGCGGCCCTAGCTCGCACGGTTCCCCCGCTTGTCGCGCAGCGAAATCCACTCCAGCGTGCACGTGGCTTCCACGCGTGGCGTCAGGGCATCGGGGGATCCGGGAATCATGCGCGCCAGCGTGCAGCGGCTCGCGGGGTTGAACCCCGTGGGCGGGCGCACCAGTTCCTCGATGAACGCGAGCGCCTCGCCCTCGTGCAGCGCCTGCGCCTTGATGCGCACCCGGCTGCCCAGGACGTCGACGGCGTTGAACACGCGCCCGCCCATGAGGGGCAGGGGGCGCTGGGGCTGGATCTCGTATTCGAGCTCGATCAACTGGTGCTTCGCCTTCAGGCGGTCCAGGCGCTCGATGAGATCGAGGCGGCTTTCCTCCTTGAGGATGCCCCGGTTCACGAGGTCGGCGAACACGGCGGAGGAATTGCGCAGGTCGTCCCGCTCGCGTTTGGCCGTCTCGACCCGGGCCCGGGCCTCGCCGAGCTGGCGCTGCGACGCCAAGTCGTCGCGCTTTTCCTTCTGCAGGTATTCGTGGCTTCCCCAGGCGAGCGCGGCGGCGGCGGCGATGGCGAGCCCCAGGCCGGCCCACGCGAGGCGAAGGGCGCCGAATCCTTCCTTCGTGAACGCCGCGTTCATGGGCGCTCCTCGGAGGTGCGCGTCACCTTGAACGTGAACCGCGCCTCGGTCGCGTCCAGGGGCTTCTCGGCGAATCGCCCGAGGATCGCCACCTTCGGCGTGATGTCGAGCGGGCTGTCGACGAGCGTTGCCCGGTATCCCTTGATGCCGCCGATCTCCTTGACGAGGCCTTCCACCTCGGCGAGCGCCGTGCGGTAACCCGTGCCGTCGATGCGCACGGTGGCCTCGACCAGCGCCACGGCGACGCGCCCGGGAACGAACGGGGAATTGTCGACGGCCCCGCCGGGCGGAAGGGGCGGCGCCGCGGCCTGCGGATTGTCGCCGGCCTTCGCCATGGCCTTCACGGGCGGCGGATTGCGCGGCACGTTGGGCTGGAGGGCAGGCATCGCGCTGTCGTTCTCCGCGGCCTGCCAGGCGACCTGCGTGAGGCGCACGCGAGGAAAGTGATCGAGCGCCCGGGAGACCGGCAGCAGGAACTCGCCCACGGAGGGATAGCCCCGGAGCGCGCCGGCGTAGAAGGCGACCGCGTCGCGCATCGTCTCGCCCGCGACGCCCTGCGTGGGCATCGAGCGGAGGATGTCCTCGTGCTCGCGCCGAAGGTCCAGCACGCGCTGGCTCGTCCGCGTGTCCTGCTCGCGGTTCTGGAGCGCGATGGCGAGGTTCCAGCCCCCGTAGGCGAGCCCCGCGGCGAGGGCGCCGGCCGACAACGCGTGGAGCGCCAGCTTCGCCCGGCGGATCTGGGCGAACCGGCGCGCCTCGGGCGGCGCGAAATGGTTCTCGGCGCCGCGCTTGAGCAGCTCGTGGGCGAGGAGGTCCTCGACGCTCGAGGACAGGGGCGGGGGCTTGAGCCCGATCTTCGCCGCCGCCTGCTCGACGTCGACGAGCCGGTAGTGGATCTGGTCGAAGTCCCGCAGCGCCGGCTCCACCGACGGACGGTCCTTCGCGTGCACCAGCACGCACACCTCGAGGCGGTCCGCCGAATTGAAGTAGCGCTGGCTGTCGAGGTACTGCCACGTGCGCGCCGTCTCGCCGGCGAGCAGCCCGCCCAGCGTCCCGCCCTCCTCGAGGTCGACGGGCGTGAGGCGGCTGAACTTGATCTCGCGCTCGCGGAAATAGGTCTGGCGCACCGAGCCGCCCGGCGTGAACGTGACCAGCAACGTGTGGGGGAAGGTGAGGCCCAGGTCGGGCAGGAGCTTCTCGCTGAACACCGCGCTCGAGTGGATGCCCTCGAGCGGCACCTGGTGCTTCTCGAGGATCTCGACCCAGGGGCGGAGCAGTTCGCCGTTGGTGATCGCGGTGTAGACCACGCGGTCGTCGCGGCGCCCCTCGCTCTCGCGTCCCTGGGCGAGCGCGTGGCGGTAGGGCGAGCTGCGGAAGAGCTGCGAGAGCTTGCGCGCCAGCACCGCCTCGCGGTCCTTGCCGCCCAGGTGCGGGATCGTGTCGAGGCGGAAATCCTCCTCCGCCAGGTCCGTGAGGATGTGGGTGGGGAGGGCGCGCAGGTCCTCGACGTGGCCCTCGAAGTCGTCGCGGCCCGCGGCGCCCACCGGGAACACCCGGCGCGCGACGAGGCGGCCGCCTCGCGAGACGAGGCTCGTGAGGTTCGTGTTGGTGAGGTAGAGGATGTGCTTGGCGGCCATGGGGCGTTCAGAACTTGATCTTGCTGATCACGTCGTAGATGGGCAGGAAGATCGTGTAGAGGATGCCCACGATGAGGCCCCCCAGCACGAGCGTCGTCGCCGGTCCGATGAGCGCCTGCATCTTGTTGATGCCCTCGCGCACTTCCCGGTTGTAGAAGTAGCTCACGTTGAGCAGGGCCGTGTCGAGGCCCCCGGTGGATTCGCCCACGCGCAGCATGCGCAGCACGAGCGGCGGGAAGAGCTTGGTCTGCGTGAACGCCTGGCTGATGCCCGTTCCGTCCGAGATCTGCCGGCCCACCCGCTGGAGGGCGTCCTCCATGAGGCGGTTGCCCATGATCTTCTCGCAGATCTGGATGCAGTCGAGCACGCTGATGCCGGAGCGGTAGAGCATCGCGAAGAAGGTGGTGAAGCGCGCCAGCATGATCTTGAACCGGATGGGCCCGATCACGGGCGCCCGGATCGAGAGCTCGTCCAGCCGGTGCTGCATCGACTCGCTGGTGCGCGACAGGACGAAGATCGCGACGCCGGCCGCGGCCGGCACGCCGATCATGAGGTACCAGTAGTTCACGAAGAGGTTGGACAGGCCGATGAGCAGCTCGGTCTCGCGGGGCAGCTTCGGGACGAGCGACTTCAGGGTGGAGGCGAGCTGCGGGACGAGGAAGACCATGAGCACGAAGATCACCCCCACCACCACCACGAGCACGATGGAGGGGTAGATGAGCGCGCGCTTCGCCTGGCTCGTCATCTCGTCCTGCCACTTGATGTTCTCGGAGAGCTCGTCGAGCACCTCGTTCAGCGTGCCGCTCTGCTCGCCCGCCCTCACCAGCGCGACGAACACCGCGTCGAAGATGTACGGGTGGTTCGCCATCGCCTCGGAGAGCTTGAGGCCGCCCTCGATGTCCTCGAGCAGGCTCGCCATCACCTGGCGGAAGCCGGGGTTGTCGACGGTGTCGCGCAGGTCGGTGAGCGCCTCGAGGATGTTGACGCCGGCCTTGAGCAGCTGCGAGAGGTGGAAGCAGAAGGTGATGAGCTCCTGCCGCGTCACGCGCCGGGAGCGAGCGGCCGACGAGCGCTTCACGGACTCGAAGGTGATGAGGTCGAGGCCCAGGCGCCGCAGGCGCAGCTCCAGGTCGATCGCGTTGGTCGCGTCGAGGCTTCCGGAGGAGATCCGGCCCTCCTCGTCGATGGCGCGGTACGCGAAGAGCGCCATGGCGGGCCCTAGATGACGCGGTCGGTGAGGTCGACCACCCGCGAGATCTCCTCCAGGCTCGTCTGGCCCATGAGCACCCGCGAGATGGCGTCGTCGGCGAGCGTGCGGAAGCCCTTGGCCGCGGCCGCGGTGCGCACTTCGCGGCCGGTCGCCCGGCGCGCGATCAGCTCGTCGATTTCCGAGTCGAGCTTGAAGATCTCCATGATCGCGAGCCGGCCCCGGTAGCCCGTGTTCTCGCACTTGGCGCAGCCCACGGGCTGGTAGATCGGCCGGTCGTCGCCTTCCTGCATCGAGAGCAGGCTGCGCGTGGCCGGATCGGGCTCGTAGGGCACGCGGCAGTGCATGCAGAGCTTGCGCATGAGGCGCTGCGCGATCACGCCGATGATGTTGCCGGCCATGATGTCCGGGAGCACGCCCAGGTCCATGAGCCGCGGGATGGCGCCGATGGACGAGTTGGTGTGCAGCGTGGAGTAGACCTGGTGGCCCGTCATGGCGGCGCGGAAGGCCATCTCGGCCGTCTCCTGGTCGCGGATCTCGCCCACGAGGATGATGTCCGGGTCCTGGCGCATCATCGAGCGGATGCCGTTGGCGAAGTCGAGCTTCACCGTCTCGTTCACCGAGGTCTGGCGGATCATGGCCATCGGGTACTCGACCGGGTCCTCGAGCGTCATGATGTTGACGCCCTCGGTGTTCACGTAGTTGAGCACCGAGTAGAGCGTGGTCGTCTTGCCCGAGCCGGTCGGCCCGGTCACGAGGATGATGCCCTCGGGCCGCGCCAGCATCAGCTTCAGGGTCTTGAGCTCCTCGGGCTGCAGGCCCAGGTCCTCGAGGGGCACGATGCCCTTGTCGCGGTCGAGGATGCGCAGCACCAGGTTCTCGCCGTGGGTCGTGGGCTGGGCGGAGACGCGGAAGTCCACCTGGTGGCCGGAGAGCAGCAGCGAGATGCGGCCGTCCTGCGGCGCGCGCGTCTCGGCGATGTTCATGCCGCTCATCACCTTGAGGCGCACCACCATCGCGGCCCAGTAGTTCTTGTGCAGCGAGCGGATCTGCCGCAGCACGCCGTCGATGCGGTAGCGGATGCGCAGGAACCCCTGCTCCGGCTCGAAGTGGATGTCCGAGGCGCTTCGCTTCACCGCGTCGTTGAGCAGCGCGTCCACGAGCCGGACGACGGGCTGGCTGTACTCGTCGAAATCCGCGGCGAGACTCTGGTAGTCGATCTCGCCGGTCTCGATCTCGTTCAGGATGCCGTCGATGGAGAGCTCGAAGCCGTAGTGGTGCTCGATGCCGATCGTGATGTCGGATTCGCGCGCGAGCACCTGCTCGATGCGCAGGTCCTCGCGCACGAGGGCGCGGATCTGGTCCAGCGCGACCACGTTGGCCGGGTCGGAGACGGCGATGAGCAGCGAGCGCTTCTCGTGGTCGTAGCTCACCGGCAGCACGTGGTAGCGCCGCGCGAGGTCCTTGGGCACCAGCGCGATGGCCGCGGGATCGACGATCGTGTTCTCGAGGTCGATCGACACCTGGCCGAGCGTCTCGGAGAGGATGTCGCGGATCGTGGCCTCGGTGACGAAGCCCATCGTCACCAGCACCTTGCCGAGCGGGGCCTTGTACTTCTTCTGCTCGGTGAGGGCGATGTTGAGCTGGTCCTGGCTGACGATGCCCTTGGTGAGGAGCGTCTGGCCCAGCGGGACCTGGGAGAGTGGCGCTTGCAAGGTGCCCATCGCTAGGGCTTGAGCTCCGCGAGACGGCGGGAGACCTGGCCCTTGTCGAACTGCACGTCCTGCCTGCCGGAAGCGGCGAGCGCACGCTGGTAGAAATCGGCCGCGAGGCGCGACTGGCCGAGATGGTCCAGGCTCACCGCGAGGTTGTAGGCGATGTCGGCGGTGTCCGGGTCGAGGCGGTAGGCCTCGAAATAGGCGGCCTGCGCCTCGTTCCAGCGCGACTGGGCCGCGTGGAGGTTGCCGAGCGTGTAGTGCAGCGCCGCGCTGCCGGGGTAGCGCGTGAGGTCGGCGCGCAGCTGCGCCTCGAGCACGTCGGGACGCGAGAAGTCGGCGAGCGCGGCGAGCCCGGCGACCGCGGAGGGATTCTTCGGGTCGAGCTCGAGCGCGCGGCGATAGTGGCGCACGGCCGTGTTGCGATCGCCCGTGCGCGCGGCGACGGTCGCGAGGCCCAGGTGGGCGTCGAGGCTGGAGGCGTCCGAGGCGACCGCGGCCTCGTAGGCCTTGCGGGCTGTGGCGAGGTCGCCGGCGCGCAGCGCGTCGTAGCCCTGGCTCACTTCGGGGGCGACGCGCGGCAGGTCGAACTTCCGGTCGAGCTTGAGCGGCGGCGCGGCCTTGGCGGCGCGCGGCGAATCCTTGAGCAGGCTCATCACCAGCTGTTCGGCGGCCTTCGGCTGGGGTTTCGCCTTGGCGGCGACGCTGCCGGGCTTCAGGGTCGACACCGGCGGCACGCCCTCGGCTTTCGAGGCTTCCGCCTTGCCGTCGGCCGGGGGGGGTGCCTGCGCGGGCGAGCCGTCGGCCGGGACGGCGGCATTCGGCGCAACGGGAGTGACCGGCCTCACCGGGGCCGGCGCCCTCGCGATCGGGCCCGGTGTCTTGTTGATCTCGTACCAGACATAGGCCCCGCCGGCCAGGACAGCGACCAGGGCGACGCCGATGATCGCGAAGACGGCCTTGTTGCCGCCGGACCGCTTGGGCGCCTCGGCCGGCTGCTTCGCGGCGAAGACCGCCCGGGCGGCGCCCTGGCGGTCCGCGCTCGGGGCCGCCGGCTTCTCGACCGGCACGTGAACGGATTCCAGTTCCAGCGAGCGCCTGGCGGGCGCCGCCGCCTCGGCGGCTTCCTCGGCCGACGCGGCCTGGCCCTGGCGGGCGAGCTTCTCCTGTTCGGCGCGCTTGAGGGCGTCGAGCAGGAGGCTCATCGCGCGCTCCCCGGCGCGGGCGGCTCCGGCACGACCGGAACGGGCTTCGTGCCCGGCATCTCGCCGCGCTCGATCTCGCCCATGGCCTTCTGGAACTCCGGCACCGGCGGTTGCGTGTCCTTAAAGAACTCGTTGCCGGGCAGCAGGCGGCGATAGCTGGAGAGGTCGCCGTCGGTGCTCGCGCTCCGGATCACCTGCGGCTGCAGGAAGATGACCAGCTCCTTCTTGGTCGACTTGTCGTCGCGGTAGCTGAACAGGTCGCCGAAGACCGGGATGCGCGAGACGTTGGGCAGGCCGTTGCGCTTGCCCACGAAACTGTCTTCCATCAGGCCGCCCAGGACGGCGGTCTGGCCGCTCGCCACGCGCAGGATGCTCTCCATCTCGCGCGTGCGGGTCACCGGGATCAGGCTCTCGATCGAGGTGCCGGGGATCGTGCCGCGCAGCGACGGGTTCGGGTCCTGCACCGAGCCGATGATGCTGGTGATGGTCGGGCGCACGTTCAGCGTGACGATGTCGCTGTCGCTGATCTGCGCGGTCAGGTTCATGATGAGGCCGATCGGCACGACGTTCTGCGTCGAGGTGAACGTGGTCGTCGAGACGTTGGCGTTCGTGTTGGTGTCGGCCTTGATCGTGAAGTAGACGATGTTGTCCGTCACCTTGAGCACGGCGGTCTGGTTGTTGAGCACCATGAGCAGCGGGCTCGAGAGCACGCGCGTCTTGCCGAACTGGCTGAGGATGCTGACCGTGCCGGAAATGTTGCCGCCCGCCGCCGGGTTGGGGTTCTTGTAGGTCAGGGAGAACAGGCCGGGCGCGGCGGAGAAATTGGAGCCGATGAGGCTCTGGGTGATCGTGTAGCCCAGCCCGTTGGTGGCGATGGCGGACCAGTCGACGCCGGCCTGGTACTGGTCGCTCAGCTCGACCTCGACGATGGTCGCCGAGATGAGCACCTGCCGCTTGGCGGAGCCGATGACCTGCTCGATGAACTCGGAGACCTTCTCGTGCTGGCGCGAGGTGGCCCGCACCGTCACCGTGCCCGATTCGGGGTTCACGATGACCGACGCCGCCTCGCGGAAGGTGAGGCGCGATTCCACCGTCTCCGAGGCCTGCTGCGTCTGCGTCTGGCCCGGCGTGACCTGGGCGACGGTGGCCGCGGAACTCGTCGCGCCGGAGGCGATGCGGCGGGCGGTGGTGGCCTGCGTGGTCGCCGAGCCGGCCTGGCCCCGGTTGCTCACGAACGTCTCGCTGCTGCCTTCGGGCAGGAGCTTGTCCGTCTCGCGCAGCATGTCCTTGATGTTCTTCTCGAGCGTCTCCCAGAAGCGGTTGCGCGAGACGTTGCTGATGCGCACCGTCGAGTTGTTGTCGCCCTGGCTTCCGCTCGGCGCGCCGCCGGTGGCGCCCACGGTGCCCGAGAGGACCTGCGTCGCCACGGAGACGGTTTCCGTCGTGTCGCGCGACATGTTCACGTAGTCGACGCGGTAGTTGCGCAGGTACGGCGAGTCGGGCATGACGTGGATCGTCGATCCCTCGATCTCGTAGCGCATGTCCACCTGCTTCGACAGGCGCGCGAGGATCTGCTTGAGCGTCTGGTCGATGGCGTTGATCGTGACGCTGCCCTCGACCCCGGGGTGCACGTCGACGTTCACCTTCGTCTCGCGCGCGATGGCGAGAAGAACATCGCGCACCGGCTGGTTCGCGACGACGATCGAGTACTTGATCTCGGCGGCGCGCGGTTCGGGCGGCGGGGGAAGCGGGGCGGGGCGCACGGGCTGCGGAATCGAGGCCTGCGCGGCGGGCGAGCGTCCGGCATCCTGGCGCAGGTGGCTGTCCGGCTGCGCGATCGGTTGCGCGCCGCAACCGGCCAGGACGACCGCCGTGGCGGCGGCCAAGGCTCCGGTGAGGCGGTTGCGAAGGCGCGTCATGAAAAGTCGGTGGTAAGTGGTTGTTTTTGGGAGGGAAAGCATCAGGTTCACTTTATAGCCGTTTCACCTGCCGAACGCAATCGAAACCCCGGTCGCGCGACCCGTCGCAAGCCCTTGACAGGCCAAGCGGAAACTCACGCCGGCGCGCCTCGCCGGACATCGCTGCGAACCGCATCCACCGACCGCACGTACGGGTTGAACTTCCGGAGGCTGGGCGGCAGCGCGGCCATGGCATCGCTCGCCTCCTTGCGCGAGGCGAAGGCCCCGTAGACCACGCCCATCTTGGGCGAGTCCTGGCTGCCGCTCGGATAGAGAAAGAGCGTGTCGGCCGGCAGGGCGCGGGTCGCCTCGGCCACGTACCACTCGAGGTAGGAGCGCTCGCGCGCGTCGGTCATCATCAACTGGACGACGTAGCGGCCTTCGCCGGCCTTGTCGAGCAGGACGAGGCCCGCGTCCACGCGGGCGGCGAGCCGGGCCGACAGGGCGGGATCCGCTGCGGGAGCGGCAGGCGTGCTCGCGGACCGGAGCGCCGGTTCCTTCGGCGCCGGACCTTCGGCCATGGACGTGGTCTTGGCGAGCGGAATGCCGGAAGCCGGCGTCGCTGCGGCCGGGGCCACGGCAGGCGCTGCCGGGGTGGCGGGCTTCGCCGCCGGCTCGGCCGGCGGGGCGATGGCGGGCGACGGAGCCGCGGCCGCGGCGGGTGCCGTTCCCACGGATCCGCGCGCGGTGGCCGTTGCCGTCGCGACGCCGGCCGAATCGAGCGGGAAGAGCTGGGCCAGGCCGAACCCGAGCACGATGCCCGCGAGGAGGCCCGCCACCGCGTAAAGCGGCGCGCGGTTCCGGGCGGGCCGGGACGCGAGGACGATCTGCGTGTCGGAGACGGCCGCGCGCGCGTGGTCCGCGCTCACCGAGTGCGTGCCCGCGGCGAAGGCCGCGAGCAGCGTCTTGTCGGCGTAGATGTTGATGCGCCGGGTCAGGCCCTCGGAGGCCTCCGAGATGATGCGAAGCGCGTCGGGGCCGAAGAGGTCCGGGCCGTGGTAGCCCGCGGCGCGCAGGCGGAAGTTGATGTAGTCGCGGATGTCGCGCGCCGGCAGCGGGTCGAGCAGGAACGCGTGCGTGATGCGCTCCTTGAGCTGGCGCATGTTGGGGAGGGCGAGGTGCTCGTCGAGCTCGGGCTGGCCGAAGAGGACGATCTGCAGCAGCTTCTGCGTGCCGGTCTCGAGGTTCGAGAGCAGCCGGATCTCCTCGAGGGTCTCGAGGGGCATCGCGTGCGCCTCGTCGATGAGCGCCACGACCTGCCGGCCTTCGGCGTGCAGATCGAGAAGCCGCTCCTGCAGGGAGCGCAGCAGGCGCGTCGTCGTGGCGCCGTCGGTGGCGATGTCGAGCTCGGAGGCGACCGCGACCAGCATCTCGTCGCGCGAGAGGCTGGGGACCGCCAGGTAGATGGTCTCGACCTTCTCCGGCAGCCTTTCGATCAGCACGCGGCAGAGCATCGTCTTGCCGGTCCCGACCTCGCCGGTCACCTTGACCAGCCCCTCGCCCGCCGTGATCGCGTAGATGAGCGCCTCGAGCGTCGCGCCGCGGTTCGCGCCGGCGAAGAAGAACTCGGTGTGCGGCGTGATGCGGAACGGCGCCTCGCGCAGGCCGAAGTGCTCCAGGTACATCGTCATGGGCGTGCGTCGGTCGCGGTCACGGACGGCCGCCGGATCCGCTTCGCGGCCCGGCAGTCTCGGTTGGGGATGCGTCGAGTTTAGCACCGGAGCGGCCGGTGGCTTCGAGCCGGCTGTAGAGCGTGCTGCGCGACAGTCCGAGCAGGCGCGCCGCCTGCGAGAGGTTGCCGCGCGCCGCCTCGATCGCGGCGTCCAGGTAGGCGCCTTCGACCGCCTTGAGGGCCGCGTCGAGGTTGACCGGCTCGCCTGCGGCAAAGGCCGCGCGCGCCGTGCCGAGCGGATCCGGCTGCACCCCCTCGGCGGCCACCGGGGGTGCGAATTCGGCTTCGAGTTCGGCCGTCTTCACCGTGTAGCCGGCGAATTTCGTGGACAGCCGGATGACGATGTTGCGCAGCTCGCGCACGTTGCCCGGGAAGGCGTAGGCGAGCCAGCGGGTGCGCGCCGCCTCGTCGAGCTCGAACGGGGGATTGCCCGATCGCTCGGCGAACACGAGGCGGTAGTGGTCCAGGAGGCGCAGCTTGTCCTCGGCGAGGTCGCGCAGCGGGGGCACGCCGATCGAGAAGACGGACAGGCGGTGGTAGAGGTCGGCCCGGAAGCGGCCCTGCCGGATCTCGTGCCGGAGGTCGCGATTGGTGGCCGCGACGATGCGCGCCCGGCTCACGCGCGTCTGGGTCTCGCCCACGCGCTGGAACTCGCCGTTCTCCAGGACGCGAAGGAGCTTGGCCTGCAGGTCGACCGGCAGCTCGCCGATCTCGTCGAGGAAGAGCGTGCCGTCCGCCGCATCCTCGAAATAGCCCGCCTTCGACTGCACCGCGCCGGTGAAGGCGCCCTTCGCGTAGCCGAAGAGCGTCGGCTCCACGAGAGAAGGCGAGATGGCCGCGCAGTTGAGGGCGAGGAAGGGCTCGCGGGCCCGCTGGCTCAGGTGATGCAGGGCGAAGGCGACGCGCTCCTTCCCGCTGCCGCTCTCGCCCTCGATCAGCGCGGGAAAGGCCGACGAGGCGTACAGGTCGATCTGGCTGCGCAGCTTGCGCATGGCGGGGCTGTCGCCCACGAGCGCACGGCCCTCCTCGGCGCGGCCCGGCTCGGGGGCGAGGTCGGCGCCCTGCAGCGCGCGGCGCAGGACGGCCTTCAACTGGTCCGGCTCGCAGGGCTTCGGCACCAGGTCGGCCGCCCCGAGCGCGCGGGCCCGGCGGGCGTTCGACTCCTCGTTCTGGCCCGTGAGCACGACGATGCGGGCTTGCGGCGCGTGGGCGAGGACATCGCCGATGAGCTTGAATCCCTCGGTCGGCAGGTGCGCCGCGGGCGGCAGGCCCAGGTCGATCAGCGCGAGGCGGGGCGGCTCGGGCAACTCGCGAAGCAGCGCCACCGCGGAGGCGCGATCGGACGCGACCGCGACCTCGTAATCCGCCTCGAGGACGAACGCGAGGCTCTCGGCGATGAGCGGGTCGTCGTCGACCAGCAGGAGTCGGGGCTTCATGGCGGGGACGCTTCGGGCTGCGATTATAGGGGAGCGGCCCCCGGGGGGGCGCGGTGTCGTTTTGGTAGAATGCGCTTCCCTCTTGCGCCGCGCCAACCATCCCGCGTGTCCGAAGCTCCCCTCGTCGAGATCGACGCCGTCCAGTTCGGTTACGGCCGCAGCCCCGTGCTCAAGGGCATTTCGATGCGCATTCCTCGCGGCAAGATCGTCGCGATCATGGGCGGCAGCGGCTGCGGCAAGACGACGCTGCTGCGCCTCGTGAGCGGGCAGCTGCGCCCGAGCGGCGGCGAGGTGCGGGTGGCCGGCCAGGTCGTCCACGATCTCGACCGGGAAGGGCTCTACGCGCTGCGCCGCCGCATGAGCATGCTCTTCCAGTTCGGCGCGCTCTTCACGGACCTCAGCGTCTTCGACAACGTGGCCTTCCCGCTGCGCGAGCACGCGGGCATCTCCGAGGAAATGGTGCGCGACCTCGTGCTCCTCAAGCTCGAGGCCGTGGGACTGCGCGGCGCGCACAACCTCATGCCCTCGGAGCTCTCGGGCGGCATGGCCCGCCGCGTGGCGCTCGCGCGGGCGGTGGTGATGGACCCGATGCTGGTCCTCTACGACGAGCCGTTCGCGGGCCTCGACCCGATCTCGATGTCCGTCGTGGGCAGCCTCATCCGGCGCCTGAACGACGCGCTGGGCGCCACCTCGATCGTCGTCACGCACGACGTCGTGGAGTCGATGCAGATCGTGGACTACCTCTATTTCGTGGCGGACGGGCGCGTCGTCGGCGAGGGCACGCCGGGCGAGATCCGGGCCTCCGCCACGCCGGTGGTGCACCAGTTCGTGCACGGCGAGACCGACGGCCCGGTGCCGTTCCACTATCCGGCGCCGGACTACGCGGCGGACGTGGGACTCGCCGCGGCGCGGGAAGGGGCCGTCTATGCTTGAGCGCCTGCGCCTCGCGCTCGCCCGCCTGGGCCACAACTTCATCGAGGGCGTCTGGCGCGTGGGCGCCATGACGCGGTTCTTCACCCTGGTGATCGCCGCGTCGGGCACGAGCGCGCGGCGCTTCCGGCTCGTGATGCGCGAGGTGTACTTCACCGGCGTCCTCTCGCTCATCATCATCGTGGTCTCCGGCCTGTTCGTGGGCATGGTGCTGGGCCTGCAGGGCTTCCAGACGCTGCAGCGCTACGGCGCGCAGGAGTCGATCGGCGTGCTGGTCGCGCTGTCGCTCGTGCGGGAGCTGGGGCCGGTGGTCGCGGCGCTGCTCTTCGCGAGCCGCGCGGGGTCGGCGATCACCGCCGAGATCGGCCTCATGAAGGCCACCGAGCAGCTCACCGCCATGGACATGATGGCCGTCTCGCCGATGTCGCGCGTGATCGCGCCGCGCTTCTGGGCCGGGGTGATCTCGATGCCGGTGCTCGCGGCGATCTTCTCCGCCATGGGCATCTTCGGCGGCTACCTGGTGGGCGTGGTGCTCATCGGCGTGGACAACGGCGCCTTCTGGTCGCAAATGCAGGCGGCGGTGGACTTCCGGTATGATGTTTTGAACGGCGTCGTGAAGAGTTTCGTGTTCGGGATCGCCGTGACGGTGATCGCGACGTTCGAGGGATTCGACGCCCCCCCGACCGCGGAGGGCGTCTCCGGCGCCACGACGCGCACCGTGGTGAGCTCGGCGCTCACCATCCTCGCTCTCGACCTGGTCCTCACCGCCTTCATGCTGCGCGGCGAGACCTGATCCCGAGACGGACAACCGAGCGGACAAGCCATGGAAAGAACGACGATCGACCTCTGGTTCGGCGCCTTCGTGATCGCGGGATTCGCGGCGCTGCTCGTGCTCGCCCTCAAGGCCGGCAACCTCGGCGCCGAGCGCCCGGCCAGCACCTACCAGGTGCAGGCGCGCTTCGACAACATCGGCGGCCTCAAGGTGCGGGCGCCGGTCCGCAGCTCCGGCGTGCTCGTCGGCCGGGTGGCCGAGATCCACTTCGACAACGAGCGCTTCCAGGCCTCGGTCACGCTCGCGCTCGATTCGCGCTACACCTTTCCCAAGGACACGGGCGCCTCGATCCTCACTTCCGGGCTGCTCGGCGAGCAGTATGTCGGCCTCGACGCCGGCGGCGACGAGAAGAAGCTCGCGGAAGGCGACCGCGTCGCCATCACGCAGTCCGCCGTCGTGCTCGAACGGCTGATCGGCCAGTTCCTCTTCAGCAAGGCCCAGGAGGATGGCGCAAAGAAGTAGCGCCATCCCCGGGGAACCGCCGGACTCCCGCGGCGCTCCAACGGGCGTACCCACGCCAAGGACACCCCCACCATGACCGACCGACTCACGGCCTTCCTGCCCCGCTGGCTGGCGACCCTCGCCACCGGCGCGGCCTGCGCCTTCACCCCGATGGCGTCCGCGGCGGACGTCGCGCCCGATGCGCTGGTGCGCAAGTCGATCGACGAGGTCCTCGCCGTCATCAAGACGGACAAGGACCTCCAGGCCGGCAACCAGCGCAAGATCCTCGACCTGGTCGAGGAGAAGGTGCTGCCGCATTTCGACTTCAACCGCATGACGCGGCTCGCCGTGGGCCGCAACTGGGCGCAGGCCACGGACGCGCAGAAGGAATCGCTGGTGCGCGAGTTCCGCACCCTGCTCGTCCGGACGTACTCCACCTCGCTCTCGCAGTACCGCAACCAGACGATCGACGTGAAGCCCGCCAAGATCGCCGCGGGCGACAACGAGACGGTGGTGAAGACCCTGGTGAACCAGCCGGGAGGCCAGCCCATCCCCATCGACTACTCGATGGAGAAGTCCGACAAGGGCTGGAGGGTCTACGACGTGGTCGTGGACGGCGTTTCGCTGGTCACCACCTACCGCGGCACGTTCAACGACCAGATCCAGAAGAGCGGCATCGACGGGCTCGTGAAGACGCTCGCCGACCGCAACCGCGGCGGCGGCGCCTCGCCCAAGGCGCCCGCGAAGGCCGAGCCCAGCAAGTGAACGACGGGGTCCGCACCGAGGTGCTCGCGCTCGACGGCGCGCTCTCCTTCGAGAGCCTGCCGGCGGTGCTCGAGAAGAGCCGCGAGTACAGCGCGCGCGAGGACCTCCCGGACCGCCTCACGATCGACTTCTCCGCCATCACGCAGGTCGATTCCTCCGCGGTCGCCCTCCTGCTGGAGTGGCGGCGCGAGGCCGCGCGGCGCGGCAAGTCGCTGCACTTCGAGAACCTCCCCGCGAACCTCCTCGCGCTCGCGGATCTCTACGGGGTCACCGGCCTCCTCCAGCCCTGCCGGACGTAGCGATGACCCCCGCCGTCGAGGTCCGCGACGTCCGCAAGCGCTACGGAAGGACCGACGCGCTGGACGGCATCTCGCTCTCGGTCGAGCCGGGCGAGTTCTTCGCCCTGCTGGGGCCGAACGGCGCCGGGAAGACGACCCTCATCTCGGCCCTCGGGGGACTCGTGCGGCCGGATTCCGGCACGCTTCGCGTCATGGGCCACGACGTCGTGGCCGACTACCGCGAGGCCCGGCGCAGCCTGGGCATCGTGCCGCAGGAGATCGTCTTCGACCCGTTCTTCAGCGTGCGCGAGACGCTCGAGCTGCAGTCGGGCTACTTCGGCCTGCGGGACAACGGGGCGTGGATCGGCGAGCTGCTCGAGCGCCTCGCCCTGGGGCCGAAGTCCGACGCCAACATGCGCAGCCTGTCGGGCGGCATGAAGCGCCGCGTGATGGTGGCGCAGGCGCTCGTGCATCGCCCGCCCGTGATCGTCCTCGACGAGCCCACCGCCGGCGTCGACGTGGAGCTTCGCCAGACGCTCTGGGCGTTCGTGCGCGAGCTGAACGCCGCCGGGCACTCGATCGTCCTCACGACGCACTACCTGGAGGAGGCGCAGGAGCTCTGCTCGGGCGTCGCGATGATGAAATCGGGCGGCATCGTGGCGCTCGACGGGACGGCCCGCCTGCTGGCGGCGTTCTCCGAGCGCGTGCTGCGGGTGAAGTTCGCGGGCTGCGAGCTTCCGCCTTCCCTCGCGGCGGGCGCCTCCCGCGACGTGGACGGCCTGTGGCGACTGCCCGTGGAGGGCGCGGCGCAGGTGGAAACGGCGCTCGCGCGCCTGCGCGAGGCGGGGGCCCGCGTCGAGCATCTCGAGGTCGCCGAGCCGGAGCTGGAGGAAGTCTTCGTGAAGATCATGGCGAAGGCGGGCGAGGGCGCGGCGGCATGAGCCTGAGCGTCGGATTCCGCACCCTCCTGTGGAAGGAAGTGCTGCGCTTCTGGAAGGTGGGTTTCCAGACCGTGGCGGCCCCGGTGCTCTCGGCGCTGCTGTACCTGGTCATCTTCTCGCACGCGCTCGCCGCGCACGTCGAAGCCTACCCGGGCGTCGGCTACACGCAGTTCCTGGTGCCGGGACTGGCGATGATGTCGATGCTGCAGAACGCGTTCGCGAACAGCTCCTCATCGATCATCCAGTCGAAGATCACGGGCAACATCGTCTTCATCCTCCTGCCGCCGCTCACGCCGGGCGACCTCTTCGGCGCCTACCTGCTGGCCGCCGTGGTGCGGGCCCTCGTGGTGGGCGCCGGCGTCCTGGCCGCCGTGGTGTTCCTGGTGCCCTTGCCGGTCGCGAACCCGCTCTGGGTGCTGGTCTTCGCGCTGGTGGGCTCGGCGCTGCTGGGCGGCCTCGGGATCGTCGCCGTCACCCGGGCCGACCAGCTCGACCAGCCGGCCGCCTTCCCAGACTTCCCCGTGATTCCGCTC
>CAZPLW010000019.1:0-30616 GCA_964587315.1 uncultured Lysobacter sp.
GTGGTCTCGGGCGACACGCCGCAGACGCTCGATCGCCTGGCGGCCCTCTACGGCGGCGTGGTGGACGCGGGCGTGCACCGCGCCCCCAGCATCAAGGTGGCCGAGGCCGCCAAGGTGATCGAGAACACCCAGCGCGACCTCAACATCGCCCTCGTGAACGAACTGGCGATCATCTTCCACGAGCTGGGTCTCGACACGCTCGAGGTGCTGGAAGCCGCGGGCACCAAGTGGAACTTCCTGCCCTTCCGGCCGGGCCTGGTCGGGGGCCACTGCATCGGCGTGGACCCTTACTACCTCACCTACAAGGCCGAGACCGTCGGCTACCACCCCCAGGTCATCCTCTCGGGGCGCAAGATCAACGACGGGATGGGCAAGTACATCGCCGAGCAGACGGTCAAGCGCATGATCCTCGGGGGCTTTTCCGTCAAGGACGAGCCCGTGATCGTGCTGGGCCTCACCTTCAAGGAAAACTGCCCGGACATCCGCAACTCGAAGGTGGTCGACGTGATCCGCGAGCTGCAGTCCTTCGGCGCGCGCGTCCTCGTGCACGACCCGTGCGCGGATCCCCGCGAGGCCGAGCACGAGTACGGCATCCGGCTCGTCGCCTGGGAAGACCTTCCGCGTTCGGCCGCCATCGTGGCGGCGGTCTCGCACCGGGAATTCGCCGCGCGGCCGCTCGACGACTACGTCTCGAAACTGGCTCCCGGCGGCGTCTACGCCGACGTGAAGTGCCAGGCCGATGCGCCCGCCTTGCGCGCGCGCGGCATCGACGTCTGGCGCCTCTAGGGGCGCGCCTGCCCATCTCCTTCGTCCCCGGGCGTTGCCTCGCCGGCCCGGGGCTGGGACAATTGACTGCTTCGCTCGTGCCTTTCGGCGCGCGCGCCTTGCGTTTCCGATCCGACAGCCGGGAGAGATCATGCTGACCCAAGTACGCCATGTCCTGGAGCGCCTCGCGATCGTGGGGGCCGCCCTCGTCTTCCTGGGCGCCTGCGCGTCCGGCCACCCCCGGGCGCCGGCCGTCGCGGCCTCGCCGGAATACAAGTACGTCATCGGGCCGGGCGACGTCCTCAACATCGTCGTCTTCCGCAATCCCGAGCTCTCGATGACGGTGCCGGTCCGCCCGGACGGTCGCATCGCCGCGCCCCTCGTCGACGACCTCCTCGCCATGGGCAAGGACTCGACCACGCTCGCCCGCGACATCGAGAAGGCGCTGGAGAAGTTCATCCGCGACCCGGTGGTGACGGTGGTGGTGACCACCTTCGTGGGGCCCTACAGCGAGCAGATCCGCGTGGTGGGCGAGGCCGCGAAGCCGCAGGTCCTTCCGTACAAGCAGAAGATGACGCTCCTGGACGTGATGATCGCCGTGGGCGGCGTCACGGACTTCGCCGACGGCAACGCGGCGTCCATCCTGCGTACGGCCGAAGGCAACAAGCAGTACAGCGTGCGGATCCGCGACCTGCTCAAGCGCGGGGACGTCTCGGCGAACGTCGAGATGCGCCCGGGCGACGTCGTCATCATTCCGCAGGGCTGGTTCTAGGCCCGCGCGCCGGCGGTCCGGAAGCGAACGGGAAGGGGCATGGACGAACTCCTGCGGCAGGTCACGATCACCCTTCGGGGCATGTGGAAATACCGCTGGCTGGGGCTCGCGACCGCGTGGCTCGTCGGGTTGGCCGGGCTCGCATTCCTGCTCACGGTGCCTGTCCGCTACGAGGCAAAGGCGCGGATCCTGGTGAATACCGATTCAATCCTGAAGCCCCTCATGACCGGCCTCACCGTGTTGCCCAACGACGAGCAGCGCATCACGATGCTGAGCCGCGTCCTCATCAGCCGCCCGAATGTTGACAAGCTGGTGAGGGAGGTCGGCCTGGACGCCAAGGCCCGCACGCCGGAAGAGCGTGAGCGGATCGTTGACGACACGATTGCCACACTCGCTCTGAGCGGAGGCACGCGCGACAGCATCTATACACTGTCCTTTCAGGACGTCGATCCCCGGCGCGCGCAGAAAGCCCTCCAGGTGCTGGCCGCCATGTTCATCGAGTCGAGCAAGGGGGGGAAGGCCGAGGACACCGACGCGGCCAAGGCATTCATCGAGGAGCAGATCGGGGTCTATGAAAAGAAGCTGCAGGAGGCCGAGGGCCGCCTGAAGCAGTTCCGCCTGCGCAATCTCCTGGTCGCTCCCGGCGAGGGCCGTGACTACTTCGTGCGCATGACCGAGGCGAGCAACCAGCTGAACCAGGCCCGGCTCGACCTGAATGAAGCACAGCGAAGCCGCGAGGCCTTGCTGAAGCGCCTTTCGGCCGAGGACACCGGGGGGCAGCCCGGCGCCCCGACATCCGGCGACACCAATTCGCAGATCGCGGAGATCGACATCCGGCTCGAGTCGATGAAGAAGAACCTCGACACGCTCATGCAGAAATACACCGAGGACCACCCGGACGTGGTCGGCGCCCGTCGCGTGATCCGGGAGCTCGAGGCCCAGAAGAAGGTGCTCGTCGCCAACCGCCGCCCCGGGGACCTGACGTCGGCCGCGACGACGATACAGGGTCCGCGCGCGGCCGAGTCGCTCAAGGTTTCCCTGGCGCAGACCGAGGCGACGATCGCCTCGCTCTCGGCACGAGTCGCTGAATACTCCAGCCGCTACGAACGCATGAAAGCCTCGGCGACCATGGTTCCGCAGCTCGAGGCGGAGTATGCGCAGCTCAATCGCGACTACGACGTGCACAAGAAGAATTACGAAAGCCTCGTCGCGCGCCGCGAGTCGGCCGCGATGTCCGGCCAGATGCAGGCCGTCGCCGGAGTCGGCGATTTCAGGCTGGTCGATCCGCCTCGCGTCACGCCACGGCCCGTCTCGCCTCAGTTGGGCCTCTTCCCCCTTGCACTGCTCGTCGCGTTGGCGGCCGGACTGGGTGCGGCCTTCCTCGCGCGCGAGGCGCGGCCCACCGTGTTCGACGGTCGCTCCGCCCGGGAGGTGACCGGCCTGCCGCTGCTGGGCGTGGTCTCCGTGATCGCATCGGCCACGGAGATGCGCCTGAGCCGCCGCTCCCTCGCGGGCTTCGTGGGCGGCATCGCTGCGCTGGTGCTGGCCTATGGCGGCGGCCTCGTGGCGCTCGAGATCATCGTGCGCGGGGCGGCCTGACGGCGACCATGAGCCTCATCGAACAGGCCGCAAAGCGGCTCGACGAACTGCGGCGGGCGGGCGTGGAAGTTCCGGGCGTGGCCTCTTCGCCCCCGGCCGCCGTGGCGCAAGCCCGCGCGCCCTCCTCGGGCATCGACCACCCGGCCGCTGCGGTGTCCAAGGCCGGAGCCGCCGCGTCCGCCACGGGCCACATCGACCTGGTCCGGCTGGACGCCCTCGGTTTCGTGACCCCCACCAACCCGCGCTCTCGCACCGCCGACGAGTTCCGGATCGTCAAGCGGCCGCTCATCGCGAACGCGTCGGACCCGCACATCGCGCGCGGCAACCTGGTCATGGTGACGAGCGCCCTCCCCGGCGAAGGCAAGACGTTCTCGGCGCTCAACCTGGCGATGAGCATCGCAATGGAGCTGGACCGGACGGTCCTCCTGGTGGATGCCGACGTGGCCCGCCCGCGCCTGCCGCAGACGCTCGGCCTTCCCGACAGCAGGGGACTGCTCGACGTGCTCGCCGATCGATCGATCGACCTGTCCCGCGTGCTCGTGAAGACGAACGTCGAGAAGCTCACGTTCCTCCCGAGCGGCCGGCCCCACCCGAGGGCGGCGGAGATGCTCGCGAGCGAGGGCATGGCGGTGCTGCTCGACGAGATCGCCCGGCGCTACGAGGACCGCATCGTCATCTTCGACTCCCCGCCGCTGCTTGTCACGACCGAATCGCGGGTGCTCGCATCGCGGGTGGGCCAGGTCGTTTTCGTGATCCACGCCGACCACACCCTGCAGGGCGATGTCACGAAGGCGCTCGCGACAATCGAGTCCTGTCCCGTGAAGCTGGTCCTGCTCAACCGCGCCAGGACGGCCTCCCAGGGCACCTACGGGTACGGCTACGGGTACGGCAATTGAGCGCGGCCGCGATCCGTTCGGCCCTGGTGTCCGGCCTGGTCATCCTGTTGCCCGGACAGGCAGCGCTCGCACAGTCCGAGACGCTGAAGTTCAAGCCGGGAATAAGCGTGACCGAGACCTACTCGGACAACATCGACCAGGGGCTCACGACCGAGTCCGGCAAGGGCTGGATCACCAATGTCTCGCCGACCTTGCGGATCGACCTCGCAGGCGCCCGCGCCAAGGGTTTCCTCGACTTCCGCTACTACGACCTGCGCTACCAGGGCGAGCCCCAGCTCGACAACGCGCAGAAGTTCCTCGATTCCCGCCTGGCGGTCGAAGCGGTCGAGAAGTGGCTCTATGTCGACGCGCGCGCCGAGATCAGCCAGCAGAACCGGTCGCCGTACGGGGCAGCCAGCGACCCCAACTCGCCGACCGTCAATCCGAACCGGATCGAGTCGCGTATCTTCCAGCTCTCGCCGGTGATCCGCGGACGGTTGTTCGAGTCCGCGCAATATGCCGTTCGCTACACGGCTTCGGAACTTCGTACCGACGACCTGCTGGTGCCGGATTCAAGGTCGGGCGAGTCCTTGTTGCGGCTGCAGAGCGACTCGGCGGGGCGGCGACTGAACTGGGTCCTGGAGGCGTCGGACATCGTCATTCGCAACGACGTGGTCGGCAAGCAGAACGATTCCCGCGTGCGGGCGACGTTGATCTACGAGTGGGTCCCGTCGCTGCGGCTTTCCTTGAGCGGGGGCTATGAGAAGACCGACTTCGTCACTCCGGAGGACGAGAAGCAGTCGAGCCCCGGGGCCGGGTTCAGCTGGATTCCGTCGGAGCGCACCCAGTTCGTGGCATTCGCCGAGCGGCGTTTTTTCGGCACCGGTCACAGCCTGAGCTTCCTGCATCGCACGGCGCGCACGGCCTGGCGGGTGTCGAGCGTGAGGGATGCCTCGGTGATCCCGCTGGGCATCTCGGGAAACGGCACCGGCTCCCTCGGCGGGTTGGTAACCTACATGCTGACTTCGGCCATCCCGGACCCGGAGGCTCGCGAGGTGGCGGCGCGCCAGATGTTGGAGCAGTTCGGCGTGCCCTCGGGCTCGTTCGTATCAAGCGGGGTCGTCACCAACCGTCCGTCCGTTTACCGGAATACCGAGGCCGGCGTGACGCTCCAGGGGGTGAAGCACTTCTTCACCGTCGGTTTCGCGGACCGGGAGGAGCGATTCTCGCAAGCGAATGCCGGCAGCCTGGTCGGGTTCAACGACAACCGTCGGCGCAGCTACTACGGCAGCCTTTCCCGGCGCCTGACGCCCGAGACGACGTTGACGGCCTTCGGGGGCGCCCAGCGTACGGAAGCCCTGCAGGTCGATGGGGTCAACTCCCGGCAGACCGACTACGGTGCGCTTCTGTCCACGCGGCTCGGCCGCGTCCTCGCGTTGAGCCTGGGCGTTCGCCGCACGAAGTTCGAGTCCTCGCCGTCTGTCGGGGACTACCGGGAGAACGCCGTCTTTCTCACCCTGACGGCGAAATCGTAGATCCCCCATGTACGAAGCGTTCTACGGGCTCACCGGAAAGCCCTTCCAGCTCAACCCGGATCCGGCGTTCTTCTTTGACAGCCGCCAGCACCGGCGCGCGATGGCCTTCGTCGAGTACGGCCTGCACCAGAGCGAGGGCTTCATCGTCGTCACGGGCGAGGTGGGCGCAGGCAAGACCACCGTCGTGCGCAACCTGCTCGCCGGGCTCGATCCCGACAAGGTGGTCGCCGCGAGCCTCGTCACGACGCAGGTCGAGGCCGACGACATGCTGCGCATGGTGGCGGCCGCCTTCGGCATCAGGACGCGGGACCTCGCCAAGTCCGACCTGCTGCTCTCGCTGGAGGCGATGCTCGCGTCCCACACGGCGGCGGGGCGGCGATGCCTGCTCGTCGTGGACGAGGCGCAGAACCTCTCGCCGCGCGCGATCGAGGAGCTGCGCATGCTCTCGAACTTCCAGCTGGGAACGCACGCCCTCCTGCAGAGCTTCCTGGTGGGCCAGCCCGAGTTCCGCCTCATCCTCCAGAGCGCGGAGATGAACCAGCTGCGCCAGCGCGTCATCGCGGCCTGCCACATCGGCCCGCTCGACGCCGACGACACGCGCAAGTACGTCGAGCACCGCCTGCACCACGTGGGCTGGCGGGACGTGCCGCTCATCCAGCCCGACGCCTACGAGGCCATCCACGCGGCAAGCGGCGGGATTCCGCGGCGGATCAACCTGCTCTGCGACCGGCTGCTGCTGGCGGGGTTCATCCAGGACAAGCGCGTGTTCCATGCCGAGATGGTGAAGGAAGTGGCCGCCGAGATCTCCGCGGAGACCGTGCTGCCCGAATCGATGCGGGAAGCGGCGCTTGCGGCCGCGGCGCCCGTTCGCGCGGTGATCCTGAAGCCGGAGGCGGCCGGCGGCCGGCCGAGGGCCGCCAACGACGGTCCTGAAGACCCGCTCGAGAACATCGAGGGGGCGCTGCGCAACCTCGAAGCGACCTGGACCCGCATCGAGAAGGGCAACGAGGAGACGCTCTCGACCTTCAGGCGCTTCGTCGAATGGGTCCGCTCGCGCGAGCGCCGCCCGGGCGAGCGCCACTGACGGAGATGCCCTTCCGCGCGTCCGTCCTGCGGCATTTCCCGTACCCGGCCGCCGTCGCGCCTTGCGACGGACGGTCCCCGATGAACCGAATCCGGAAGGCGCCCCGGTGGCGCGAGGAAGCATCATGCTGAAGGTGGTCAACGTGGTCGGGGCGCGTCCCAATTTCATGAAGATGGCGCCGATCATCGAGGCGATGGCGCGCCGTCCGGACCGGTTCCGGCAGGTCCTCGTGCACACGGGCCAGCACTACGACGAGAAGATGAGCCGGTCCTTCTTCGTCGACCTGGGCATGCCGCGGCCCGACATCGACCTCGGCGTGGGATCCGGCTCGCACGCGGAGCAGACCGCGAAGGTCATGGTGGAGTTCGAGAAGGTCTGCCTGCGCGAGAAGCCCGACCTCGTGATCGTCGTGGGCGACGTGAACTCCACCATGGCCTGCACGATCACCGCGAAGAAGCTGGGCATCCGCGTGGCGCACGTCGAGGCGGGCCTGCGCTCGCGCGACATGTCGATGCCCGAGGAGATCAACCGCCTGTGCACCGACGTGCTCTGCGACTATCTGTTCACGACGGACCACTTCGCCGACGAGAACCTGGCCGCGGAGGGAGTTCCCGCGTCGAAGGTGTTCCTCGTGGGCAACGTGATGATCGACACGCTCGTGAAGCACCAGGCGCTCGCGGCCGGCCTCGACCTCGGTCGCCGCTGGGGCCTCGCGCCGCGCGGCTTCGCCACGCTCACGCTGCACCGGCCCTCCAACGTCGACGACCCGGCGATCTTCCGCGGGATCCTCGAGGCGCTGGCCGAGATCGCGAAGGAGATCCCGATCGTCTTCCCGATCCATCCGCGGACGCGCAAGATGGTGGCCGAGTTCGGGCTGGGCGGCTTCTTCACGGGGGGCGAACTCCCCTCGGGCCTCTGGATGACCGAGCCGCTGGGCTACCTCGACCTCCTCCACCTGAACATGAACGCGCGCATGGTGATCACGGACAGCGGCGGGCTGCAGGAGGAATCGAGCGTCCTGGGCGTGCCCTGCATCACGCTGCGCAACAACACCGAGCGGCCGATCACGTGCGAGGTCGGCACCAACGTCGTCGCGGGCAACGCCCGCGAGGACATCCTGCGGCATTGCCTGGCGGCCCTTCGCGGCGAGTCGCGGCCGGGCCGCGTCCCCGACCATTGGGACGGGCACGCCGCGGAGCGGATCGTCGAGGTGCTCGCGCGCATGGCCGGGCCTTCGGCCTGAGGCCGGGAAGGGCCGTCGCGCGCATGAAGATCCTCCACGTCCTCGACGTCTCGACGCCGACCATCGCGGGCTACGCCTCGCGGGCACGGGCGATCGTCAACGGCCAGAGGGCCCTCGGCCTCGATCCGGTGGTGCTCACGTCGATCCGCCACCGGAACGCGGGCGGGGCGCAGATGGAGGACATCGAGGGCATCCGCCATTACCGGACGCTCAAGCCCGACGCGGCCGCTCGCAACCCGCTCACCGAGATGCTCCACCTGCGGCCGCGCATCCTCGAGATCGCCCGCCGGGAGAAGGTGGACCTCATCCACCCGCACAGCCCGATCCTCAACGGCATCCCCGCGTGGCTCGCCGCCCGCTCGCTCGGGCTTCCCTGCGTCTACGAGATCCGCGCGCTATGGGAGGATGCGGCGGCCGAGCGCGGCGACACGAGCGAACGGTCACTGCGCTACCGCCTCACGCGTGGCGGCGAGACCTTCCTCACGAAGCGCGTCGACGCCGTCACCTGCATCTGCGAGGGCCTGCGCGAGGACCTGCAAGGGCGCGGCCTCGACCCGCGGCGCCTGCACGTCGTGCCCAACGGCGTCGACGTCGCCCGCTTCGTGCCGCGCCCGCCCGACGAGGCCACGCGGGCGCGGCTCGGCCTGCAGGGCAAGACGGTCGTGGGCTACATCGGGACCTTCTTCGGTTTCGAAGGCGTGGAGGACCTCGTGGATGCGCTCGCGGCATTGATCAAGGGCGGCCGGGACGACCTGGCCGGGCTCATCGTGGGCACGGGCGCGAGCTACGAGGCCTGCCGGGCCAGCGCGCGGCGCCACGGTCTCGAGGACCGGATCCTCCATCCGGGCCACGTGCCGGCCCACGAGGTCGAGGGCCTGTACTCGATCATCGACGTCCTCGCCTATCCGCGCCGCAGCCTGCGCGTCACGGAGCTGGTGACGCCGCTCAAGCCGCTCGAGGCGATGGCCATGGAGAAGGCCGTCATCGGCTCCGACGTGGGCGGCATCCGCGAGCTGGTGCAGGACGGCGTCACGGGTCTCGTCCACCGCTCGGGCGACGTCGCGGACCTCGCCGCCAAGATCGAGCGGCTGGTCGACGACCCGGTCCTCAGGCGCACGCTCGGGACGCAGGCTCGCGCGTGGGTCGCGGCCGAGCGCGACTGGCAGCAGATCGTGCCGAAGTACCTGCCCATCTACGAAACCGCGCTGCGCGAGCGCGGCGCGGGCCGGGGTTGACGTCCGTCGCCATGGCCGAAATCGTGCTCCTCGCCTCGTTCGCGCTCGTCGCGTACACGTACGCGGGCTACCCGGCGCTCGCCTGGCTCCTGGCGCGGGTGGCGCCGCGCCCCGTCGCCCGGGGCGACCTCACGCCGCCGCTGGCGATCGTGGTCGTCGCCCACAACGAGGCGGCGCGCATCGGCCGCAAGATCGAGACCTGCCTCGCGCTCGACTACCCGGCGGAACGGCGGCGCATCGTCATCGCCTCGGACGGATCGGACGACGGCACGGCCGAGGTCGTGGCGCGCTACGCCGGACAGGGCGTGACGCTCGTCGCCTTTCCTTCTCGCCGCGGCAAGGCCGCCTGCCTCAACGATGCCGTGCGCGGCTGCGACGAGGAGCTGGTCCTCTTCACCGACGCGCGCCAGCGGCTCGACCCGATGGCCGCGCGGCATCTCGCCTCCAACTTCGCGGACCCGGACGTGGGCGCCGCGAGCGGCGAGCTCGTCTTCGAGACGGAAGGGATGACGGGGTTCGGGCAGGGGATCGACGCCTACTGGCGCTACGAGAAGTTCATCCGCCGCCAGGAGAGCGCTTTCGGGTCGGTGGTCGGCGTCACCGGCGCGATCTACGCCCTGCGGCGCTCGGCCTGGCGCGAGATCCCGGCCGACACGATCCTCGACGACGTCGTCATCCCGATGAACGTCGTGATGCAGGGCCTGCGCGTCGTGTTCGACGGCCGCGCGCTCGCCTACGACGTGCCCTCGCGCGATCCGGTGCAGGAGCGCGTGCGCAAGGTGAGGACGCTCGCCGGCAACTACCAGCTCATGGCGGCCCACCCCGCGTTCCTCGTGCCCCTTCGCGATCCGATCCTCGGCCAGCTCCTGTCGCACAAGATCCTGCGCCTCCTCTCGCCCTTCCTGCTCGCCGCGATGCTGGCCGCCAATGCCGCGCTCGCCCTCGATTCGACGCGGTGGCTTGCGCTGCTCGGCGCGCAGGTTGCGGGCTACCTCACGGGATTCGCCGGTCTCGCCTGGCCCTCCGCGCGCCGCGCGATGCCGGTGCGCCTGGCCGCCGCGTTCCTCGCGCTCAACGGGTATGCCGCGCTCGCGCTGGTCGAGTTCGTGCGCAACCGCAACGCGCACCTCTGGGCGTCGAAGCCGCGCTCCGCGGTGGGGCACTGACATGACGGCCCGACGGCGCCTGCGCGTGGCCTTCTGCCTCGATTCCTTCGCGATCGGCGGCACGGAGCTCAACGCGGTGCGCACGGCCGAGGCGTTCGATCCGGATCGCATCGAGCTCTTCGTGACCCACCTGCAGACGCGCGGCCCGCTCATCGAGCGCTACCGGAAGCTCGGCGTGCCCATGCGCCACCTCCCGATACCCAACCTGTATTCCCCGCGCACCGCCCGGCAGGGGCTCGCGCTCGCGCGGCAGCTTCGCGACTGGGACGTGGACGTCGTCCACTCGCACGACATCTACTGCAACATCTTCGCCGTTCCGTGGGCGCGCCTCGCGGGACGGTGCGGCGTGATCGCGAGCCGCCGCTGGCTCTACGAAGCCCCGCGCCCGGAGCTGGTGAGGGCCAACCGCTGGTGCTCGCGCCTGGCGCACCGCGTCCTGGCCAACAGCACGGGCGTCGCGGCGCTGCTCGAAAACGAGGAGGGCGTGTCGCCGGACCGGATCGTCGAGATCCCCAACTTCCTTTCCGAGAGCGCCTTCGAGCGCGAGGGCGAGGACGCGCGCGCGGCGCAGCGCCGGGCGTGGGGCGTGCCGGACGGCGCCTTCGCCGTGGGCCTGGTGGCGCGCCTTTCGCCCGTGAAGAACCACGGCCTGCTGCTCGAGGCGGCGGCGCGGCTCGACGGGAAGTTCCACGTGGTGCTGGTGGGCGACGGACCCTCGCGCGCGGCGCTCGAGGCGCGTGCGCGCGAGCTGGGACTCGCGGACCGCGTCCACTTCGCGGGCGAGGTGGTCTCGTCCCGCAACCAGCACCAGTACTTCGACGCGAGCGTCCTGTGCTCGACGAGCGAGGGTTTCCCCAATTCCCTCATCGAGGCGATGGCGGTCGCGCGGCCGGTCGTCGCCACGCCGGTGGGCGGGGTGAAGGATGCGCTCGTCGATGGCGTCAACGGCCTGCTCGTGCCGCTGGACGACCCGGCGCCGCTCGCCGGGGCCCTCGCGCGGCTCGAGGCGGACGTGTCCCTTCGCAGGCGGCTGGGCGAGGCGGGTCTCGCCACCGCGCGCGGCAAGTTCGAGAAGGCGCGCGTGATCGGCACGCTCTGCGCCCTGTACGAGACGCTGGCGGGGACCGCGGGATCGCCGCGGGAGGAGACCGCCCATGGTTGAACCGCTGGGGCGCCTCGCGAGAGGGCTCAGGGAAGCCGCATTCGCCGGCACGGACGCAATCGGCGGCTTCGGCGCGATCGGCGCGTCCGGATGGCGGCGCCGGCGGCTGCTCGTCCTCTGCTACCACGGCGTCTCGCTCCACGACGAGCACGAGTACGATCCGCTGCTGTTCGCTTCTCCCGCGTTCCTGCGGCGGCGCTTCGAGCTCATCCGCGACAGCGGCTGCACGGTGCTGCCCCTGGGCGAGGGCATCGAGCGGATGCACGCCGGTACGCTGCCGCCGCGCAGCGTCGTGATCACCTTCGACGACGGGTTCCACGACTTCGCGGCGGCTGCCGTTCCGCTGCTCGGGGAGTTCGGATTCGCGGCCACGAACTACGTTTCCACCTACTACAGCATGAACCAGCGGCCGATTCCGGCGCTCGCGCTCAAGTACATCCTCTGGCGCGCGCGCGCGGGCACGTACCCCGGAGAGGATGGGGCCGTGGCCCTTTCGGATTCCGCGGCGCGCAACCGGCTCGCGAAGGCGCTGCTCTCGCCCGCCCTGGAGGCCGCAGGCCGGGAGGCGCAGCACGCGATGCTCGGCCAGGTGGCCGGTCGCCTCGGCGTGGACTGGGACGACATCCTGAGCCGGCGGCTCTTCCACCTCATGACCCCGGAGGAAGTCGCGGACGTTGCCCGCCGCGGCATCGACATCCAGCTGCACACGCACCGGCATCGGACGCCGCGCGATCGCGACCTGTTCGTCGCCGAGATCGACGAGAACCGCCGGCACCTGGTGGCGATGACCGGCCGGCCGGCGACCCATTTCTGCTATCCCAGCGGCGTGGTGGAGGACGCGTTCCTGCCCTGGCTGCGCGAGGCGGGCGTCGTCTCCGGCACCACGGGTTTCACGGCGCTCGCGTCGCGGGCCGACGACCCGCTTCTCTTGCCGCGCTACATCGACACGATGGCGCAGCCGGAGATCCGCTTCCGCGCCTGGCTCTGCGGGCTCGGGTCGATCCTCAGCCGCCGCCAGTCGGTACAGAAGGACTAGGGACCATGCACTTGACCACGCCGGCACCGGGAATTCACCCGGGGAGGAAGACGAAAGAGGTGATGCGCCCATGTGCGGAATAGCCGGGTTCGCCGGAGAGCTCATGCCGCCGGGGGACGCGCCGGCCCGCGTGCGCGCGATGTGCGACGCGATCGTCCATCGCGGGCCCGATTCCGACGGCTATCACGTGGCCGACGGCATCGCGCTCGGCATGCGCCGCCTCAGCATCATCGACGTGGCGGGCGGCCGCCAGCCCATCGCCAACGAGGACGGCACGGTGATCGTCGTGTTCAACGGCGAGATCTACAACCACCACGCGCTTCGCCGGGAACTCGAGGCCGCGGGCCACCGCTTCCGCACGCACAGCGACACCGAGGTGCTGGTGCACCTCTACGAGGAACACGGCCCCGACATGGCGAAGCGGCTCGACGGGATGTTCGCCTTCGCCATCTGGGACTCGACCCGACGCAGGCTCCTGCTCGCTCGCGACCGCACCGGTCAGAAGCCGCTCAGCTACTTCCCGCGCCCCGGGGGGCTCGCGTTCTGCTCCGAGCTGCGCTCGCTCTGGGCCTTCGATTCGCGCTCGCTCGAGGTCTCGCCCGCGGCCGTGACGAGCTTCCTCGCCTTCGGCTACGTTCCCGACCCGGAGAGCATATTCAAGGGCGTGCGCAAGCTGCCGCCGGCCCACCTGCTCACCTGGAGCGAGGCGGAGGGGATCCGGGTTCACCGCTACTGGACGCCGCCGGCGCCAAGGCGCGAGCCCGTCGACGAGGCGTTGGCCGTCGAGGAGATTCGCGTGAGGCTCGACACGGCGGTCCGTGCCCACCTCGAGTCCGAGGTGCCGCTGGGCGCGTTCCTCTCGGGCGGCCTCGACTCGAGCACCGTGGTGGCGCTCATGTGCCGGCATGCCGAGGGACGGGTGAAGACCTTCTCCATCGGCTTCGCCGAGGCAGCCTTCGACGAATCCGCCGCCGCGCGCTCGGTGGCGCAGGCGCTCGGGACGGACCACCACGAGCTCATCGTGCGGCCGAACGTCGATTCGATCTTCGAGGCCATCGCGCTCCTCTTCGACGAGCCGTTCGCGGATTCCTCGGCCATCCCGACCTTCCTCGTCTCGCAGCTCGCGCGCCGCCACGTGACCGTGGCGCTGTCGGGCGATGGCGGCGACGAGCTGTTCGGCGGCTATTCGCGCTACGGGGAGATGCTCGGGCGCGCCGGCGAGGCAGGCCCGGGGCTTCGCCGCCTCGTCGCAGCCCTGGGCCTCGCGCTCCCGCACCTGGTGCCGGGCCGCAACCGGCTCGTGGATTTCGGCCGAAGCCGGTGGGGGCGCTACGCGGCGACCGTGGTGCACCCGGTGCGCATCGACGAGGGTGGGGTGGCGCGGGCGGACGGCCCCGGTGGCCGGACGCGCGTGGCCGACCAGCTGGCCGACTACGCCTCCCGCGAGCTGGGCGACGATTTCGCGGCGGCGATGATGCATGCCGACCTCGAGACCTACCTCCCCGGCGACATCCTCACCAAGGTGGACCGCGCGAGCATGTCCGTGTCGCTCGAGTCCCGAGTCCCGCTCCTCGATAACGACCTGATGGAATACGCGCTGGGCATCCCGGGGCAGCAGCGCGTCGTCGCGGGAGAGAGCAAGCGGCTCTTCCGCCGCGCCATCCGCGGGATCGTTCCCGACGCCGTGCTCTCGCGACCGAAGCAGGGATTCGCGGTGCCGCTCGGAAGCTGGTTCCGGGGACCGCTCCGGCACCGGGTGGAGGGGCTGCGCCAGCGGCCGGGCGCGCTCGACGCCTACGTGGACGATTCTGCCGTGCGGCGGCTGGTGCGCGAGCACCTGATGGGCCGGCGCGACCACAGCGGCATGATCTGGCGCCTCATCGTCCTCGATTGCTGGCTCACGGCCCTGCCGCGGGGAAGCCTCGGCCGCCCGCCGGTCGTGCCGGCGACCGCGTTCTAGCCCGCCGCATGGTGTTCCAGCCGCCCGCCGCCGGCGAGCCGCGCCCCCTGCGCGTGCTGCTCGTCGCGCCCTCGCTCGACACGATCGGCGGCCAGTCGGCGCAGGCGGCTCTCATCCTGGCGCGCATGCGGAACGAGCCCGCGGTGGACATGGCGTTCCAGCCGATCGCCCCGCGCCTGCCCGGGCTCCTGCGCCCGCTGCAGCGCCTGCGCTTCGTGCGGACGCTGCCGACCTTCGCCCTCTACTGCGCCCAGCTGCACGCGGCCCTGCGCCGCTGCGACATCGCGCACGTGTTCTCGGCGTCCTACACGTCCTTCGTGCTCGCGCCCACGCCGGCCATCCGTTTCGCGCGGCGCCTGGGCAAGCCGCTCATCCTCAACTACCACAGCGGCGAGGCGGAAGACCACCTGGCGCGCTGGCCGTCCGCGGTTCGCACGCTGCGCCTGGCGAGCCGGCTCGTCGTGCCCTCGGCCTATCTCGTCGACGTGTTCGCGCGCTTCGGGCTGCCGGCGAACGTCGTGCCCAATGCCGTGGAGCTCGGGACCTACCGCTTCCGCGAGCGCGTCGTGCCGGCGCCCGCGTTCCTTGCGAACCGCAACTTCGAGTCGCACTACCGCGTGGACTGCGTGCTGCGGGCGTTCGCGCGCATCCAGGCGCAGCGGCCGGAGGCGATGCTCACGGTCGCGGGCGACGGACCGGAAGGCGCCTCGCTGCGCGCGCTGGCCGCCTCGCTCTCGCTGCGTCACGTGCGCTTCGCCGGACGCGTGCGGCCGGAGGACATGCCGGCGCTGTACGACGCGCACGACTTCTGGCTGAACGGCTCGGACGTCGACAACATGCCGGTGTCGATCCTCGAGGCCTTCGCGAGCGGCGTGGCCGTGGTGAGCACGCGGCCGGGCGGCATCCCCCACCTCGTCGACGACGGCCGCACCGGGCGTCTCGTGCCCTGCGGGGACCCGCAGGCGCTGGCGACCGCGGCCCTCGGGATCCTCGAGGATCCGGCGCTCTTCGCCCGGATCACCCGGGCCGCCCGCGAGGAGTGCGTGCGTTACACTTGGCCCCGCGTGAGACAGGGCTGGCTGGACGCCTATTCGCAGCTGGCCCCCCGAGGGACGATGCTGCACCGGCCCGAGACCTGAGCGCGGTTCGCGTTCCACTGACCGACGTCCCACGACCCGACTTGCGCCGAATCACTCCCCCCGAACTGCTGGACCGACTTCGACAGGCCGCCTGGGCTTGCGCCGAGTCGCTGGCCGTCGTCCGCGCGCGCCTTTCGCCTTCACCGCGCGAGTCGTTCCTGGCCGGCGCCGTTCCCGGGGATGCCCTCGCGCGCCTCTCGCAGCGTCCTCCGACCTGGCTCGAGGGGGACACCGGCACCGATCCGCCGCCGCGCGACGAAGCCGAACTGCGTCGCCTTGCCGACCAGGCCCTGCAGGGCCGCTTCGACCTGCTGGCCTTCCGGGGGCTCGACTTCGGCCGCCCCGTCGACTGGCACCTCGAGCCCACCCATGGCAAGCGCGCGCCGCTCCTGCCCTGGAAGCGCCTGGATTCGCTCGCCACGGACCTGAGCGGGGACAAGAAGGTCGTCTGGGAACTCAACCGCCACCAGCACCTGGTGGTGCTCGCGCGCGCCTGGCGGCGATTCGGCGACCCGAGATACGCCGATGCCGTCGCCGAACACCTCGGCTCGTGGATCGCGGCCAATCCGCCCGCGCTTGGCATCAACTGGACGAGCAGCCTCGAGCTCGCCTTCCGCGCGATCAGCTGGATCTGGGCCATCGCCCTGCTCGGGCCCGGCGCAGGGCGGCGCGCGCTGCCCGCCGAGGCGATCGGTGTCTCGCTGCACGCGCACGGCCTGCACATCGAGCGATTCCTCTCGACGTGGACGAGCCCCAACACGCATCTCACGGGCGAGGCGCTCGGGCTCTACTACCTGGGCACCTGCGTGCCGGAGCTCCGGCACGCGCGCCGCTGGCGCGAGACCGGGCGGCGCATCCTGCTGGAGGAGCTGGACCGGCACGTGCGCGCCGACGGCGTCTACTTCGAGCAGTCCACGTGGTACCACCGCTACACGGCGGATTTCTACACGCACTTCATCCTGCTGGCCGAGTGCCACGGCGATCCGCTGCCCAAATCCGTGCGCGAGCGTCACGTCGCGCTGCTCGAGCACCTGGCGTGGATCGCGAGACCGGACGGCACCTGGCCGCTCGTGGGCGATGACGACGGCGGGCGCCTGGCCGCGCTGGAGGAACGGGCGCCGGACGACTGGCGGGCCGTGCTCGCGACCGGGGCGGCGATGACGGGGCGCGGCGATTTCCGGCTCGTCGCCGGCGAGCTCACGGAAGAGTCGCGCTGGCTCCTGGGGCCGCGGGCCGAGGCGGCCTTCGCGAGGGCCGGGCCGCGCGATCCCGAAGGCCGCTCGCGCGCCTTCCCCGATGGCGGCTATTTCGTGATGCGAAGCGGATGGAAGCGCGATGCGCACTACCTTCTCGTCGATTGCGGGCCGCACGGTTTCCTCAACTGCGGCCACGCGCACGCGGACTCGCTCGCGATCGAGGTGGCGGCGGCCGGGATGACGATGGTGGTCGACCCCGGGACGTTCACCTACTCGAGCCCGCCCGAGGCGCGCGACCGCTTCCGCTCGTCGCCGGCCCACAGCACCCTGGTGGTCGACGGCCTTTCTTCCTCGGTGCCGGCCGGACCCTTCCAGTGGACGCACGTGGCGGACAGCCGGCTCGTGCATTGGCACGACCACCCTGACTTCACGTTCTTCGAAGGCAGCCACGACGGCTACGCTCGCCTCGCCGATCCCGTCATCCACCACCGCGCGCTCTGGTTCGTCGCGCGCGAGTACTGGATCCTGCTGGACCGCCTCGCGGGCCGCGGAGAGCACCGTGGCGAGGTCGTCTTCCAGGCGGCGCCGGGCGCCCTGGCCGAGCGCGTCCCGGGTGGCGTCGAATTGCGCAAGGACGGCGCCGCGCTCGCGATCCACTATCCGGACGGGAAGGGCGAGTGGAATCTCGGACTCGCGCCCGTGTCCTCGTGCTTCGGCGCGGCCGTGGAGGCGCCCCGTGCCGTGTTTCAGGTGAAAGCCGGCGAGGGGGCGCCGATGCTGGCCGTGCTCGTGCCGCGGGCGATAGCATCGGGGCAGCCCGGGATCGGGCCGTGCGGGACGGTGGCGGGCCATGGCCTTGCCGTCGCCATCGGGGCGCGTCGCGACGTCGCCCTGTGGAAGACCGGGGCCGCGCCGGACGCGGGCATCGCGCGGAACGATTTCGAATGGCTCTGGGTGCGGCGCGAGGCGGCGACGGGCTCGGTCGAGCGCGCCGTGCTGCTCCACGGATCGGCGGCCACGATCGACGCGTTGGAGATTCGCGCCGAATCGCCGGTGACGTACCTGGCCCTGTCGATCGAGGCGCGGACGCTCTCGATCGACGTGTCGCCCCCGATGCCGGTGACGGTGAGGCCGCCGCCGGGAATCGAGACGGTCCGGGTCAACGGGGACGGAAGATTGGCGCGCATCGAAGCCTTGCGGGACTGACCGGGAAGAACGATCCATGTGCGGAATCTGCGGCATCGCCATCCCGACGCGCCTGAACCGGCGCGTGGATCCCGCACGCCTCGAGCGCATGCGCGACGTCATCGCCCACCGCGGACCCGACGACGCGGGCGCGTTCGTGGAGGCGGGCATCGGGCTGGGCCACCGGCGCCTGTCGATCGTCGACGTCTCGGGCGGCCACCAGCCGATGACGAACGAGGACGGCACGATCCGCATCGTCTTCAACGGCGAGATCTACAACCACGCGGCGCTGCGCGAGGGCCTCGTCGCGAAGGGCCATCGCTACGCGAACCACAGCGACACCGAGACCATCGTCCACCTGTACGAGGAACGGGGGCTCGAGGCGCTGGCGGATCTCTCTGGCATGTTCGCGTTCGCGCTGTGGGACCCGTCCCGTCGCCGGCTCCTCGTGGCGCGCGACCGGCTCGGCATCAAGCCGCTCTACTACCACCACGCGGACGACGGCACGCTGCACTTCGGATCCGAGATCAAGACGATCCTCGCGGCGGACGCCCTCAAGGCGGAGCTCAACGCGGCCGCGCTGCCCGACTACCTGGCCAACCACGCGCCCTCGGGCGAGGAGACGCTCTACCGCGGCGTGAAGCGCCTGCCGGCCGGGCACTACCTCACGTGGGAAGAGGGCGCGCTGCAGGTGCGCCGTTACTGGGACGCGAGCTTCGAGCCGGTCCCCGGCGCGGCGCCCCATTCCGACGCGCAGTACGTCAGGGCCTGGGGCGCGAAATTCGACGAGGCCGTCCGCTCGCACCTCATGGCGGACGTTCCCCTCGGCGTATTCCTTTCGGGCGGCATCGACTCGTCGGCCATCGCGGCGATGATGGCGCGCCACGTGAAGGAGCCCATCAAGACCTTCTCGGTGGCCTTCGCCGAGCGCGAGGCCAACGAGCTCGAGTACGCCCGCCTCGCCTCGCGCGCGTTCGGCACCGACCACCACGAAATCGTGGTCTCGCCGAAGCAGTACTTCGACGCGCTGCCGCGCCTCATCTGGCACGAGGACGAGCCCATCGGGCACCTCGCGAGCATCCCGCTCTACTTCGTCTCGGCGCTCGCCGTGAGGCACGTGAAGGTCGTGCTGACGGGGGAGGGGAGCGACGAGCTGCTGGCGGGCTACGGCCGCTACGGCAAAACGGTGCGCAATCTCGCGTGGGGCGCTCGCTACCAATCGATCGTGCCGGGGCCGCTCCGGCGACTCGTGCAAGGCGCGATCGGAAGCGTCGCGCCCGCGGGGCTCGCGGACAAGCTCGGCCGCACGTTCCTTTTCCGCGACGCGACGATCGACCAGCTCTACTTCGACAATTTCGCGGTCTTCCCGCGCGCCATGCAGGACCGGCTCCTCACGCCCGCCGCGAAGGCGGGCATCGGGGACCCCGATCCCTACCGCGCGGTGCGCGCGCAGTTCGAGGGCTCGGACGCCCGCACGCTGCTCGACCGGCTGCTGTACGCCGACCTGAAGACGTACCTGCAGGAATTGCTCATGAAACAGGACCAGATGAGCATGGCCGCCTCGCTGGAGAGCCGCGTGCCGTTTCTGGACCGAGATCTCGTCGAGTTCAGCCTTCGCCTGCCCGAGCGCCTGAAGCTGGACGGCTGGACGACCAAGCGCGTGCTGCGCGAGGCGATGCGGGACATCCTGCCGCGCGAGATCCTCGAGCGGCCCAAGATGGGATTCCCCGTCCCCGTCGGCGCGTGGTTCCGCGGCGAGTACCGCCACATCGTCGACGATTGCGTGCTGGGGGAGCGGGCGATGGCGCGCGGCCTCGTCGACCGGAATGCGGCACGCCAGCTGGTCGCGGAACACGCGGCCGGGCGCGACCACGCGCAGCGCCTGTGGTCGCTCGTCAACCTCGAACTCTGGATGCGGCAGGCGATCGACGGCGACGCCGTGCCGCCGTTGCCGGGCC
Source organism: uncultured Lysobacter sp. (assembly GCA_964587315.1). Classification (GTDB taxonomy): domain Bacteria; phylum Pseudomonadota; class Gammaproteobacteria; order Burkholderiales; family Usitatibacteraceae; genus FEB-7. The sequence continues at coordinate 19,911 of CAZPLW010000019.1, forward strand.
CGGGCGAATGAATCCCGTCGCGTGGCTGTCCGAGCGCTTCGAGCTGTCGCGGGGCGGCGAGGGGCAGAACGTGCGCCCGATGGAAGGCCTTCGGGGCTTCGCGGTGTTCCTCGTCTTCCTCGTGCACTACGCTACGCTGGTAGAGCCCTGGATCTCGGACACCCCGGAGTTCCGCTCCTTCAACAAGGCACTGCTCAACATCGGTTTCACCGGGGTCGATCTGTTCTTCGTCCTTTCGGGCTACCTGATCTACGGCTCGCTACTGGCCCGTGCGCATCCCTTCGGCCGCTTCATGGCCCGGCGCATCGAGCGCATCTACCCAGCCTTCATCGCCGTCTTCTCGCTCTACATCGTCCTCTCGTTCGTCTTTCCGGCGGAGAGCAAGATCCCGGCCGAGCCTGTGGCGGCGGCGATGTACCTCGCACAGAACTTTCTCCTGCTGCCCGGGCTATTTGACATCCGACCAATGATCACGGTCGCCTGGTCACTAAGTTACGAGATGTTCTACTACCTCGCGATTCCAATAGTCATTGAGGCGTTGGGTTTACGCGACCGCACGTCAACGTGGCGAATAACATTTTTCCTGCTGGTTTCAATTGCCCTCGCCATAGGCATGGCCATTCGAGGTGGACACTTCAGCATGTTGATGTTCGTGTCCGGAATCCTACTTTACGAGGCCATGGGGAAGCCGAGCGTGCAGACTCCCGGAAGTGCTGTGGGCCTCACCGCGCTGATTGTGGGCCTTGCTGGAGCACTTGTACCGCTCACCGGGCATGCCGGCAACACGTTTAGGATCGCCGTCCTTTGTGTCACATTCTTCGTGGTCTGCCTCGCATGCTTCCGGGAGCCAATCGGTTGGTTCGGCCGCGCCTTTTCGTGCACGCCGCTTCGATGGCTGGGAAACATGAGCTATTCGTACTACCTACTCCACGGGCTCGCGCTCAAAGGTGCCTTCCATTTCCTCAGGCAATTTCTTGATCCTGCCTATGATCTCGGCACATGGCTCTTCTGGTTGCTGCTGCCGCTCATGTTCCTTCTAACACTCGTGCCGACTGCGCTACTATTTCTCTTTGTCGAACGACCCTTTTCGCTGGATCGCACCCGTGCCGCCAAGCAACCTCGCCAGCCTTCTGGCGGATGAACAGTTGCGCATATTGGTCTTACTTCCTCCCAGTCTGCGGACGGTTTTGAACTGGGAATCCGGCGCTTCTGAGCCCATAAGCCTTACTTGACTGGGTCTATAACTCGTGGCCACCCTCGCCATCACCGTGGAAGGGTTTTGCGTCTCAAACCCATCGTCGAATGTCCTACCTCGTACTTAAGCAAAGCCGGGACGGGGAAATCTCGGCGTAGTCTGCGCCGCGGTGGCCCTCAAGGCAGAGGTCGAGCACCATATCAACGCGAGCATCACGTATAGGACGTTGATTTTCGAGTAGCTTCCGAACAGTGCAGCTACTAGGTATGCCCACAGAGCGCGCTCAACCCAGGATTGCAGGATAGCGAGCGAGTCACCGTCCCTTCGTCGCCGTTCTCGGTAGGCATTGACAAGTATTGATCCTACCAAAAGGCACCAGAGCAGCAAGCCGGGCACGCCGACTTCCGCGGCGAGGTTTAGGTAGGTATTGTGGGTGTCCTTCTTGCCTAATTCGGGGGCGTAGCGAGCGTTTGCCTCGCCATAGTTGCCGAGGCCTACCCCGAGAATCGCGTTGTCTTTTGCTATCTTGAGGGCAACTTGGTATATGGCGTAGCGCTCCGCAGCGGAACCCTCGATGTCGGCCTCCGCAATCGTCTCCGTGTTCGCGAGCTTTCCGATGCCCGAAAGGCGATTCCACACGTTGGAGGGAACGGCAATACTAAACACGATCCCAAGCAGCATGGCCGAGGCAACCATACGGCCAGGCTGGCGCCAGCCGATAGCGAGAAGCACGGGCGCCATGCTGAGTGCAAGCCCGATCACGGCGCCGCGTGACTGTGTGAGCAGGATGATGACGAGCAGCACCAAGGCGCTCGCGAAGCAAAGGGTGCGTACGATGGGTTGCCGGGCGGAGCAAATAGCGAGCCCCAGCGAAACTCCCAGTGCGAAGAGGGTCTGGGTCGCGAGCTCGTTCGGGTTGGCATATAGCGCGTTTCCGACTGCCCTGCCCATGAGGGTATTGCCGATCATATAGTTGATGATCGTCCCGCGGCCCGGGTACGCCATGAAGCAAGCGAGATAGAAGAAGAGGAAGAAGCGGATCTGGCCCTCGGTGCGAAGGACGTTGGCGATGATAATCATCACGCACAGCAACTTCAGCTGGTCCATCACTAGTGATAAGACCGTATCGGGGAACGACGAGCCGAAGGAGCCGGCGAAGGACCAGGCGATATACGCGATGAAAAGCCACAAGGGCGCCGGAAACCGGAAACTGCTCGCTTGAAGGAGCACACCGAGCGCGGCAATGGCGATGCCGACGTCGGCAAGCGGTAGGCGGGTAGTTACAAAGGTGAGGGTGTAGACACACAGGCCGCCGACGGCCAGCACGCTGCCCATCTTATTCGGATTCGTCGATTCGTGGACTTGCGTCAAGAGTCTGCTCCATTGGGACGCGATCGAATTATCACTGCGGGCACGCACGCCTCGTGGCTGTCACATCGCAGTCTAGATGATGACCATTGGGTGTCCAAGTGGCGTAAGCAAATCTTGAGGAGCCAGCAGCCCCGCGAAATGGCTTTGATGTGTGATGCCCCGCTTGCGTTCTTGTGAAGGCGGCCGCTGCCGAAGTTCGAGTCTTCCAAAACGGGCTCGTCCCGCAGCGGCGAGAAGCGCCACAGATCGCTGTTCCCGCAAGCTGTGGGAAAAGAGCTGGATGCAAGTCGGAAGTTGCTCCGGTGAGCATGCCCCCGCTTCCGGCAGGCGAGCAATACCATGATGAACGCCTTCTGGTGGATCGACGTGTCGACGATTATCGCGTGCGCGGAACAGCGGACAGGGACGGAACTCTCTCGAAGGCGAACTCACGGGCCAGTCCAACGGAGGCTCGCACTGTTCTGCGGGCGCGCCCCGCCGCCGGCAGTTGCTGGCCGTTGTCGGTTTCAGATGCAACTTTCTGTGCGCGATGCGTCTCGCCGCCTAAGTGCGCCACTGGATATCAGCTACGTACTTTCGAGGGCTGCGAGGATTCGGGCTTGGCTGCGTGCGTCAAACCGTTCCTCGAAGGCGTGGCTGGGAGCAATCGGATCCATTGTAAGTCTGAGAAACTCGATCAGCTTTGCATCGACCTCGTCGGGACTATCGTCCGTGTAGATGACGCGATGGCGAATTCCGCGCAGTTCGAGAATGCGTTCCGAAGGCAAGTCCCGGCGCACGTTGGCCAGCACGTGCCGACCGATGCGGATGTACTCGAAATGCTTTGCGGGCACCTGCGTGTCACTCTGCGGTTGCAGGAGCGGGAGCCTTTCGGCCTGGCAGGCGACCCGGCGCGCTTCCTCCTGCGGCACGCGATGAGGTACGTAATGGATCGTGCCGTTTACCACCAACTTACGCAGCACTGCGATGTCGAGAATCTCGCTCTCTATCGAGGGGCCGATGAGTGAGAGGCGAAGGCTGTCTCGACCGATCGCACCTGCCGTGAAGAGACGGCGCACCCACGTGATGATGGGATCGGGAAGCCGCCCGCGGTAGATCTCGCCGACGTGCACGAGTTGTCGGAAGCCTCAAGCAGCCTGCGGTGTGGCGCGGATCGTCTCGGCCAGATCGAAGCCGTTCCAGATAACGTTCAGCTTGTCGCTTGCGTCAGGGTAGCGGCGCCTGAGGTCCTCGGCGGCGCGATCGGTGTTCGCGATGACCGCGTCGGCGGCCCTTACCAGGCGGAATTCGATTCGCGGGAGCACGCGAAGGATGCCCGGATCCCCGATGTACATTGGATCGCGAAAGTCGGAAATCCAGGGTATGCCTGCCTTCTCGGCGACGCGCCTCGCAGCGAAGTGTGAGCTGGAAGGCGGCGATGTCGAGGGGATCACGGTTCGCCCGTCCGGCGGGACAAGGGCTGCGCAGGTAGTGGCGGCCTTGCGGCTCCACGTGAGACCCAATTCTCCGAGCAGGATCGTCTTTCGCGCAAAGCGCTCGAGTTGCCAGGACCATGATTGCCTCGGGCTGTCGCGCGCGCCACCACGGACAAACACGATTTCGGGTAGGTCCTGCGGCTGCGGCGTGGCGTGACGATCACCGTGGTGAGTCCTTGTTAGGCAGGTACCGGATCAATCGGTAGGGGCGCGCGGCCCCTCTCATGCTTTCAGGCGGAAAGGAGTATGTCGCCAGATGGAGCGTTGTGGGCATCGCGGGCGGGTTCACGTCGAGTTCGCCGACGGCGGTCTTGGCAGCCGGACGCAGGTCGCTCCTTGGCGGCTGCGCCATCTTTGCCAAGTATTGTATCTTTGAGAGTGGAGAGAGCACTCTAATCGGGGAATCGTACGCGCGACCCCTCTTCAAGATCATTCGAGAATGGATGCCAAGTTCCTCCTGAATTCCACATCCGACAGACCACGCCTGCGCATCGGGTTGCTCATGAACGGATTCCAGGTGCCGCGATGGGTCGCGGAAATCATCGACCAGATGCTTGCGAGCAATTTTGTGACGATAGAACTGGCCGTCCTGGACGATTCGGCAACTCCAATTGCTGCGGCGCCGAAGCCGCTGCCGGACGCGAATCGTTCACTCTTGAAAAGAGCAGCGACCTTGCTCGCGGACCACGAACGTCGTCGCAATATTCTGTATGGGCTCTACCAGCGATGGGATGCCCGCAAATCCGATCCGGCGACTGATCCGCTGGTACTTGTCGACTGCGCGGATCGTCTTGCGGGCGTGAGGACGATCCGCGTAAGGCCCGTCGCCAAGCGATTCGTCCAACGATTCGAGGAACCGGACCTGCAGGTAATTCGGGCCGAGAACCTCGACGTGCTGGTGCGCTTCGGCTTCACGATTCTGGGCGGCGATGTGCTATCGGCAGCGCGCTATGGCTGCTGGTCGTACCACCACGGGGACAACCAGTTCTATCGGGGTGGTCCCGCCTATTTCTGGGAGTTGGTCGAGGAAAACCCTTGTTCCGGCGCCGTCCTGCAGGTTCTCACGGGCAGGCTCGACGACGGGAAGGTCCTCTGCAAGGGCGTGTTCGCGACGGAGTTGGGCAGTTCCCAGGCGCGAAACCGCGTGCGTCCCTACTGGGGCTCGTCCAGCTTCCTGATCCAGAAACTGCGCGAGTTGCATCTCTACGGCTGGGAACTTCTTCAGAAGCAAAACTTCCCTTCGCTTCCCTATCAGGGCCGCAAGGACATTTACCGGTTACCGTCCAACGGTGAGATGGGGCACTGGTTTGCGCGCCGGGCTTTGCGCGCCGTCCTAAGGCGTCTGACGAATCGGCCCCAAACGTTGCATTGGCGTCTGGGGATCCGGACGACGAAGACCCCCCTTGTAGAGGATGTTCGGGGCGATCTGAAGTCCTTTCACTGGATAGAATCGCCGCAAGGTCACTATTTCGCGGATCCGTTCATCGCGGAGGAAGCGGGCCATCGCTGGGTCTTCTTCGAGGACTATGATTACAAGCGACAGATGGGCACGATCCGCTTTGCCGAGATGCGAGGACAGGATCTCGGCGACAGCCGCGAAGCGTTGAGCCGCCCGTACCATCTCTCGTACCCCTGCGTATTCCGGGACTCAGGCACGTGGTACATGATCCCCGAATCGGCAAAGTCGGGTCGCATCGAACTTTACGCAGCCCGCCGGTTTCCAGGCGAATGGCAGTTCGTGCGCTGCCTGCTAGAGGCGAATGCGGTGGACTCGACCCTCTGGGTAGAGGACGGCTATTACTGGCTGTTCGTGACGCGGATCGACCTCCGTGGCAATGCCGTCCAACTCTGGCTTTACTCTTCGCGCTCTCTTTCGGGCGACTGGACGGCCCACCCCGCCAATCCGCTTTCCACGGACGTCCGGAATGCGAGAGGCGGGGGCGCCATCTTTCGTCACAAGGGTCGGCTATTCCGACCAAGCCAAGACGGCACAATCCGCTACGGCAAGAGGCTCGTGCTGAACGAGATCTTGGAATTGAGCGTCGACAGTTATCGGGAAACGGTTGTCGCCGAAGTCGAACCGAAGGCCGGGGACGGGCTGGTGGGAGTGCATTCCTACGCGCTGTCAGGCGACGTCGAAATCATCGACGGGCTTTCGCAAGTCAGGGACGGCGATATATGACGTGTGTCCGCTTCGGGTTTGAACGTACAGACGAGAATCGCGTTCGGAGTGCCGCTACGCAGTTGCCGCCGATTGAATCAACGCATGGCGTGGTTGTCGACGACGCACGGCCATCAGGACTGTATCTAAGGCGACCATCGCGATGGATGGTCGTCTGCACCCGTCTACTACAGATGTCTATCGGGAATGCGTTCCTGAAGATGATCGTTTATATCCCCAAGACTTGATGGTTACAACGACAAGGACTTTCCAGCGGCGGGAATCAAAAGGCCACTCTCTAAGCGACGAGATATAACGGCGAATTGCCATTTCCCAGTTACTCGCCCCGTTATACTCATCACCTGAATCGGCTAGGATTAAGGCGCGCATCTGTCGTCGTAATCTTTTATCCAGTATGACAGGCCATTGCTTAATGGCCTTCCGGTAAACATGCCATGCTCTTTCTTCAAGCATCGCGGCATTTCGAGCAAATCCACCATTGTGTATGCGCCTATTAAGCAGGATATCCGGTAGGTTATGTACTTGATGTTGAGATACTAATCGGAGCCACATGTCGTAGTCTTCTGCGCCAATCAAGTTTTCATCAAACACTCCGATAGACTCGAACACGCGCTTTCGCATAAGAACTCCTGACGTAGTTCCTGCGACCCACCTTCGGCGAATTGCCACGGCGCGCACGTTCTCTTCTTTATCATTGGTAAGCGGCGTGGGTATTGATTCTGTAATTACTCTTCCATCTTCATTCACGTGTCGTTCACCACACCCAACTGCGTCGATTTGAGTGTTCAGTTCAAGAAATCGCATTTGAATAGCGACCTTGTTACGCTCCCACCAATCATCGGCATCCAGAAACGCTACGTAGTCACCTGAAGCGGCCGATATCCCTGTATTTCGAGCGACTGATGGCCCTAGATTTGCCTGTGTAATAACCTGTACGCGCCCTTGATACCCTGCCAGTACCGTAGGTGTGTTATCGGTAGACCCGTTGTCTACCACAATGCATTCGATCGGAGAGTAGGTTTGCGACAGCACACTTTCAATAGCCTGTCCGAGGAAACGCCCGTAATTGAAGGTCGGAATCACGACCGAGACAAGTGACGACATGATCAGGTGAACCTTGGTCTTTGGGATTGGAATTGGTCAAGCAAAAATAACATGCGAAATTTTTCGTCGCCCGAAACGAACGCTGACGATGATCGAAAATGTGCAAGCGATTCAATTTTGCGCAGAACAATATCCCAATCTGGATCAATTCTCTTGGACCTTGTCCGTTATTTCGCTCCAGACTTGAGCGTGGTGTGACAAATCTCACTGATTTTTCGAGTGTTATCTAGAAGCCTCCCGATTTGTGGATACAAGTGCAAGATTTTCATTCACATGTGCGTCTGCGTGGCAATTGAAGTGAGTTGTAAAGGCGAGGCATCGTCCAAGCCTGTAGGTTAGGCAGGGATTCTGCGAAATCGTCGTTAGTCAGACACAAAACAGCACACGGCAAGCGCCAGGAGGTGCGGTGTAGTGATAGCCGCTGCGCCGCTACTTGACACTTAATTTGGGATATTTGGATTGCACAAACTCGTGAAGAAAATTGGCCTCGTTTCGTTGCCTCGCTACTTCAACTACGGAAGTCAGTTGCAGTTGTATGCATTGCAGACTTCTATCGAGGCAGCTGGTTTCAGCTGCGAGGTTCTCGATTACACGCCGTCAGAGCCGACTCCCCTCTCGCTGCTCGATCGAGTTTGCCGCATAGCGACACAGCCGTGGCTGCTGTTTTCCGCAATACCTGCACGAATCTTGCAGCGTTCGCTTCGATTGAAGGCGAGAATGCGTACGGAATTGTCTGCTCGTTTCGAAAACGAGTTCATACATCTGGGCATTTCCAAATACAACTCACTGCAAGATCTCATTGACAGGCCTCCAGGTCACGCAGCATTCGTCGTAGGAAGCGATCAAGTTTGGAGTCCGCTTGGGCATGCAGGTGATTGGGTGTATTTCTTAGCTTTTGCTAAGCCGGAGCAACGAATTGCGTATGCGCCAAGTATAGGAGTTTCGCAGGTCCCCGACTCTGCCTTGGAATGGTTGAAGACTGGCGTTTCAGGTATACGGTACTTGTCTGTTCGGGAACGGCAGGGTGCGGAGATCATTCGCGCCATCTGCGATCGCGAGGCCGAGTGGGTGGTTGACCCGACATTGCTTTTGGATAGCGCGCAATGGAGTAGCTTGGCTACTGTTCCGGAGTTGCCCGAGCGCTACGTTCTGGTTTACGCGCTTTCGGGTGACAGCTACATTCGTTCGGCCGCCATGCGAGCTGCCGCGGCGCTTAATGCACAAACTGTAGTTCTTCCTTTTGACGCCGTCGATGTCTTGGATTCTTCAGGGCAATATCACAAGGCTTTTGACGTCGGTCCGCGCGAGTTTCTCGGCGCGGTTCGGAACGCCCAGGCGGTTTTTACCGACTCATTCCATGGCACAGTATTTTCGGTGATATTCAAGAGGCCTTTTTGTACGTTTCGCCGCTACAAAGATGCAGCGGAAGCTGCGACTTTCTCGCGTATGGAGAGTTTACTTGGCCGTCTAGGTCTTTCCGATCAGCTATATGGTATCGATTCGCAAGAATTGGGAAGGGTTCCAGTCGTTGATTTTAGTTCCAGCGATGTGGCGCTGGCCTCTTGGCGAAAAAGTTCAGCTGCGTTTCTGAGCAGCGCGCTACGAACTGCAACTTCCGCATAACTGACGATAAGCGGGACTTGGCACGACGATTGATTGCTAAATTACCGTAATGATCCCTGTATTTTTGTGGTGACGCTGTTAAATGCCCTGCCGCGTCTTCTGCAAGAGTTCTCCCGATTGATGCGTTGCAGAATGCGTTCCCCGGAACAGCGTGCGAGAGATTGCACAAGCCGTGACCCCCCTTTGTCGCAGCTTCCACCCTTCTTGGTCGACGATGTGCAGATTTCGAGGCATCTCTGGTGAAACCTGCCCAGCAACAGAGTTCTGACGACGATCGGAATTTACTCCGCGGAATGGCGTGGATAGGTTCAGCCCGGTGGGTCGCACAGGGTTTGTCGTGGACCGCAACGCTTTTTGTTGTCCGACTTGTCGCGCCTATCGACTACGGCATCGCGACATTGGCGCTAGCGATATTTGCAATTTTGGCAGTGGTCGCCGAATTCGCCATCGGCACTGCTGTAATAACGAAGCAGGATCTTTCGGATGGGCAGGTGTCGCAGCTGCATTCGGTTGCGGTAGGACTGTCGATGCTCATGGCTGTCGTCATGTTGGTTGCGGCCCCAATTGCGGCGGTAGCATTTTTCGACTCCCGCCTTGTCGATGCGCTACGAGTATTGTCGGTAGCCGTCTTGGCGGAAGGCGTACGAGCGGTGCCTGTTGCGTTGATCACCAAGCGCCTCAACTATCGGCTGCTGGCAGCGGTCGAATTTGTGAAGCAGGTAGGGACGTCCCTGACAGTACTAGTCTTGGCGCTTTCAGGGGCCGGAATGTGGGCCTTGGTAATCGGTTATGTGGTCGGTGCGGCCGCTGCTACAGCTCTGGTTCTTCATCGATGTCCGCTGGGTTTTGTACAACCACATTTCCAGGAAATTCGCCAATCTCTTCGTTTCGCATTCGAGGTTGTGACGGCCCGCCTAGCTTGGATGACGTACAAGAATAGCGATTTCTTTGTCGTGGGTCGGCTTTACCCGGGGGAACTGCTTGGGCAGTACACGATGGCGTGGACGATTGCATCGTTGCCAGGCGAAAAGCTTGGGAACGTGATCACCGCTGCTTCCCAGCCATTCTTCGCATCAATTCAAAGCTCGTTGCAAAAGTTGACGCTTCACTTTTGTAGAATTACTCAGCTTCTAGCTTTCCTGCTTTTTCCAATGGTGTTTGGGTTGGCCGTCGTGGCAGACTTGGTTGTGAAGGTTGTACTTGGTCCGCAGTGGTTAGCATCCGTGCATACGATGCAGCTGTTACTGGCGTTTTCGGCGGTATCTTCGGTGTTTGCCCCGGTCGGACAGATTCTTCAGGTTACGAACAATGCTCGAACTTCGATGAGGGTTGCAATTGCGACGCTGGTAGTACTGCCTGCCGCCTTCGCTTTCGCCGGTACACTGGCCGGCATTGTTGGTGTAGCGGTTGCATGGCTGGTTGTCTATCCGGCGCTGTACTCTGTATGCGTGATCACTGCACTGCGCGCGCTAGACCTTCGACTGTCGCAGTATCTGACAATGTTTGTGCCGCCAGTGATCTCTACGGCCTTCATGGTTCTGTGCGTATCGCTCATGCGGACAAGATTGGGTTTCCAAAACAATGCGATTGAGTTAACGATCTCAATTCTTTGTGGAGCAGTCGCCTACGCCGCGATAATGGCATTGTGTTTCAGGCGATTCGCTCTCGAGATCTATCGCTGGATTAAGCAGTAGCGACCTGTGAATCGCCCCCAATTCAGTCGACATTCTTGAGTCGTTGGTAGTGCTGCTTCTCG